>JBDHSZ010000005.1:0-49502 GCA_039812945.1 Shinella sp.
GAGCAGCTCACCAAGGAGGAGCGCGTCGATCTGCCGCGCCCGTCCATCGACACCGGCATGGGGCTCGAGCGCATCGCCGCGGTGCTGCAGGGCAAGCATGACAACTACGATATCGACCTGTTCCGCGCGCTGATCGACGCCTCCGTCGAGGCGACCGGCGTTCCGGCCGAGGGCGAGGCCCGCGCCAGCCATCGCGTCATCGCCGACCACCTGCGCTCCTCCGCCTTCCTGATCGCCGACGGCGTGCTGCCGGCCAAGGACGGCCGCGGCTATGTGCTGCGCCGCATCATGCGCCGCGCCATGCGCCATGCCCAGCTTCTCGGCGCCAGGGAGCCGCTGATGTGGAAGCTGCTGCCGACGCTGGTCGGCGAGATGGGCCGCGCCTATCCGGAGCTGCAGCGCGCCGAAGCACTGATCTCCGAGACGCTGAAGCTGGAGGAGAGCCGCTTCCGCACGACGCTCGAGCGCGGCCTCACCCTGCTTTCGGACGCGACGAACACGCTCGGCAAGGGCGACATGCTGGACGGCGAGACCGCCTTCAAGCTCTACGACACCTACGGCTTCCCGCTCGACCTGACGCAGGACGCGCTGCGCGCCCGCGAGATCGGCGTCGACCTTTCCGGCTTCACCGACGCCATGGAGCGCCAGAAGGCCGAGGCCCGCTCGCACTGGGCCGGCTCGGGCGACAAGGCGACCGAGACGATCTGGTTCGAGCTCAAGGAGCAGTTCGGCGCAAGCGAATTCCTCGGCTACGACACCGAGGCCGCCGAAGGCGTCGTGCAGGCGATCGTCCGCGACGGCAAGGCGGTGGAAAGCGCCTCGGCCGGCGATGCGGTGCAGATCGTCGTCAACCAGACGCCGTTCTACGGCGAATCCGGCGGCCAGATGGGCGATACCGGCGCCATCGCCGCCGACAATGCGAAGCTCACCGTCTCGGACACGCAGAAGAAGGGCGAGGGCCTGTTCGTGCATGCGGCGACCGTCGCCGAGGGCACGCTCAAGGTCGGCGACGCCGTGGCGCTGACGGTGGACCATGCCCGCCGCTCGCGGCTTCGCGCCAACCATTCGGCGACGCATCTGCTGCACGAGGCGCTGCGCGAGGTGCTCGGCACCCATGTCGCCCAGAAGGGCTCGCTGGTCGCGCCCGAGCGCCTGCGCTTCGACGTCTCGCATCCCAAGCCGATGACGGCGGAGGAACTGCGTGTCATCGAGGACATGGCCAACGAGATCATCGTGCAGAATGCGCCCGTCACCACCCGGCTGATGACGGTGGACGACGCGATCGCGGAAGGCGCGATGGCGCTGTTCGGTGAGAAATACGGCGACGAGGTCCGCGTCGTCTCCATGGGCACGGGCCTGCACGGCGCCAAGGCGAACCGGCCCTATTCGGTCGAGCTTTGCGGCGGCACGCATGTCGCCTCGACGGGCGAGATCGGCCTCGTGCGCATCCTGTCCGACAGCGCCGTCGGCTCCGGCGTGCGCCGTCTCGAGGCGCTGACGGGCGAGGCGGCCCGCGCCTATCTCGCCGAGCAGGACGAGCGCGTGAAGACGCTCGCCACCACGCTGAAGGCCCAGCCGGGCGAGGTGCTCGCCCGCGTCGAGGCGCTGGTCGACGAGCGCCGCAAGCTGGAGCGCGAGCTGACCGAGGCCCGCAAGAAGCTGGCGCTGTCCGGCGGTTCGGCCGGCGGCGACGACGGCGTGCGCGAGGTCGCGGGCGTCAAGTATCTCGGCAAGACCGTCACCGGCGTCGAGCCGAAGGATTTGAAGAGCCTCGCGGACGAGGGCAAGAAGAGCCTCGGCTCCGGCGTCGTCACCTTCGTCGGCGTGTCGGCGGACGGCAAGGCGAGCGCCGTGGTCGCCGTCACCGAGGACCTCACCGGCCGGTTCAGCGCGGTCGACCTCGTGCGCCGCGCCTCCGAGGCGCTCGGCGGCAAGGGCGGCGGCGGGCGTCCCGACATGGCGCAGGCCGGCGGCCCCGATGGCAGCAAGGCGGCCGACGCCATCGAGGCGGTCGCCGCGGCGATCGCCGGCTGAGCCGGCCTTTCCGCACCATAATCGTCCAGGCGGCGGGCTTCGGCCCGCCGTTTCGTTTGCGAAGTCTTCAAGGTTTGCGACTAGGCTCGGCGCCCTTGGAGTGCATAGCTTGATCGAAGACATCATCAGCATATCGACCTTGATGATCTGCACGTTCCTGTCGACCATGGTCGTCGGGATCTTCATGCTGCAGGTCTGGCTCACCGACCGGCGCCATGCGGCGGCCGGCTATTGGTGCGTCGCCATGTGGGTCGGCTCGGCCTGCACGCTTCTCTATGCGCTCAGGCCGATGGGTCTGCCGCTGCTGACGGTCGGGCTCGGCAATGCGCTCGCCACCCTCGGCTATGCGCTGATGTGGGCGGGTTTCCGGGTCTTCGACAAGCGCACCGCCTATCCGCTGGTCGTGCTGGCCGGCCCGGCCCTGTGGTGCCTTTCCTATCTGTTCGTGCCGGCGGTGGCCGAGGATGTGAACAACCGCATCATCGTCAGCTCCGTCATCATCACCGTCTATTCCCTGTGGATCGGCGTCGATATCTGGCGCGGACGCCGCAGCCGGCCGCTGCCGACCCGCACCCTGTCCGCCGTCTTCTTCCTGTCTCACGGCCTCATCTATTCCCTGCGCATCCCGATGGCGATCGTCGCGCCGGCGCAGATGGCGCACGGCACGGCCTATTCGGCCTGGTTCGCCCTGTTCTCGCTGGAACTCTTCGCCCATACGATCCTTGCCGCCGTGGCGATGCTCGTGCTCATCAAGGAGCGCGGCGAGGCGCTCTACCGGCAGGCCTCCCGCACCGACGCGCTGACCGGCATCGCCAATCGCGGCTCCTTCCTCGAGGATGTCGAGCAGCACCTGTCCGGCACGGGGCAGGGCACGCTGATGGTCTTCGACCTCGACCGGTTCAAGGCGATCAACGACACCTACGGCCATTGCGCGGGCGATACGGTGCTGAAGCGCTTTTCCGCGCTGGTCTCCTCTCGCCTGGAGGCGGGCATGCTGTTCTGCCGCTTCGGCGGCGAGGAATTCGCGCTCTTCGCCCCGCATCGCGACGCCGCCGCGGCGCGGGATTTCGCGGAAGCGCTGCGCGGCGAGGTCGCCGCCATGCCGGTCGTCTGCGATGGCAGGCAGATCGGCGTTTCGGTCAGCATCGGCCTTGCCGATGTCGCCAGCTTCGGCGCCGATTTCGACCGCCTGCATTCGGCCGCCGACGGTGCGCTCTATGCCGCCAAGGAGGCCCGCCGCAACCGGGTGATGTGCGCCACGCCCGCCGCCGTGCTCGCCGGCCTTGCCGGGCGCATGCGCGCGCCGGCCGTGGCTGCGGTGGCTGCCGGCTAGCGCCTCACGGCGATCTCGGCCATGGCGTCGTCGACCGTCGCGGTGAAGGTCAGCCGCGGCGCGCGCAGGTCATGGGCCGCCAGCAGCTTCATCATGTCGGGCTTCAATCCGGCGATATAGACGCGCACGCCGGCGCGCTCGGCCTTGCGCACCAGGCTCTCGATGACGCTCGCCGCCGTGGAATCGAGCAGCGGCACGTCGGCGCAATCCAGCACGAAGTTGCGCCGCTGGTCGGCGATGCGGTCGAGCACCGTGCCGACGCTGGCCGCCGCGCCGAAGAAGAAGACGCCGCTGATGCGATAGATCACCGTGTCGGGATCGTCCGCCACCAGCGGCCGCTCCGGCAGGCCCGTGTCCTCGCCGGCATCCTCGATGGCGCGCACGAGGCGCGGCACGGTCTCCTCGCGGATGTTCACGGCCTTGCCCATGCGGTCGATGAACAGCACCGCCCCGAGCAGGAAGCCGACGACGATGCCCTCCGTCAGGTCGCGGAAGACGACGAGCAGGAAGGTGACGGCCAGCACGGCGGCGTCGCCGCGCGTCGAGCGCAGGAGGGCGGCGATGGCGGGCCGCTCGACCATGTTGAAGGCGACGACCGCCAGCACGCCGGCAAGGGCGGCGAGCGGGATATAGCTGGCGAGCGGCGCGGCGACGAGCATGAAGGCGAGCAGGAACACGGCATGCAGCATGCCCGAGACCGGGCTGGTGGCGCCGGAGCGGACATTCGTCGCGGTGCGGGCGATGGTGCCGGTCACGCAGATGCCGCCGAACAGCGCCGAGCCGACATTGGCAAAACCCTGCGCGACCAGCTCCATGCTGGAGCGATGTCGCCGGCCGGTCATGCCGTCGGCGACGACGGCGGAGAGCAGCGATTCGATGGCCCCGAGCAGGGCGAAGGCCACCGCATCCGGCAGCACGGCGACGACGAGCTCGGGCGAGAAGGAGGGCAGGGCCGGCGCCGGCAGGCTGCGCGGTATGCCGCCGAAGCGCGTGCCGATCGTGTCGGTCGGCAGCGAGAGGAGGGCGGTGGCGAGGGAGGCGACCGCGACGGCGATCAGCAGGTGGGGCCAGGAGGGGCGCCAGCGCCGCAGCAGCAGGATGACCGCCACGGTGAGGGCGGCGACGCCGAAGGCGGCGGGGTTGAAGGTCGGCCGCGCGGCCCAGAGCGCCGCGAGCTTGTCGAGGATCGGCCCCGGCTCGCGGCCGTCGAGCCTGAGGCCGAAGAGCTCGCCGAGCTGGCTGGCGAAGATGATCACCGCGATGCCGGCGGTGAAGCCGACCGTCACCGGATAGGGGATGAACTTGATGTATTTGCCGAGCCGCAGGTAGCCGGCGAGCGCCAGCATGATGCCGGACAGGAAGGTGGCGAGCAGCAGGCCTTCGACGCCGTGGCGCGCGGCCGTTGCCGAGACCAGCACGATGAAGGCCCCGGCCGGCCCGCCCACCTGGAACCGGCTGCCGCCGAGCGCCGAAACGAGGAAGCCGCCGACGATGGCGGTGTAGAGGCCGCGGTCCGGCGTCACGCCCGAGGCGATGGCGATGGCCATGGAGAGCGGCAGCGCGACGATGGCCACGGTGAGCCCGGAGAGCGCATCCGCCCTGAGGCGCGCCGGCCCGTAGCCCTCCGCGAAAACGCTGGCGAGCTTCGGCATCAATGTATCCGTCATGGGAGCCTCGGGAGGCCGGCGGGTTGGGGAAAGGCCGGCGGGGGCATCTCACGCCGAGTCGCCCGTTTTTACAATGACCGAACGGCAAGCCTTGCAAAAAATGCACGGCGGGCGACAAGCGCAGGATTTGTGAAATCGCCCCGTGCTTGGTTGAATGCGTTCCGACGGGAGGAAACGGCATGAGCGAAAACGGGATCTGGGCGGCCTATGGGAAACGCCTGCTGCGTGTCTCGGCCCATATATACGAGCATCTGGACGAGGACATGGACCTCGACCGGCTGTCGCAGATCGCCTGCCTTTCCGCCCATCACTGGCACCGGGTCTATCGCGCCGTGCACAACGAGACGCTGGCGGCCACCGTCCGCCGGCTGCGCCTGCATCGCGCGGCGGGCGATCTGGTGCGCAGCGGCCGCCCCGTGCGGGACATCGCCGCGCGCTGGGGCTATCCCAACCTGCAATCCTTCACGCGCGCCTTCGCCGCGGCCTATGGCATGCCGCCGGCGCGTTATCGCAAGGAGGGCTCCCATCGCGCCTTCGCCCCCGAAAACCACGAGGAGTCCCTCCGCATGTTCGATGTCTCGATCCGCACCCTTCCCGAGCAGACGCTGCTCGGCATTGCCCATTCCGGGTCCTATATGGGCATCGGCAAGGCCTTCGAGGCGCTTTACGGCGCGCTGTTCGCCCGCAATCTCTTCACGCCGGACATGCGGATGATCGGCCTCTTCCTGGACGATCCCGATCTGGTGGGGGAGGACAGGCTGCGCTCCTTCGCCGCCGTCACGGCCGGTCAGGAGGTTCCGGCCGAGCCGCCGCTGGAGCGGCGCGTGCTGGCCGGCGGCGACTATGCCGTGCTGCGCCACAAGGGGCCTTACGCGGATATGGGCGCCGCCTATCGCTGGCTCTACGGCACCTGGCTGCCGGCCTCCGGCCGCGCGATCCGCGACGAGGTGATGTTCGAGGCCTATCTCAACAATCCGCGCGAGGTGCCGCCGACCGAGCTGCTGACGGAGATCTGCCTGCCGCTGCAGCCGGCCGCCTAGCCGCCCCGCCGGCGCATCGCCAAAGAAAAAGCCCGGCGGGGCCGGGCTTTTCCAGGTCGGTTGCGGATCAGGCCGCCATGGCCTTCCTCAGGTTCTCGTCGATCTTGTCGAGGAAGCCGGCGGTGGAGAGCCACGGCTGGTCGGGGCCGATGAGGAGCGCGAGGTCCTTGGTCATGAAGCCGGATTCGACGGTCTCGACGCAGACGCGCTCCAGCGTCTCGGAGAATTTCGCCAGTTCCGCATTGTCGTCCAGCTTGGCGCGGTGGGCAAGGCCCCGGGTCCAGGCGAAGATCGAGGCGATGGAGTTGGTCGAGGTCTCCTCGCCCTTCTGGTGCTGGCGGTAGTGGCGCGTCACCGTGCCGTGCGCGGCCTCGGCTTCCACCGTCCTGCCGTCCGGCGTCATGAGGACCGAGGTCATCAGGCCGAGCGAGCCGAAACCCTGCGCGACGATGTCGGACTGCACGTCGCCGTCGTAGTTCTTGCAGGCCCAGACATAGCCGCCGGACCATTTCAGCGCCGAGGCGACCATGTCGTCGATCAGGCGGTGCTCGTACCAGAGCTTGGCTTCCTTGAACCTGTCGGCGAACTCCTCGTCGAACACCTTCTGGAAGATGTCCTTGAAGCGGCCGTCATAGACCTTGAGGATGGTGTTCTTGGTGGAGAGATAGACCGGCACCTTGCGCTGCAGGCCGTAGTTGAACGAGGCCCTGGCGAATTCGGTGATCGAATCGTCGAGGTTGTACATGCCCATGGCGACGCCGGCGGACGGGGCGTCGTAGACCTCGTATTCGATCTCCTTGCCGTCCTCGCCGATGAACTTCATCATCAGCTTGCCCTTGCCGGGGAACTTGAAGTCGGTGGCGCGGTACTGGTCGCCGAAGGCGTGGCGGCCGACGATGATCGGCTTGGTCCAGCCCGGCACGAGGCGCGGCACGTTCTTGCAGATGATCGGCTCGCGGAAGATGACGCCGCCGAGGATGTTGCGGATCGTGCCGTTCGGCGACTTCCACATCTTCTTCAGCTTGAATTCCTCAACGCGCGCCTCGTCCGGCGTGATGGTGGCGCATTTGACGCCGACGCCGTGCTTCTTGATGGCGTTGGCGGCGTCGATCGTCACCTGGTCGTCGGTGGCGTCGCGGTTCTCCATGCCGAGGTCGTAGTATTCAAGGTCGATATCCAGGTAGGGATGGATCAGCTTGTCCTTGATGAACTGCCAGATGATGCGCGTCATCTCGTCGCCGTCGAGCTCGACGACGGGGTTGGCGACCTTGATCTTTGCCATGGGGAGCCTCGTGCTTTGTAGGGGCTGGGCGCCCCGATCGTGGACTTCAAAAGAACCGCTTGGCCCTATAGCACCCATGATCGGGAAGGCAAAGGCGACCAATGTCTGAGGTGGTTTATTTTCGCGCGCGGGCGGAATAAGTTTCGCCCGAATTCTGTTCCAGGAAGGTTCGTTCGCAGGCCCCCCGGGCCCGCCGTCGTCAATGGAGAACACCCATGCCGCGTTTCGCTCTCGCAGCGCTCGCCCTTCTTTTGCCGGCCACCGCCGGGGCCGCCGATTTCAAGGCTCCCGTCGCGGAGATCATGGCGGCGGCCACCAGCAACTGGCAGGACGTCGCCGACGACAGCGAGGCGCCGCCCTATGTCGACTATTTCTCCGAGGATTTCCTGGCGCGCCTCTACAGCCGGGATTTCGTGGCGAAATACCGCGAGGCGGCGAAATATCCCGCCTATGACGACGGCGGCTCGCCCTTCGACTACGATCCGGTCATCGGCGGGCAGGACGGCTGCGCGCTGAAGGACGTGGCGACGAGCGAGGGCCAGCCGGAAAACGGCGCGGAGGACGTGACCGTCACCTTCGACAACAGTTCGTGTTTCGGCGAGCGCGCGCCGGACTGGCAGCCGGAGAAGCTGGTCTTCAAGATGATCGAGGAGGACGGGCGGCCGGTGATCGACGATATCGAGCGCCCGAGCTTCGAGGAAGGCGCTTCGCTGAAGAAGGAAATGCAGGAGATTACCGCCGAAGGCGCCAATGGCGGGGCGGGCAGCGCGGCGGAAAATCCCGACTGAGCCTTTCCCCGCACTTTCCATTTCGGGCCGATTGTGCCAGTGAGGCCCGGTTTTCTAGGGATATATGGGCATGGCAGGCACGAACAGCGAACGCACGCTGATCGCCGAGGGACCGGCGGTCATCCTCGTTCATCCGCAACTGGGCGAGAATATCGGCATGGTGGCGCGCGCCATGGCGAATTTCGGGCTGGCGGAGCTGCGGCTCGTCAATCCGCGCGACGGCTGGCCGAGCGAGAAGGCGATCTCCGCCGCCAGCAAGGCCGATCACGTCATCGCGGCGGCGACGGTCTATCCCTCGCTGGAGGCGGCCGTCGCCGATCTCGAATTCGTCTATGCGACGACCGCGCGCGACCGCTACGGCTACAAGGAGGTGCGCTCGCCGGTCGTCGCCGCCGACGACCTGCGCACCCGCTTCCGGGCCGGGCAGAAGACCGGCATCCTGTTCGGCCGCGAGCGCACGGGCCTCACCAACGAGGAGATTGCGCTGGCCGACGAGCTGGTGACGTTCCCGGTCAATCCCGCCTTCGCCTCGCTCAACCTCGCCCAGGCCGTGCTTTTGATGAGCTACGAGTGGATGAAGAGCGGCCTTTCCTCCGTCGAGGACACGCCCTTCGACGCGCTGCCGCAGCGCCCGGCGAAGAAGGAGGAGCTGCAAGGCCTGTTCGACCATGTCGAGGAGACGCTGGATGCGCGCGGCTATTTCCGTCCTGCCGAGAAGAAGCCCAAGCTGGTGGAGAACCTCCGCGCCATCCTGACGCGGCCCTCCTTCACCGGCACGGAGATCCAGGTGCTGCGCGGCATCGTCTCCTGCCTCGATCGCTTCACGCGGGAATCGCCGCGCGGCGCGACCAATCCCAATCGCACCCGCAACCGCCGGCCCAAGGCCCCCCGCGATGTCGAATAGCGCCAAGCCCGTCCTGATGTTCGACAGCGGCATCGGCGGCCTCACCGTGCTGCGCGAGGCGCGCGTGCTGATGCCCGAGCGGCATTTCACCTATGTCGCGGACGACGCCGGCTTTCCCTATGGCGGCTGGGAAGAGCCCGCATTGAAGACGCATGTCGTCGAGCTGTTCCGCAAGCTGCTCGACGAGCACGACCCGGAAGTCTGCGTCATCGCCTGCAATACCGCCTTCACGCTGGTCGGCGCGGACCTCCGCGCCGCCTTTCCGCAGATGCGCTTCGTCGGCACCGTGCCGGCCATCAAGCCGGCCGCCGAGCGCACCCGCTCCGGCCTCGTCTCGGTTCTGGCGACCCCCGGCACCGTCAAGCGTGCCTATACGCGCGACCTCATCCAGTCCTTCGCCAGCCAGTGCGAGGTGCGCCTCGTCGGCTCGCAGAACCTCGCCCGCATGGCCGAGGCCTATATCCGCGGCCAGACCCTTGCCGATGAGGATGTGCGCGCCGAGATCGCCCCTTGCTTCGTGGAAGAGGAGGGCCGCAAGACGGATATCGTCGTCCTCGCCTGCACGCATTATCCCTTCATGGCGAACCTCTTCCGCAAGCTCGCCCCCTGGCCGGTCGACTGGCTCGACCCCGCCGAGGCCATCGCCCGCCAGACCCGCCGCCTCGTCCCGCCGCTGGACACCATCGCCCCCGGCGAGGACATCGCCGTCTTCACCTCCGGCCAGCCGGATTTCTCGACGCGCCGGCTGATGCAGGGCTTTGGGCTGCGCGTCGTCTGACGGCTTGTATCGCGTATCGATACGCGATACATTGCGCCATGATCGTGAGCTTCCGGCATAAGGGTCTGGAACTCTTCTACAGGTCGGGATCGACGAAGGGTATCCAGCCGTCCCACGCCGCCAAACTGGGGCGTATCCTTGGCCTGCTCGATGTCGCGAGCGGTCCGGCCGACGTGAACCTTCCCGGCTTCAAGCTTCATCCCCTCAAGGGCGGCATGAAGGGGCACTGGTCGGTCTGGGTGAACGGGAACTGGCGGGTGACGTTCCGTTTTGTCGGGCCTGACGTCGAGCTGGTCGATTATCAGGATTACCATTGAGAGGATCGTGGCGATGATGAAATTTCCTCCCCATCCCGGCGAACTGCTTCGCGAGGACGTGCTTCAGCCGCTCGGCCTGTCGGTGACGGATGCGGCCGGCCGCCTCGGCATGTCGCGCGTCGCCCTGTCGCGCGTGCTTCATGGCCGCGCCGCCGTCAGCCCCGATCTCGCCCTGCGGCTGGAGCGGGCGGGCGTCGGCACCGCGCGCGCCTGGCTTTCCATGCAGGCCGGTTTCGATCTGGCGCAGGCGATGCAGCGCGACCAGCCCGCCGTCCAGCCGCTGGACGACAAGGCCGCCTGAGCGAAACCCTGTGGGTTTTTCAAAAGCCGGGGGCGACGGGCGGGTGTTTCGTGGTAGGGCTGCGCGGTTGCCCGGCGGCGGACGGGCGAATCGGAATTTTCTGGAACGAGGAACGCGATGAAGGTCGGCATCGACATGGGAACGGTGCAGGGCGGCGCACCGGCCAGGCTCGATATCGAGGAACTGCTGGCGACGCGCCTTCTGGTGCAGGGCAATTCGGGCTCGGGCAAGTCGCATCTGCTGCGCCGGCTGCTCGAACAGTCGGCGCAATGGGTGCAGCAGGTCATCATCGACCCCGAGGGCGATTTCGTCACGCTGTCCGATCGCTTCGGCCATGTCGTGGTCGACGGTGAGCGCACGGAGGCGGAGCTCGTCGGCATCGCCACGCGCATCCGCCAGCACCGCGTCTCCTGCGTGCTCTCGCTGGAGGGCCTAGAGGCCGACGAGCAGATGCGCGCGGCCGGAATCTTCCTCAATGCGCTGTTCGACGCGGATCGCGACTACTGGTATCCGGTGCTCGTCGTCGTGGACGAGGCGCAGCTTTTCGCGCCTGCCGCCGGCGGCGAGGTCTCGGAGGAGGCGCGAAAGCTTTCGCTTGGGGCGATGACCAACCTGATGTGCCGCGGCCGCAAGCGCGGCCTTGCCGGCGTCATCGCCACGCAGCGCCTCGCCAAGCTCGCCAAGAACGTCGCGGCCGAGGCCTCCAACTTCCTGATGGGGCGCACCTTCCTCGATATCGACATGGCGCGCGCCGCCGACCTGCTCGGCCTCGACCGCCGGCAGGCCGAGATGTTCCGCGACCTGCCGCGCGGCGCCTTCGTGGCGCTCGGCCCGGCCCTGTCGCGCCGGCCGCTGCCGGTGACGATCGGCGCGGTGGAGACCTCGGCGCGCTCGACCAGCCCCAAGCTCATGCCGCTGCCGGATGCGCCGCAGGACGTGGAGGACCTGATCTTCACGCCGGACCCGGAGGAGTTTTCCCGCCCGCTCGTCCGCCGCGCGCCGCCCGCGCCGCGCCCGACGACGGATATCCTCGCCGAGCTTTCCCGCGCCCGGCCGGAGCCCGTGCAGGCCGAGGCGAAGGCTCCCGCGCCGGAAATCTCCGCCGAGGAGCGCGAAAACCTGCTCGATCAGGCGCTTGCCGAAATCCTCGCCAATCCCGATGCCGCCTTCCGGGCGGACGCCGAGCTGTTCCAGGACTTCCTGGTGCGCTGCCGCATCCGCCGCGTGCCGGGTGCGCCGCTCTCGCTGCCGGCCTTCCGCCGCAAGATGGCGGTGGCGCGATCCGGCGTCGACGCCGAGACGGCGGCGACGGAAAGCTGGGGCAGGGCGCTCGATCTCTCCCGCAATGTCACCGAGGATTTGCAGGGCGTGTTCCTGCTGGTCGCGCAGGCCGCGGTGCGCGGGCTTGCCTGCCCCTCGGACGCGCGGATCGCGCGGGCCTACGGCACGCATTCCGCCCGCCGCGCGCGCCGTCTCCTCGGCTATTTCGAGGAGCAGGGGCTGGTCGTCGTGCACAGCGATCTGGCCGGCCACCGCATCGTCGCCTTCCCGGACCTCGGCTGCGAGACGCGGCCGGGCGACGCCAACGGGCCGGACCTTGCGGATTCTCACCGGGATGCGGCGGAATAGGCCGCTTGCTCGTTGACAAAGCGCTGAAAGCCCCCTAATGACCCCGCCAGCGCCGGGCAGAAATGTCCGGTGTTTCATTTGACATGTCCCGTGGATTCTCCGGTCGCGATCGTGAGAAGCCTGTCGGAACCGAAAAGGTTCAGAGGAGGGCGTGTTTCCTTCAGCCGGTCCGGCAACGGAACGGCATAACAAGACCAAAGGGAAATGCGATGAGCAAGCGCGCTGCATCCAAATACAAAATCGACCGCCGCATGGGCGAGAACATCTGGGGCCGTCCCAAGTCGCCGGTCAACCGCCGCGAATACGGCCCGGGCCAGCACGGCCAGCGCCGCAAGTCCAAGCTTTCGGACTTCGGCGTCCAGCTCCGCGCCAAGCAGAAGCTGAAGGGCTACTACGGCGATATCCGCGAGAAGCAGTTCCGCGCGATCTTCGCCGAGGCCGAGCGCCGCAAGGGCGACACCCCGGAGAACCTGATCGGCCTGCTCGAATCGCGCCTCGACGCGATCGTCTACCGCGCCAAGTTCGTCCCGACGGTCTTCGCCGCCCGTCAGTTCGTCAACCACGGCCACGTCAAGGTCAACGGCGTGCGCGTCAACATCGGTTCCTACCGCTGCAAGCCGGGCGACGTCATTGAGGTCAAGGACAAGTCCAAGCAACTCGTGACGGTTCTGGAATCCGTCGGTCTCGCCGAGCGTGACGTTCCGGACTATATCGAAGTCGACCACAACAAGATGGTCGCGACCTTCGTTCGCGTCCCGGTTCTCTCCGACGTTCCCTATGCGGTCGTCATGGAACCCCATCTGGTCGTCGAATTCTATTCGCGTTAATCCGCGCAGACGCCTTGCGAAAATCGGAGAAGCCGCCAGAGTTTGGCGGCTTTTTCATTTGGGAGAATGCGTGATGGACCTGCAGGCGATCGTCGAGGAGATCCATGCCGGCCTGTCGCCGCGGCGCGGCGAGGGCAAGGTGGCCGACTATATTCCGCAGCTCGCCCATGTGGACCCTGAAAAATTCGGCATCGCCGTGGTGACGGTCGACGGCTCGACGTATCTCGCGGGCGACGCCGACGAGGCCTTCTCCATCCAGAGCATCTCCAAGGTCTTCACCCTGACGCTGGCGCTCGGCAAGCATGGCGAGGGCATCTGGAGGCGGGTCGGCCGCGAGCCGTCCGGCTCGGCCTTCAACTCCATCGTCCAGCTTGAATACGAGGGCGGCGTTCCGCGCAATCCCTTCATCAATGCCGGAGCCATCGCCATCACCGACCTCGTGCTCGGCGGCCATACGCCGAAGGAGGCGATCGGCGAGATCGTCCGCTTCATGCGCTATCTGGCGGACGAGGAGGATATCATCGTCGATCAGGCGGTGGCGCGCTCCGAGCAGGCGACGGGCTATCGCAATGTCGCGCTCGCCAATTTCATGCGCTCCTTCGGCAAGCTCGACCATGCGGCCGAACTGGTGCTCGGCGTCTATTTCCATCAATGCGCGCTGGCGATGAGCTGCCGGCAGCTCGCAAGGGCGGGGCTGTTCCTCGCCAATAGCGGCACGAACCCGCTCACCGGCCACCGCGTCGTCTCGCATCTTCGCGCGCGGCGCATCAATGCGCTGATGCTGACCTGCGGGCATTACGACGGCTCGGGGGATTTCGCCTTCCGCGTCGGCCTGCCGGGCAAGAGCGGCGTCGGCGGCGGCATCCTGGCCGTCGCGCCGGGAAAGGCGGCGGTCGCCGTCTGGTCGCCGGGGCTCAACGAGAACGGCAACTCCCTGCTCGGCTCGCTGGCGCTGGAAATGCTGGCGGCGCGCACCGGCTGGTCGGTGTTCGGGGCTTGATTGTGCCGGCCGTTCGGGGCATTGCAGGCGCATGATGCCAGCCCTTGCCGAAACCGACGACGATATTTCCGACGACGGCCGCCATCCGCTTTTCGCGGATGCGCCCTCCAGCGTCTCGTTCAACAAGCTGCGCAAGCGCCTGCTCCGGCAGGTGCGGCAGGCGATGGACGACTTTGCCATGCTGAAAGGCCAGAAGCGCTGGCTGGTCGGCCTTTCCGGCGGCAAGGACAGCTACGGCCTGCTGGCGCTGCTGATGGACCTGCAATGGCGCGGCCTGCTGCCCGTCGAGCTGATCGCCTGCAATCTCGACCAAGGCCAGCCGAACTTTCCCAAGCATGTGCTGCCGGACTACCTGAAATCCATCGGCGTGAAGCACCGCATCGAATATCGCGACACCTATTCCATCGTCACGGAGAAGGTGCCGACGGGCGGGACCTATTGCTCGCTCTGCTCGCGGCTTCGGCGCGGCAATCTCTATCGCATCGCGCGGGAGGAAGGCTGCGACGCGCTGGTGCTCGGCCATCACCGGGAGGATATCCTCGAGACCTTCTTCATGAACTTCTTCCATGGCGGGCGGCTTGCCGCCATGCCGCCGAAGCTGCTCAACGACGAGGGCGATGTCATGGTGCTGCGCCCGCTCGCCTATGCGGCGGAGGACGACCTGGCGAAATTCGCCGCCGCCATGCGCTTCCCGATCATCCCCTGCGATCTCTGCGGCTCGCAGGACGGCCTCCAGCGCAATGCGATGAAGGCGATGCTGGCGGATATCGAGACGCGCATGCCGGGCCGCAAGGACGCCATGCTGCGCGCGCTCGGCCACGCCAACCCGTCCCATCTCCTCGATCCGAAGCTGTTCGATTTCTCCTCCCTCGAAACGGTAAGACAGAATGACGACGATTGACATCAATGCCCTCGCCCTCGTGCTCGCGCAGGCGGCCGAGGCGGAAATCCGCCCGCGCTTCCGCGCCCTCGGCAAGGGCGACATCCGCACCAAGGCGGATGCCAACGACCTCGTGACGGAGGCCGACGAGGCGGCCGAGCGCTTCATCGGCCGCGAGGTGGCGGCGCAGTTTCCGGGCGTGCTGTTCGTCGGCGAGGAATCGGTCGCGGCCGATCCGGCGCTGCTTTTCAAGCTGGCCGATGCGGAGCTCGCCATCGTCGTCGATCCCATCGACGGCACCTTCAATTTCGCGGCCGGCGTGCCGCTGTTCGGCGTGATGGCGGCCATTGTTTCCGGCGGGGAGACGGTCGGCGGCATCATCTACGATCCGATGGGCGACGATTTCGTGATGGCGGAAAAGGGCGGCGGCGCGTGGCAGACCGGCGACCACCGTCCCGCCGTGCGGCTGAAGGCGCGCGGGGCCGCGCCGCTCGAGGCGATGACCGGCATGGCCTCGACCAGCTTCATCGACCGCGAGCGCCGCGCGCGCATCCTGTCGAACCTCGCCAAGGTCGCCTTCGTTTCCAGCTATCGCTGCGCCGCGCACGAATACCGCACGCTGGCCGGCGGCAGCCTGCACTATCTCATGTACAACAAGCTGATGCCCTGGGATCATCTCGCCGGCGCGCTGATCGCCGAGGAGGCGGGAGCCTATGTCGCCCGCTTCGACGGCTCGGCCTACAGGCCGGACCATGTCGAGGGCGGCCTGCTGGTCGCGCCGGACAGGGAGAGCTGGGAGATGCTGCGCCGCGAGGTCTTCGTCGACTGAGCGGCACGAAAAAGGCCCGGCCGCCATCGGCAGCCGGGCCCTCATGCGGCGAGACGTTTCGCTGTCAGTTCATCGAGGACCACTCGCGGCGCACGTCGTCGGCGTCCTTGTTGAGATGAACATGGGCGTCGACATGGTCGACCCAGTCGAGCGGAATGAGATGATGGCGGCCGTCCTCGGAATCGCTCCGGGTGAGCTTGATGCGGCTGTCGCCCTCCATGTGGTCGACGGTGCCGACATGGCGGCCGTCCGCGGCCCTGACTTCCATATGCTCGCGAATCTGGCTTGCTTCGATCATGGGATCGTCCTTTCCTACGGTTGGGATAGGGGCTGAACGCCACAGGCCTTGCGTGGTTCCCTATTCCCCCATCTTGCGGAATTTCCTGACGATGCGCTCGCGTTTGAGGCGCGAGAGCCGGTCGATCCAGAAGATGCCGTCGAGCTGGTCGATCTCATGCTGGAGGCAGACGGCGAGCAGGCCGCCGGCCTCCTCGCCATGCGCCATGCCGGCAAGGTCCCGATAGACGAGGCGGATGCGGGCGGGGCGCTCCACCTCTTCGGTGACGCCGGGCATGGAGACGCTGCCTTCGGCGTGGCGCTGCGTTTCCGGCGAGGACCATTCGATGACGGGGTTGACGTAGACGCGCTGCGAGGCGGGGCCGTCCAGCTCGATCACCGTCAGGCGCTCGGCGATGCCGACATGGGCGGCGGTGATGCCGATGCCGGGGGCGGCGCGCATCGTCTCGGCAAGGTCGCCCGCCAGATCGGCAAGGCGCCCGTCGAAGACATCGACCGGCCGGCACGGCGCGCGCAGCCGCGCGTCGGGGTAGCGGAGAATGGGAAGGATCGCCATGGCTGCTCCGGTGCGTCGATCGGGATGGCTGTTCCTAGCCTGTTTGCGGCAGGCGGGAAATGCCGATCCCGCCCCCCGGCGTCGGGAAATGTGTGATTTTCATGAAATCGCAACAGGTTGCGAATTTTTTGCGACGGGCCGGATTTTGCCGCTTGCGGCGATGGACCGGCCCCGCGCTTTGCTTTAGCACGGAAAAAAGCGAGGCCGCCGGCGCGGGGCGTCGCGTCGAACCCTGCACGCAATCCCTGTCGTCCGGCTCTGCCGCAGCGCCGGCCCGGACGATCCCGACCGAGGAACGGCCCGATGGAAGACACCGGCGACGACGACCGTATCCGCGAGGGGCAGGCGGAACCCGCTTCGTTCGACGGCGAGGACATCTATGCCGAGGACGGCTCGATCCGCTCGGACTTCCTCATGCATGTCGGCGCGGCCATCGCCGACCGCGACCTCCTGTTCCTGCGCCGCCATGTGGCGCGGCTGCACGAATCGGAGATGGGCGACCTGCTGGAGGCGATCCAGCCCGAGCAGCGCCGCCAGCTCGTCTCGCTGCTCGGCGACGATTTCGACCTTGCCGCGCTGACCGAGGTCGACGAGGCGATCCGCCTCGACATCGTCGAGCACATGCCGAACGACCAGATCGCCGCCGCGCTCGGCGAGATGGATTCGGACGACGCCGTCTACATCCTGGAAGACCTCGACCAGGAGGACCAGGAGGAGATCCTCTCCAAGCTGCCGTTCACCGAGCGCGTCCGGCTGCGCCGCTCGCTGGACTATCCCGAAAGCACGGCCGGCCGCCGCATGCAGACCGAATTCGTCGCGGTGCCGCCGTTCTGGACGGTCGGCCAGACGATCGACTACCTGCGCGACGACGCCGACCTGCCGGACAGCTTTTCGCAGATCTTCGTCATCGACCCGACCTTCCGCCTGCTCGGGGCCATCGACCTCGACCGCATCCTGCGCACCCATCGCGGCTCGAAGGTCGAGGCGATCATGCGCGAGACCAACCATCCGATCCCGGCCGAGATGGACCAGGAGGAGGCCGCGCAGCTCTTCGAGCAATACGACCTTCTGTCCGCCGCCGTCGTCGACGAGAACGGCCGCCTCGTCGGCGTGCTGACCATCGACGACGTGGTCGACGTCATCCAGGAGGAGGCGGAGGAGGACCTGCTGCGCCTCGGCGGCGTCGGCGACGAGGAACTGTCCGACACCACCATCGAGACCGTGCGCTCGCGCGCGCCCTGGCTGCTGGTGAACCTGCTGACGGCCTTTCTCGCGGCCTCCGTCATCTCGCTTTTCGAGGGCACCATCGAGGAGATCGTGGCGCTCGCCGTGCTGATGCCGATCGTCGCCGGCATGGGCGGCAATGCCGGCTCGCAGACCATGACCGTCACCGTGCGGGCGCTCGCCACCCGCAACCTCGATATCCACAATGCCTGGCGCGTCGTGCGGCGCGAGGCGGGCGTCGGCCTGCTGCACGGCATGGTCTTCGGCCTGATGATCGGCCTGGTGGCGGGGATCTGGTTCCACGACGCCAATATCGGCGGCGTCATCGCCGCGGCCATGCTGATCAACATGACGGCGGCGGCGCTGGCGGGGATCGCCATCCCGCTGTTCCTCGACCGGGCGGGCGCCGACCCCGCGGTTTCCTCGGCGGTCTTCGTGACGGCGGTCACCGATATCGTCGGTTTCCTCGCCTTCCTCGGCCTGGCGACATGGTGGTTCGCCATTCGCTGAACGGCAAAAATTGACTTATACGTAAAAGTCAATAAAATGCCCGCTCAGAGAAGATCGGAGCAGGCGTGGACAAGTTTTATACCATAACCGAGCTGACGCGCGAATTCGGGGTTTCGACCCGCACCTTGCGCTTCTACGAGGACGAGGGGCTCATCAATCCCGAGCGTCGCGGCCGCACGCGCCTTTTCCGCCCCGCCGACCGGCGGCTGATCCTGGAAATCCTGCGCGGCCGGCGCATCGGCTTCACCATCGCCGAGATCCGCGACATCATCAAGGTCTACAAGGATCCGCCGGGCGAGGTCGGCCAGCTCGAGATGCTGATGGCCAAGGTCAGCGAGAAGCGCGACGACCTGCGCCAGAAGCGGCGCGACATCGAGGAGACGCTTGCCGAGCTCGACAATGTCGAGGAAGCCTGCCTGACGCGCCTCGCCGAGATCGGCGTCGGCACCTGAAGCCTCTTAGATCCAGCGCGTGGTGCCGTTGCAATAGCGCTCGAAATCGATGCCGAAGCGCGACAGGAGATGCATTTCCTCGCGCTTGATCGCGATGGCGCTGGTCATGCCGGCGGCGATCATCGCCGTGACGATGCACCACGGATTGAGCATCGCAAGGCCGAGGCCGGCCGTCGTCAGCGTATAGCCGAGATAGATGGGATTGCGGGTGAAGCGGTAGGGGCCGGACGTCACCAGATGGGTCGAGCAGCGGTTCGGCAGGATCGTCGTGTGACAGTCGAGCAGCGTGCGCATCGCCCAGACATCCAGCACGAGGGCCGTGGCGATCAGGACGCCGCCGGCCGCCCGGGCGATCCAGACATTCGTCTCGGCGACCGCGAGCGGGAAATGCGCCTGGAGCAGGAAGGCCGCCGCTATGGCCGCGCCGTAGATCAGCGGCGGCCAGGGAAAGGCGAGTGGCTTCATGCGATAGGCGTTCATGATCCTACTCCTTCGGGTCGGTTTCCGTTTCGGCTTGCGCCGTGCATTGCGACGAGATCGCCGCGATCCGCTCGTCCTTCGTCACGTCGATCGCGCCGCGGTTCAGGTCGGCGAAGAGGTCCTGCTCCACCAGCCCGTCCAGCGTGCAGCCGCAGAAACGCCGGCAGAAGCCATCGTTCCGCTCGCCCTCGCAGGCGCGCATGCAACTCTTCGTATAGCTGACGGCGGGGTCCGCCGCGGGCGCCGGGGCCACCAGCGAGACGCCGTAGACCAGCGCGATCAGCAGCGGCTGATGGAGAAGGTAGATGGCGAGACTGTGGCGGCCGGCCTGCTCCAGCAGGGTTTTCCACCAGACTTTTGGCGTATCGCCCCGGTCGGCGAGCCGCTCGGGAAGCGAGCTTGCGGTAAACAGCCGGGCAAGGGCGATGCCGAGCAGCACGGGGGCGATCCAGGGCAGCAGCGGCACATAGTCGTTCGAGCGCGGCACGTCGACGGAAAGCCCGACCCACCACAGCGCGGGATGGTCGAACAGCGGCGCGCGCAGGTAGAGCGGCGCGGCGACGGCGGCGGCTGCCGCCAGCAGCGTGACGGCGGCCGGCAGGCGCACGAAGAGGAGGCCGATCAGGCTTGCGGCGGCGATGGCGTGCAGGATGCCGAAGAAGATGAAGGTCTGCGGAAAGGCGAACCACGTCGCGACGGTGATGGCGGCCGCCGCCAGGACGATCCTGCCGAGACGGATGAGGAAGGGGCGGGCGCGAAAACCCTGCCGGTGGGCGAGCAGCAGGCTGAAGCCGACGAGGAACAGGAAGCTGCCGGCGATCAGCCGGGCGAAGAGCCGCCAGCCGCCGGTCGTCGCCGTCTCGGGATCGATATAACCGAAGAAGCCGAGGTCCCAGGTGAAATGGTAGATCGCCATGGCGATCAGCGCGACGCCGCGGGCCTGGTCGATCAGCGCGATGCGCGGCAGGCGGCGCGCCGTGGCGCCGTCTCCATGTGCCGCATTGCCGTCAATCACCGTCGTCGTCATGGTTCGGGGTCGCCGCATTGCCTTGTCCATGGGAGAGTCTCACGCCAAGCTTGCGCCGGGCCGATGGCCGAAAGGTGGCCGTGGGGAATGATCAGTCGAGGTTCTCGAGCACGGCGCGGCGCGCCTCGGAATAGAACTGCCGGCGGATGAGCACGACGATGATGCCGGTGGTCGTGAGGATGAACAGATAGGGGCTGACGAACCAGCCGAGATAGCCGATCGACAGGAAGATGGCGCGCAGCCCCTTGTTGAAGTGCCTGGCGGCCAGGACGTTCATGCAGATCACCTTGTCGGCGGCAAGGTCGGCGCCGGCCGGATCCTTGTGGACGTCGCCGCTCATCGGCATCGCGCCGAGCAGGATCGTGCAATAGTTGAACAGCCGGTAGGACCAGCCGAACTTGAAGAAGGCGTAGCCGAAGATGATGGCAAGGCCGCCGACCTTCAGCTCGAAGCCGGCGCGGCTGCCGCGGAAGACGTCGGGCAGGTCGTCGAAGATCGAAAAGACCTGCTCCGTCGCCCCGAGCAGCGCGAAGCAACTGCCGAGCGCCAGCAGCGAGGTGGAGGCGAAGAAGGCCGTGCCGTTCTGCAGGCCCGCCATGATCTGGGTGTCGATCATGCGAAGGTCGCGATGCATCGCGTTGCGGATCCACAGGGCGCGCTGCGAGCTCATGGCCCGCGTCAGGCTGACCCGGTCGAACAGCCTCGCCCGGTCGGTGATCCAGGAATACCCCATCCACAGGGCGACGAAGACGGCGAGGGCGCTAAGGTCCGGGATGCTCATGGCGAGCGTTTTGCCATGGATTGGGGATTTTGCAAGCGGCCGGACGGATAGCTGTGGAGGGCGTTCAGACCTTTGGCGGAAAAGCGGCGCGGGAGGATGGGGCCGTCCGCCGGCAAGTGCCTGATTTTGCGACAGGCCATGCGTCCGGCGCGGGGCTCCCATGATGCGGGCGCCTTGGTTTCGCCATTTTTCGTCATTGCGGTTTCATGAATTCTTCATTAACAAGAGCCCATGCAGCGCCGAACACGGTCGCTGCCGCGATATCTTCCATCGGGGAAATCATGGAAAGCACCGTTCAGAAATCCTGCTGGGGCGTCACCGCCCGCGCAGTCCTCGGCTTTGGCGCCGTTCTGGTCATCGCCTATCTCTTCGGCGGCATCTGACAATACCGGGCATTCGTCCCTATATGAGCAGCGCGTCCCTCCCAGGCGCGCTGTTCTTAGTTTTAGAGGCCTGCGGGAGGGGCATGTCGCGCACGTAAAAACCGATGTCGGGAGACCGCCATGGCGGCGTTGCGTGATAACGTAGCTTCGAGGGTCGAGGCGCCCGTCGGGGCAAGGGAGTGGTCCGCGCAATGTTTCTTTCGGTTTTCGATGTTTTCAAGATCGGTATCGGGCCGTCTAGCTCCCATACGATGGGGCCGATGTCGGCGGCGAACCGCTTCCTGGAGCTGATCCTCTCCTCCGACTGGCCGCGCCCGGCCGGCGCGCATGTCGCGGCGATCCGCATGAGCCTGCACGGCTCGCTCGCCTATACCGGCGTCGGCCACGGCTCCGACCGCGCCGTCATCCTCGGCCTGATGGGCGAGCGGCCCGATTCGGTCGATCCGGACCGCATGGACGCGATCGTCGAGGAGGTGGAGCGCACCGGCCGCATCACGCCGCCCGGCCATCCCGGCTATGCCTTCCAGCCGAAGACGGACCTCACCTTCGACAAGAAGACCCCGCTGCCCGGCCATGCCAACGGCATGACCTTCTCCGCCCATGACCGCGACGACCGGCTGCTGTTGAAGCGCATCTACTACTCCGTCGGCGGCGGCTTCGTCGTCACCGACACGGAGCTGGAGCAGATGCGCGCCAGCAAGGCGCGCGCCAGCGACAGGAAGGTGCCTTTCCCCTTCGCCTCCGCCAGGCAGATGCTGGAAATGGCCGAACGCTCCGGCATGACGATCGCCCAGATGAAGCGCGCCAACGAGGAAGCCACCATGTCGCGCGAGGAGCTGGATGCCGGCCTCGACCGCATCTGGGAGGCGATGAAGAACTGCATCGACCGCGGCCTCAAGAACGAGGGCATCATGCCGGGCGGCCTGAAGGTGCGCCGCCGCGCCCGCTCGATCCACGACAAGCTGCAGGCGGAATGGCGTTCCAACAAGGCGAACCCGCTGCTCGCCAACGACTGGCTCTCCGTCTACGCCATGGCCGTCAACGAGGAGAACGCGGCAGGCGGGCGCGTCGTCACCTCGCCGACCAACGGGGCGGCCGGCGTCGTGCCCGCCACCATCCGCTACTACCTGCATTTCCATGAGGATGCCGACCAGGACGGCATTCGCGACTACCTGCTGACGGCGGCCGCCGTCGGCGGCATCATCAAGCACAACGCCTCCATTTCCGGCGCCGAGGTCGGCTGTCAGGGGGAGGTGGGCTCCGCCTCCGCGATGGCCGCCGCGGGCCTTGCCGCCGTCATGGGCGGCTCGCCGGCACAGGTGGAGAATGCCGCGGAGATCGCGCTGGAGCATCATCTCGGCATGACCTGCGACCCGATCGCCGGTCTCGTCCAGGTGCCCTGCATCGAGCGCAACGCGCTCGGCGCGGTCAAGGCGGTGACGGCGGCCTCGCTCGCCATCAAGGGCGACGGCACGCATTTCGTACCGCTCGACGCCTGTATCGAGACGATGCGCCAGACGGGCGTCGACATGAACGAGAAGTACAAGGAAACCTCCACCGGTGGCCTTGCCGTCAACGTGGTGGAGTGCTGATCCGGGGCCGCCGGCTGTGGAGTGCGACACGGCGGCCCCTTGACCGGGCCGCCGCAAGGGCGTTCAAGGAAGCATGGCCCTTCATCTCATCAAACTCTGTGTCGGCGCGGACTCGATCGAGGACCTGCGCGAATGGGTGTCGGAACGCTCGCTGATCGCCATGGCGGCCGGCATGGAGCCCCATTCCAGCCACGTCACCCGCATGCTCCCCAAGCGCGACAAGGAACTGCTCGACGGCGGCTCGCTCTACTGGGTCATCAAGGGACAGGTGCAGGCCCGCCAGCAATTGCTCGGCATCAAGTCCTTCACCGATTCGAACGGCATCTCGCGCTGCGAGCTGCTGCTCGGCCCGGAGGTGATCGAGACCGAGTTCCAGCCGCGCCGCGCCTTCCAGGGCTGGCGCTACCTGACGGAGGAGGACGCTCCGCGCGACCTCATGAACATGGGTGACGGTGCGGCCGACCTGCCGCTGGAGCTGCGCCGCGAGCTCGCCGAGCTCGGCCTGCTATAGCCGCTTGCGATGGAAATGCTCAGCGCAGGCGCAGGCGAACCGGGTAGCGGCGCTCGCTGGCGCCGACATGCAGGTGGATCCCGGCGGCGGGCTGGCCGGAGCGCCAGGCCCTCGCGCCGTGCGCCAGCAGCATGCCGACGAGATCCTTCGTCCTGTTGCGCGAACGGCCGAGCCCGATATCCGCGATCCGCATCGCCGCCTCGTGCAGCGGGTGGAGCGTGCCCTTCAGCGAGCGGCGCTTGTCGTCGCGCGCTGCGGGGGGGACATCGAACAGGTTCTCGTTCATCGCCATGATCTGCCTCGTACGCAATACCCAATCGAGGATGGCAGAGCCGTTTGAAGGGCTTGCCGGCCTTGCCCGCGGTCTCCGGTACGCAATACCTCACCGGTGGCCGTTGCGGGTGCAAGGCGGTAGTTCAGGAGACGCGCCGCATCGGGCGCGGCCCGGTCTCGTTACTGTTGGCTGGCCCAGCAGGCGAAGCCCTTGCGCTTGAGCGCCTTGCAGGCGGCCGCTGCGCGATCCTGGTTGTCGAAGCCGCCGAAGCGGGCGCGGTAGAGCTGTTCGCTGCCGCTGTTGACGGCCACGGTGAAGGGCTTTGCGCTGACCAGCGACTTGCCGCCCTGGTCCTGCGCCTTTTCGAGCAGCTTGCGGGCCTGGTCGCGGTCCGGCGTCGCGCCGATCTGGATGACCCAGCCCGAGGGCGCGGTCTCGGAGACGGCCGAGGTGGTCAGGCGGTCGACGGCGCCGCCGGCTTCGCCCTGTTCCGTCAGGTCTTCCGGCGGGACGACGGCGTCGCGCTGCACCTTGAGCGTGGCGGCCAGAGCCCGCTTGCCGACGACCTCGGAGCTGCTTTCGGTCGCGGCATAGGCCGTCTCGATGCGGTCTTCGTTGTAGCGGTAGGTCGGGACCGGGCCGTTCTTCGGCAGATCGAGGCCGCCGCCGACCGAGGCGGTCACGGCCTTGGTCGCGACTTCCGCCGTCAACGTCGGCGTGTCCCTGGTCTCGGCGATCAGGTCGCCGCCGCCGCGGCGCGAGGCCTTCGGCATGTAGGTGGCGATCAGGTTGCGCATCTGCTGGTCGCGGGAGGCGCCCGAGCGGCCGCCGATGACGACGGCGACGACGCTGCGGCCGTCGGCGATCGCCGAGGTCACGAGATTGTAGCCGGAAGCGCGGGTATAGCCCGTCTTGATGCCGTCGACGCCGCGCACGTTGCCGAGCAGGCGGTTGTGGCCCCTGATGACCTGGTTGCCGAAGCGGAAGCTGCCGGTGGAGAAGAAGGAATAATACTGCGGAAAGTGCTGGCGCAGCGCGATGCCGAGTCGGGCCTGGTCGCGCGCCGTCGTCACCTGCGCCGTGTTCGGCAGGCCGTGGGCGTTGCGGTATACGGTGCGCGTCATGCCGAGGGCGCGGGCCTTCTGCGTCATGATGCGGGCGAAGCGCTCCTCCGAGCCGCCGAGGAATTCGGCGAGCGCCGTGGAGGCGTCGTTCGCCGAGCGGGTGATCAGGCCGAGGATGGCCTGCTCGACGGTGATGGAATTGCCGGGGCGCACGCCGAGCTTGGTCGGCGGCTCGCCGGAGGCGTTCTTGGAGAAGGGCACCCGCGTGTTGAGGCGGATCTTGCCGGCTTCGAGCGCCTCGAAGGTCAGGTACAGCGTCATCATCTTGGTGAGCGAGGCGGGATAGCGCAGGGCGTCGGCGTCCTCGCTGTAGAGCACCTTGCCCGTCTTGGCGTCGATGACGATGCCGGAATATTCCGGCGCGGCGGCGGCGGGACTTGCGAAGGCCACGGTGGCGACCATCCCGATCATCACCAGACTTTTCGCCGCGTTGGCTACTGCCCGGCAGGAGCGGGGAAGAAAATCGAGGAATACGGAACGGGACACTACGTTACTCTTCAGTCTCGGATTGCACATGTCGTTCGGGGGATCCGCCGGGCGACCGTTTCGCGCACAGTAGCGGCACAGCGTTACCAATCGGTTTATGATGAATCATAGGTTTCTGAGGTCGGCCGTGTTTTATCGGTTGCGGGTGGCGGAGGCGGAGCGGCCGTTCTCGATCAGGGACTGGCCGAGATAGCCGCGCACGCGGGCCTCCATGGCCTGCCACTGCGGCAAAAGTCTGCTCGAAAAGCGGTAGAGCACGGAAAGATCGCGGCCGATGTGGATATCGCGCTGGCAGTCCGCGCTGGTCGACTGCGCATCGTCCGCCGGCATCATGCAGCGCACCGCATAGTCGGAGCCGTCGGGCAGGATGCCGGTGAAGAAGACCTCGTCGCCATAGCCGGAATTGTCCCGGAGCGGCTGGCGGGTGAGGCCGGCGGGGCCGGGCTCGGGGCGGTCGTCGAAGAGGTGGCTGTAGATCGGCCCCAGCCGGCCGGACATGTCCTTCGACATGGTGCTTTGCGAAAGATTGAGGAAGATCAGGCTCTCCGGCCGGCCGGCATCGTTGAAGCGGGCGCGTTCGGCGCTGGAATAACCGCTCATCTCGGGCCAGGTGAGGTAGAGGTCGACCCGCTCGGCGCGGCCCGTCCGGCGCTGCTCGTCGAAGCGGATGGCGTTGGCCGGCAGGCGGATCTGGTCCTGCCCGATGACGATGTCGATGGCGTCCGTCTTCTCGGTGTGGCCGGCGAGCGCGATGCGCTCGCCGAGCGTGCGGCCGGCGAGGCTGATCGCCACGGTGAGGCCCGCCAGCACCGCGACGCCGACGGTCAGGCGCGTGAGGAAGCGATTGGAGATGAGCGGGGCATGCTCGTCATTGCCGGTGGTCGCCGCAGCCATTCTCGTCCCATGCCCTTTCCGATCGTCTTTCGGGAGGGTCTGCGAACAGGGTTAATTTTTGGTTGAGACGGCGGGGCGCGGGGCCTTGAAAAAAAGGTGCGGCCGGTTCCGGGACAGGAGAACCGGCCGCAGGGCCATGGTCGGGGACGGGGATCGGGGGACTGACCGGGGCCCTTTTTCGTGCCCGGCGCTCTTCGCCGGGCGATCTGGTTAGTTGACGCTGCCGACAGCCTCGGCGCGGCCGTCCTGCAGCTTCACCCACTTGCCGGCATGGACCGACGACTGGCGCTTGAGGAAGCGGTATTCGGTCTCGGACCAGAGCAGGACCTTGTTGCGCATGTTGTCGAGCACGAAGTCGCCGCGGTCGGTGCGCACGGTCAGCACCGCATGGCCTTCGCCGTTCGGCTGGAGGACGACGGTGATCAGCAGGTTGGACGGCGAAATGCCGGCCTGCATCAACTGCTTGCGCTTGATCAGCACATAGTCCTCGCAGTCCGCCGCGCCCTCCGGATAAGCCCATTTCTCCTCGACGCCATAGATCTCCATGTCGGTCATCGGCACGTAGCGGTTATTGGCCTCGTAATTGACGTTGAGGATGGTCTTCCAGTTCTCCTGCGTCAGGTGGAGGGGGCCCATGTCCTTGCCGGTGGGACCGCATTCGTCGCTGTAGCGCTTGCAGAATTCGTAGTGCCCGATGGGCTGGTTGGTGGCGCCGGCCAGCGGCGTATTGGCCGGCAGCGCCATGGCGGCCTGCGCGGCGGCCAGAGAGAAGAGGAATGCAAACGTCCCTGTCTTGATGTTTTTTGTCATTGTGTTCGTCCCCGTTCGATGAGGTCACAATGACACGTATGTTTTGATCCTACGCGAAAACGCGAAGTATAACTTAGTTCAAATCAAGAGCGCATAAGTATAAAATAAGAAGAAAATTCGATATTGGTTTTATCTGTACTTGAGGCGAATTTGATTAAAATTCGCGTGAAATCCTGCGGTGCGGTCCTGGCGAGGATACGGCGCAAGCCGTTGTTTTCAAACGTTTTTATTCATCATGACCGCGTGGTGGCGCGGGAAGCAGCGGCGCGCCGGGGGCGGGGTGACGAATGCGTGAGGAGGATGGAAGATGCTCTCGGGATGGCGCATTCGCATTGGAGAGCGACATGCGCCTGCGCAGATGCATTCGAGCGCCGAAAAAAATCCGATTCTTTTTTTCGCGCATTGAGCCGATATGAAACACAAAAGGGCCCCGTGGGGCCCTTCAGCTCAAGCGGGCCCGGCGGCGGCGATCAGAGGAACGCCGTCAAGGCCTCGCGGGACTGGATGGAGGAGAACTCGATGGCGACGCCCTCCTGGAAGTGGCGCACGACCCGGCCCTTCATGTTGCCGAGCTGCACCGGGGTGCCGAGCGCCGGGCGGACCTCGATGTCGACGGCGGCGCCGGAGAGCGAGAGGTCGATGATGCGGCAGGGATAGCGCCGGCCGTCGTCGAGCATCAGGTCGGTGCGCGTGTTGCGCGGGGTGAGGCGGTCGTGGCGGCGGTCTTCCGGCAGGCCGAGCTCGTGCTTGTTGGCGATCCAGGTGAGCTGGGCGGCGAGCTTCTCGCGCTTGCGGTCCGTCGCGTTGAGCTGGATGGCGAAGCCGTTGTCGCCGAGAAGGGCGACGGTGCCCTCGATGCGGCCGACATGGTCGATATAGGCGATGATGCGCTCGCCGAGGCGAGGGCGCGCGGCGCAGGTAAAATGCGCGTCGCCCGGCGACATGTCGACGATGGTGCAATCAAATTCGTCGTGGCTGGCGAGCATCAGCCGGCCGGACAGGTTCACCGCGACGCGCTGGAAGCTGCGCTGGTCTGATTGCGGTTTCCGCGCGGCGGGCGATGCTTGCTGAAAGGAATACATGAACGCGCGAGCCTGATCTCTATCTCTTTCCAACTCTTAATCTTTCGGGGTTAACAGAAGGTTTGCCGCAACCGCAAATACCATCACGGACCCGTGATTTCGCAATCGATGAGGGTTGTGGATTGTCTTTTCGCAACTCTATGTTTTATCGGGGCGCCGGCCACCCTCGAAGATGCGCAGATGCATGACGCGGCTCATCTTCTGGCCGAGGCCCGCCGGACGCATCGCCATGACGGATGTCGGCATGGGGATCGACGGCCGGTTGCCGGTGATCTCGCGCGGGCGGTCCGGATCGACGACGGACAGCGAGCCGAGCGTGGCGTAGCGGAAAGCCGCGAGCGGCTGGCGCTGGCCGGGCAGGGGCGCGAAGGCGCCGATGATGCGGTCGGCATTCCTGCCCCTGGTCGCCAGCGGCAAGAGCACGATCTCCGCCTCGGTCGTATCCAGCGCGCCGTCGACGAGCTGCACCCGCAGGACGGCAGGGGCCGTCCGCATCATGACGGTCTCGGCGATCCGCGCCACCCGGTCGCGCTGGTCGGGCGCGAAGAGCGCGGCGAAATCCTGGCCCTTCAGCTCCCTCCCGAACTGCGCGCAGAGGCGCGTGCCGGCCAGCCGGAAGCAGGGTGATTGCAGCCGGCCGCCCTCCAGGATGAAAACGTCCGGCAGGATCGCCGCGATGTCGGCGGGCTCTATGGCGCTACGCAACGGCATGGCGCGCTTGCCGCGCTGTCGTGTCCAGTAATCGTAAAGTGCCGTCGCGGCTTTCGTCTGCATGCACGTCTTCCAATCGCTTGTGTTCCGTTACGGCACGCGGGAGGCGGCGAACGGTGCTGCTGGGGAAGGCGAAGCGAGTTTCGTGCCACGGCGACGTTAAGGTTAACGAATGGTTTGCATTGCGCCGCGGGCCGGCTTGGGGGAGCATCCGGCCATCCCTCCGCGAGGGAATGGTTTACTGCACATCGATTTCAGCCCCGGGGATTGGGGGCACCGGCCGTCAGCGAAAGCTGCACGGCCTTTCTTTTCTCTGTATAAGCGCGATTCTGTTTTTCGTGAGTCTGGTGGATTTGTCATGAGTAGCGACGGTGTGGACATGCAGGCGGGCGGGCCCGAGGCGCGCAGGCGGGAACCGGCCTTCAACCTGCCGGGGAGCCTCGTCCTCGTCCTCGGCCTGCTGACGGCGATCCACCTCGTCCGCACCTATCTCCTGTCGCCCTCCGCCGACGAATATGTGCTGCTGACCTTCGGCTTCATCCCCGGGCGCTACACGATCCCGCTCGCCGAGCAGGATTACGGCTGGCTCTGGAGCCCCGTCACCTATTCGCTGCTGCACGGCGGCTGGGAGCACCTGATCTTCAACGCCTTCTGGATGGTCGCCTTCGGCGCGCCGGTCGTGCGCCGCATCGGGCCGTCGCGCTTCTTCCTGTTCTGGTGCCTTTCCGCCGTCGCGGCGGTGGCCTTCCACACGGCGCTGCACTGGGGCGAGATGATCCTCGTCGTCGGCGCTTCCGGGGTGGTCTCCGGCCTGATGGGCGCGGCGGCGCGGTTCGTCTTCTCGCCGAGCGGGCGCATCAGCCGGCAGTTCGCCCATCTCAACCGGCTGCTGTCCATTCCCGAGGCGCTTTCCAACCGCTCCGTGCTGGTCTTCTCGGGCATCTGGTTCCTGACCAATTTCCTGATCGGCTTCGCCCAGGTTTTCGGTTCGGTCGGCGGCGGGGCGATCGCCTGGGAGGCGCATATCGGCGGCTACCTCTTCGGCTTCCTGTTCTTCCCGCTCTTCGACGTGGCGGAAAGCCGCGCGGATTAACGATAGCGCAGCGGACGTCTTGCAATCGCCTCTTTCGTGGCGCACCATGATGGCGTTCCGGTTCGCACATGCACACCGGGACCGGGCGGCATCCTGCAGGAGGAAGCGGATGCGGCCCATGGACTGGCAGGGCATTCCTGCGGGAACGTCCCGCCTCTCAGCGTCATGATGCACTCGGGAGGTACGCATGTATGTAAAGACGATACTGGACGAGAAAGGCCGCAACGTCGTGACCGGCGGCCCGCAGCTCACCGTAAGGCAGGCTTCCGTCTATCTTCATGAAAACCACATCGGCGCCATTGTCATCGTCGACCGCACCGACCGTATCGCCGGCATCGTGACCGAGCGCGACATCGTGGCCGCCGTCGCCCGCAGCGGGGCCGAATGCCTGGACAAGCCCATTTCCTCCATCATGTGGGGCAATGTCCATCGCTGCGGCGAGAGCCAGACCGTCGACGAGCTCATGGAAATGATGAGCAAGCTGCGCGCCCGCCATATCCCGGTGGAGAAGGAAGGGCGTCTCGTCGGCATCATCTCGATCGGCGACGTGGTGAAGTCCCATATCCGCGCCATCCAGCACGAGGCCGAGGCCATCAAGGCCTATATCGCCGGCTGACCGGCGGCCGAAACGGTTTCGGGCGGAACGATCGTCATCGCTCCGCCCGCCGTGTCGCTTTCATCCTGCGCCGTTCAGCGCGTCATCACCACATCCTGCATGCGCTTGATCTCGAAGATCCGCGCCTTGGCCTCGAGATAGCCGCGGTCGATCGATTCGCCGGCGCGGTGGAATTCCGAAAGGCCGATATCCGAAAGCTTGGGATGCAGCGCCAGGTCCGGCGGGTCGCCGGCAAGGCGGGCGCGCGAGATGCGGTCCTGGATGATGTTGAAGGACTGCACCATGACGCCGGTCAGGCCGAGGCGGGCGGCGCTGTCCTCCTGCCGGTTCTCCTCGATCTTCTGCGGGCTGGCGCTGTGCTTGATCACGGCGGAGCGGCCGTAGAGGTCGTAGTTGAGGTTGACGGCGACGACGAGCGTCTCCTCATGGGCGCGGCAGACCGAGACGGGCACCGGATTGACCAGCGCGCCGTCGACCAGCGTGCGGTTGTTGCACTTGACGGGCTCGAAGATGCCGGGCAGGGCATAGGAGGCGCGCAGCGCCGTAATCAGCGCCCCGCTGTTGATCCAGACCTCGTGGCCGCTGTTGACCTCGGTCGCCACGGCGACGAAGGGGCGGTCGAGGTCCTCGATGGAAAGGTGCTCCAGATGCTCCTGCATGCGCTTGGTCAGCCGCATGCCGCCGAACAGGCCGGAGCCGCGGATGGTGAAATCGAGCAGGCTGGCGATGCGTCGCATGGTCAGCGAGCGGGCGAAGCTCTCCAGCTCGTCGAGCTTGCCGGCGAGATAACAGCCGCCGACCAGCGCGCCGATCGAGGTGCCGGCGATCATGCCGATCTCGACGCCTTCCTCCTCCAGCGCCCGCAGGACGCCGATATGGGCCCAGCCGCGCGCCGCGCCGCCGCCGAGGGCGAGAGCGATCTTGGGTTTGCGCGGCGGGGCCGGCGCGGGAATGTGCGACATGTCGTTCATGGAAGGTCCGCCCGGATCCGATGCATCCGCCGTTACGAGGCTACGATTGAAACTCCAGTTCAGCATGCCGAACCTCCACTCCGAAGAGGAATTCGCCGCGAGGCAAACGGTTCCACCGCCTCGGCGTCCTCAACAACACGATAGATGACAGGATAGTCGCAGTCTGTGACGCGGGGAACTTCGGCGGCGGCGACCGGCCCGGAAGGGATGCCCGCCGCCTTGTTCGGGGTGGCGTTGGAAGCCGGTCGTGACGCATGCGAGCGATGGGTTTCCATGTCCTGATCCACATGGCGGGGATACATGCCGCCATGGGAATGATTAGGCGCCCCGGCCGGTTGCCATTTGGTGAATCCGTGCCGGAACGGGACGCTAATCGTGGAGATGCTTAATTTTTGCTGTAGACCGCCGCGGGGTCGAATTGCGGCGCGCCGCCGGTGATCGCCAGCACCGCGCCGTCGGGCGAGGCGGAGACGGTGCGGTAGAAGCAGGAGCGCCGGCCGGTATGGCAGGTCGCGTCGTGGCCGGCGACGGAGACCTTCAGCCACACGGCGTCCTGGTCGCAATCCGTCCTGAGTTCCACGACGGTCTGCAGGTTGCCGGAGGTCTCGCCCTTCTTCCACAGCGCCTTGCGCGAGCGGCTCCAGTAATGGGCGATGCCGGTCTCGATGGTGAGCGCCAGCGATTCGGCGTTCATATGGGCGACCATCAGCAATTCGCCGTCCTTCGCATCGGTCACGACGGCCGTCACCAGCCCGTTCTCGTCGAAGCGGGGGGTGAAGGCGCGGCCCGTCTCGAGTTCGGCCTTGTCCGGGGACGGGGTCTTGAACGCAATCGGCATCTAGCTGCGGATCATCGTCATGAAGCGCACCTGCTCGGCCGGCTCGGCCTTGAAGGCCCCGGTGAAGGTGGTGGTGAGGGTCGTCGAGCCCTGCTTCTGGATGCCGCGCATGGCCATGCACATATGCTCGGCCTCGATCATCACGGCGACGCCGCGCGGGTTCAGCGTCTCGTCGATGGATTTCGCGATCTGCGCCGTCATCGTTTCCTGCGTCTGCAGGCGGCGGCCGTAGATCTCCACCACGCGGGCGATCTTGGAAAGGCCCAGCACCCGGCCGTTCGGCAGATAGGCGACATGCGCCTTGCCGATGATCGGCACCATATGGTGCTCGCAGTGCGAGAAGAAGGGGATGTCCTTCACCAGCACCATGTCGTCATAGCCGGCCACCTCCTCGAAGGTGCGGCCGAGCACGTCCTCGGCGGCAAGGTCATAGCCGGAGAACAGCTCGCGATAGGCCTTCGCCACGCGCTTGGGCGTGTCGAGCAGGCCCTCGCGCTCGGGATCGTCGCCGGCCCAGCGCAGCAGCACGCGGACGGCGTCCTCCGCCTCCTTCTGCGAGGGGCGGCCGGACTCATCCTCGATGCGCGGAAAATTGGTGACTATGGCGTCCATGGACCCATTGACCTTTCTGCAGGTTACCTGACGTGTTTATCGGACTCGCCACTGGCCATTCGCCTAACCCTGCAGGCTTGGGTTCCGTTGGCGGGCTCCGGGGCTTTCAGGTCCTCGCTCGAAGCGAACGACCGTCCGGCACGGTTTCCCAAACAACAGGTGATAGCCTCACGTCTTGTAAAACCCTCACCCCAATACGAGTTATCATATAGTATCGGGCGACCCCTGCGAAAGAGGCTCCGGGCGACACGCGATGCTTTTTTACCGACGAGGCGGGAATAATCTCCTCGGATCATTGAAGATTCCGCAAAAAACGCGGAAAACAGGGCCATGATGGACGATATCTACAATAGCCGCATCCTCGAATTCGCCGGCAATATCCCGCGCATCGGCACGCTGCCGGACGCGGACGCGGAGGCCGGCGCGCATTCCAAGCTGTGCGGCTCGCGGGTGAAGGTGTATCTCAAGCTCGACGGCGACACCGTCAGCGATTTCGCCCATGAGGTGAAGGCCTGCGCGCTCGGCCAGGCGTCCTCCTCGGTGATGGCGCGCCATGTGATCGGCGCGACCGTCGCCGAGATTCGCCAGGCGCGCGAGGACATGCTCGCCATGCTGAAGGCGGACGGCGAGGGGCCGACGGGCCGCTTCGAGGAGATGCGTTTCCTGAAACCCGTCAAGGACTACAAGGCCCGCCACGCCTCCACCATGCTGACCTTCGACGCCGTGGTGGACGCCATCGGCCAGATCGAGGCGAAGCGGCTGGAAAAGGCCGGGTGAGGGCGGTGGCCGCGGCCTGCCCCTCATCCCGCTGCCGCGACCTTCTCCCCGCAAGCGGGGAGAAGGGAAATGCCGCACCGTTTTTTCTTGAAGCCGGACGGTCTGAAGAATGCCGGACATTGCCGCGCGTTCCTTCTCCCCCCTTGCGGGGAGAAGGTGCCGGCAGGCGGATGAGGGGCCTCCTCCCCTCGGGCGGCAAAATCCATGTGTAACGCCCCGGACTGTGACCACGCCCCCGAACGCCCGCGCCACAGGGGCCGCAACTGGAACGGCCCCTTCCGCAAGACGCCGGGCCGGCTTCTCGGCATGGCCCTGATCCGCCTCTACCAGCTCACGCTTTCCGGCTTCATCGGCAATTCCTGCCGCCACCTGCCGACCTGCTCGGAATACGGCTACGAGGCAGTGGCGCGCCACGGCCTGTGGCGCGGCGGCTTAATGACGCTCTTCCGCGTCGCGCGCTGTGGCCCGGGCGGCACGCACGGCTTCGACCCGGTCCCCGAGGCGCTGGAAAGCCGGCTGCGCTGGTGGGCGCCGTGGCGGCTGTGGCGCGTGTCGAAGGCGGAGCGGGGCTGAGTTTTGGCGGTCCGGGTTGGAGATGGGGCCGGCCCCCTTCCAATCCCCCGATTTTCCCCTTATACCGCAGGCGCAACGCGCCGGAATCCCCGGCTTTTCCCTCGCATACCACCCGCATTCGTTGGCGGGACTGGATAGGAGATTTTTGAATGTCCGCACCCGTTTCCCTGACTTTTCCCGATGGTTCCGTCCGCGATTATCCCGCGGGCTCGACCGGGCGTGACGTCGCCGAGGCGATTTCCAAGTCGCTGGCCAAGAAGGCCGTCGCCATCGCGCTCGACGGCGAGCTGCGCGATCTCTCCGATCCCGTGTCGAACGGGCGGATCGAGATCGTCACCCGCGAGGACGACCGTGCGCTGGAGCTGATCCGCCACGACGCCGCCCATGTGATGGCCGAGGCCGTGCAGGAGCTGTGGCCCGGCACGCAGGTGACGATCGGCCCGGTCATCGACAACGGCTTCTACTACGACTTCGCCAAGAACGAGCCCTTCACGCCCGAGGATCTGCCGAAGATCGAAAAGCGCATGAAGGAGATCATCCAGCGCAACAAGCCCTTCACCAAGGAAGTGTGGCCGCGCGACAAGGCGCGTCAGGTCTTCGCCGACAAGGGCGAGGCCTACAAGGTCGAGCTGGTCGATGCGATCCCCGAGGGGCAGGACCTCAAGATCTACTACCAGGGCGACTGGTTCGACCTGTGCCGCGGCCCGCACATGGCGGCGACCGGCCAGATCGGCACGGCCTTCAAGCTGATGAAGGTCGCGGGCGCCTATTGGCGCGGCGATTCGAACAATCCGATGCTGACGCGCATCTACGGCACCGCCTGGCGCACGCAGGAGGAGCTCGACACCTATCTCAACATCCTCGCCGAGGCCGAGAAGCGCGACCATCGCCGGCTCGGCCGCGAGATGGACCTGTTCCATTTCCAGGAGGAAGGGCCGGGCGTCGTGTTCTGGCACGGCAAGGGCTGGCGCATGTTCCAGACGCTGGTCGCCTATATGCGCCGCCGGCTGGCCGGCACCTATGAGGAGGTGAACGCGCCGCAGGTGCTCGACAAGTCGCTGTGGGAGACCTCCGGCCATTGGGGCTGGTATCGCGACAACATGTTCAAGGTGACGGTCGCCGGCGACGAGACCGACGACGAGCGGGTCTTCGCGCTCAAGCCGATGAACTGCCCCGGCCATGTGCAGATCTTCAAGCATGGCTTGAAGTCCTATCGCGAACTGCCCGTTCGCCTTGCGGAATTCGGCAACGTGCATCGCTACGAGCCGTCCGGCGCGCTGCACGGGCTGATGCGCGTGCGCGGCTTCACGCAGGACGATGCGCATGTCTTCTGCACCGACGAGCAGATGGCGGCCGAATGCCTGCGCATCAACGACCTTATCCTGTCGGTCTACAAGGATTTCGGCTTCGACGAGGTCGTCGTAAAACTCTCCACCCGTCCGGAAAAGCGCGTCGGCTCCGATGCGCTGTGGGACCGGGCGGAAAGCGTCATGATGGAGGTTCTCAAGACCATCGAGGCGCAGTCCGGCGGGCGCATCAAGACCGGCATCCTGCCGGGCGAGGGCGCGTTCTACGGGCCGAAGTTCGAATATACGCTGAAGGACGCCATCGGCCGCGAATGGCAGTGCGGCACCACGCAGGTCGACTTCAACCTGCCGGAGCGTTTCGGGGCCTTCTACATCGACCAGGCGTCGGAAAAGCGCCAGCCGGTGATGATCCACCGCGCCATCTGCGGCTCGATGGAGCGCTTCCTCGGCATCCTCATCGAGAACTTCGCCGGCCACATGCCGCTATGGATCGCGCCGATGCAGGTGGTCGTGGCGACCATCACCTCGGAGGCGGACGATTATGCCTGCGAGGTGGCGGAGAAGCTGCGCGAGGCCGGCATGACGGTCGAGACCGATCTTCGCAACGAGAAGATCAACTACAAGGTCCGCGAGCATTCCGTGACCAAGGTTCCGGTCATCATCGTCTGCGGCAAGCGGGAGGCGGAGGAACGCTCCGTCAATATCCGCCGCCTCGGTTCGCAGAACCAGACGGCGATGACGCTGGACGAGGCCGTCGCGGCGCTGTCGCTGGAAGCGACGCCGCCGGATTTGAAGCGCAAGCTCGGCAAGGGCTGAGGGTAGGGCGAAAGCGCCCCTCATCCCGCTGCCGCGACCTTCTCCCCGCCAGCGGGGAGAAGGGGCAGGAGGCAATGCCTCGCTCCCTCTCGACGTTTTTGGTTTTCGGGAAACCGGTTCGGCATGATCCTTCTCCCCGCTTGCGGGGAGAAGGTCGCGGCAGCGGGATGAGGGGCTTTGGCGCTCCTGCGCCGTCCGCTCAGTCCACCACGTCCTCGGCGGCGGCCTTCTGCTCGTTCGCCTTCTCGTCGAGCAGCACCTCGACATCGGTGTTGACGCCGGCCTTCACCTGGAAATCGCGCTGGTAGATGCGGTTCTTGTTGCGGGCGACGGCGATGTAGCTGCCTTCCGCGAGCACCAGCGTCGGGAACGCGCCGACACTTTCTGAGACCGTGTCGCCCGAGGTGGTGAGGATCGACCAGGCCGTGTCGGCGATCGCCTCGCCGCCGGGCTCGGAGACGAGCTTCAGCGTCAGCTTGGCGGCGCGGTGCTGGATGGTGGCGCGGGTCAGCTTGCCGGCCTCCACCTGGATATCGGCGCGGATGACGGCGTTGACGGTGCCGTAGTCGGAAACGACATGGTAGGTGCCGGCATTGAGGCGCACCACGGAATTCGGCTTGACGTCGTCCATGACGAGGTTGCGCTCGCCGTCCTCGCGGATATCCGCGGCGTAGATGGCGAAGCTCAGCTCCTTCGGCGGGATGCGCACGTCGGCGCCGGAGACGGCGTTCAGCATGATGCCGCCGGCATCGAGCACCATGACCTGCTTGTCGACCGATCCCTCCTCGGGAACGACGAGCTTCTTCGTCGCCCCGGCGCGGCCGAAGGCGACGTTGACGAAATATTCGCCGGGCACGAGTTGGAAGGCGGCGGTGCCGCCCTCGGAGCTGGCGAGCAGCGGCAGCTTGCCGTCGGCGGCGGGGATGGGCGAGAAGACGCGCCAGGTCAGGCCGTGCTGCATCGGCTGGCCGTCCTTGGTCAGCAGCGCCTCGCAGGTGACGTCGCGCAGGTTCGCCGGCGTCGCCTCGCCGGTGACGATCGGGTTGAACGAGGTGAGCTTGCCGCCCTTCAGCGGCGCGAGGACCTGCGAGAAGCTGTCCAGCGTCTCCTGCGCGCGCGCCGGCGCGTACGACGCGGCGAGGCACGCGGCGATGAGGCTCATGGCGACGGAGGGGATGCGCATGGGGATGGTTGACTTCCTGACTTTAAGGCTCCACTTGAAGGCCCGGCTAATGGCATTTTCAAGGCCGCGCCCGCGCGCCAAGTTATTGGAACTCCTTCCCGATGAAAACCGAAATCAAGCTGATCGACTATCTTTCGACCCGCCGGTCGATCCCCGCCTTCCAGATGAGCGGGCCCGGCCCCTCGAAAAGCGAGGTGGAGGAGATGCTGAGGCTCGCCTCGCGCGTGCCCGACCACGGCAAGCTCGCGCCCTGGCGCTTCATCGTCTATCGCGGCGAGGAGCGCCGGCGCATCAGCGAGGCGCTGGCGAAGATCGCGATGGGCGACAGGCCGGACCTCTCCGAGGAGATGGTGAAGGTCGAGCACACCCGGCTGACCCGCGCGCCCGTGGTGATCGCCGTCGTCAGCCGCGCGGCGCCGCATTTCAAGATCCCGGAATGGGAGCAGCTCATGTCGGCGGGCGCCGTCTGCCTCAACCTCGCCATGGCGGCCAACGCGCATGGCTTCGCCTCGAACTGGCTGACGGAATGGTACGCCTTCGACGAGCGCGCCTATCCGATTCTCGGGCTGAAGCCGGGCGAGCGGATCGCCGGCTTCATCCATATCGGCACGCCGACCGTGCCGCCGACCGAACGGCCGCGGCCGGAGCTGGCCGAGATCGTCACATGGGTCGGCGATGACGCCTGACGCGCTGTTCTACGACACGGCATCGAACGCCCACGGCCTGAAGCACGATCCCTTCAAGGCGATCGTCGCGCCGCGCCCGATCGGCTGGATCGGCACGAAGGCGGCGGACGGGCGGGCGAACCTTTCGCCCTATTCGTTCTTCAATGCGGTCTGCGACACGCCGAAGCTGGTGATGTTCTCTTCCAGCGGCCACAAGGACAGCGTGACGAATATCGAGGAGACCGGCGTCTTCACCTGCTCGCTGGCGAGCCGGCACCTTGCCGAGGAGATGAATGCGAGCTCGGTCGCCGTGCCCCATGGCGTCAGCGAGTTCGACATCGCCGGGCTGACGCCCGTCCCGGGCCGGCTGGTCGACGCGCCCTATGTGGGCGAGGCCCATGCGGCGCTCGAATGCCGGATGACGCAGATCCTGCGGCCGGTCGACGTCGACGGGCGCGAATCGGACAATTGGGTGGTGTTCGGCCAGGTCGTCGGCATTCATATCAGCCCGGCGATCCTGAAGGACGGCATGATCGACATGGCCGCCGCCCGGCCGCTCGGGCGCATGGGATATATGGACTATTGCGACGGCGGGGCGGAGGTCTTCGCCATGATGCGGCCGAAGGCGTGATTTCCAGCCGGTTAACGGACATGGTGAACCAATCTTAAACACTTTGGCGCTAGCGTGGTGTCAGTAGCGTTCAGGTGTTGGGGCGTCCATTGATCGTTCATGCATTTCTCCGTTGGGTCGAGACAGCGCGGGCCGCCGACAGGGCGAGGGCCGCCGCCGTGCTGGCGCGGGCCTATGCGCGGGCGCGGATCGCGCCGGCCGACCGTCGCGCGGCCGAGATGGCGATGATCTTCCTGCTCGACGATCCCGCGCCGAAGGTGCGCCTCGCGCTGGCCGAGGCGCTGGCGGACAGCGAGGACGCGCCGCGCGCCGTCGTGCTGCCGCTGGCCGAGGACCAGCCGGAAATCGCCGGCCATATCATCCTGTGCTCCCCCGTTCTCACGGATGCCGATCTCGTCGATCTGGCGGCGAAGGGCAGCGACATGACGCGCATGCTGATCGCCCATCGCGCCTTCGTGTCGCGGCCCGTCTCGGCCGCGCTCGCCGAGGTCGGCGACGTGCCGGACCTGCTGGCGCTGCTGGATAACGAGGGCGCGGCGATCTCCCGCCGCAGCCTGGCGCGCATCGCCGACCGGCTCGGCCACGACGCGGAGATCCGCGCGCTGCTGCTCGACCGCGCGGACTTGCCGAGCGACGCGCGCCATGCGCTGGTCGAGAAGATCGGCACGGCGCTGGCGGGCTTCGGGCTCATCCAGGCGGCCGTCGGCACGAGCCGGGTCGAGCGCATCACGCGCGAGGCCTGCGACGTGGCGACGATCGGCATGGTGGCGGAGGTCACGCATGCGGAGATGCCGGCGCTGGTCGAGCATCTGCGCCTTTCCGGCCGGCTGACGCCGGTCTTCCTCATGCATGCGCTGTGCACGGGGCGGGTCGAGTTCTTCTCGGCGGCCATCGCCGATCTTTCCGGGCGGGCGGAGCGGCGCGTGCGCTCCATCCTCTCCGACGGGCGCGAGGCGGCCGTGCGCGCGCTCTACGAAACCGCCGGCCTCGGGCGCGACATCAGCGCGCTCTTCGCCGAGGCGACGCTGCTCTGGCGGCGCGAGGCGAAGGGCGGGGACGGCCTGCTTTCGGTCTCCGAGCGGCTGCTGTCGCGCGCCCGCGCGGCGGGCAACGCCTCCTGCCAGTCGATGCTGGAGCTGGTCGAGCGCCGCGCCATCGCCGAGCAGCGCCAGACGGCGCGCAGCTACGCGCTCATCGCCACGCGCGAAGCCGCCTAGAGGGATTTTGTTCTGTCGCAGGCTGGAATGCTCAGTCGGCGAACCGCTTCAACACCCAGGAATAGCCGTCCTCGGCATAGCGCACCGGCGTCGTGACGGCTGCCTTGAGCGAGGCGGCGTCGGGGATCGCCTTCTTCACGAAGCCCAATGCGCGGGCGACAAGGCCCGGCTTCTCCCCGGCGGTCTCGGCCGGGGTGGGGGCCTCCGCCCCGATGGCCGTATCGGGCACGGCGACGTCGGCGGTCATGCGGTCGCTAGAACTTTCGCAGACGGCGACGATCACCGGATAGTTCTTGTCCTGATGGCGATTGATCCAGGTCTCGGCCTGGGCGTCGCAAAGCGCCACGGTCTGCCAGCTCCGGTCGACCGTGTCGATATAGTGGCACTGCGTCGCGCTGTCGTCGCAGCCCATGATCGTCATGACGATGAGCGCAGCTTTCATGGCCGTCCCTTCCGCGTTGGATGAGGCCGGTTAGAGGCCGGCATTGCCGCGAAAATATGGCGCATGGCCTCAGATGTCGAGGTTGTCGGCGAAGACGGCGCGCTCCTGGATGAAGCGGAAGCGGGCTTCCGGCTTGGTGCCCATCAGGTCGTCGACGGCCGTGCGCGTGCCCTCGAAATCGACGTCGTCGATCTCCACCTTGAGGAGCGTGCGCTTGGCCGGGTCCATCGTGGTTTCCTTGAGCTGCGCCGGCAGCATCTCGCCGAGACCCTTGAAGCGGCCGATCTCGACCTTGCCGCGCCCGTTGAACTCGGTGCGCATCAGTTCCTCGCGATGCGGGTCGTCGCGCGCATAGAGCGTCTTGCCGCCCTGGCTGAGGCGGTAGAGCGGCGGCACGGCGAGATAGAGATGCCCGCCGCGGATGAGGTCCGGCATCTCCTGGTAGAAGAAGGTGATGAGCAGCGAGGCGATATGTGCGCCGTCGACGTCGGCGTCGGTCATGACGATGACGCGCTCGTAGCGCAGGTCCTCGTCGCGGTATTTCGAGCGCGTGCCGCAGCCGAGCGCCTGCACCAGATCGGAGATCTGCTGGTTGGCGCCGAGCTTCTCCCGCCCGGCGCTGGCGACGTTGAGGATCTTTCCGCGCAAGGGGAGAATGGCCTGGTTGGCGCGGTTGCGCGCCTGCTTGGCCGAGCCGCCGGCCGAATCGCCCTCGACGATGAACAGTTCCGCTCCCTCGGCGGAGTTCTGCGAGCAGTCCGCCAGCTTGCCGGGAAGGCGCAGCTTGCGCACGGCCGTCTTGCGGCTCACTTCCTTTTCCTTGCGGCGGCGCAGGCGCTCTTCCGCCCGCTCGATCACCCATTCGAGCAGCTTGGCGGCTTCCGCCGGGTTGTCGGCGAGATAGTGGTCGAAGGGGTCGCGCAGCGCGTTCTCGACGATGCGCTGGGCCTCGACCGTGGCGAGCTTGTCCTTCGTCTGGCCGACGAATTCCGGCTCGCGGATGAAGACCGACAACATGCCGACCGCCGAGATCATCACGTCGTCCGTTGTGATGGCGGCGGCGCGCTTGTTCTGGGTGAGTTCGGCGTAGTTCTTCAGGCCCTTGGTGAGCGCGATGCGCAGGCCCGCCTCGTGCGTGCCGCCGTCGGCCGTCGGGATGGTGTTGCAGTAGGAATGGATCAGCGAATCGCCGCCGTACCAGGTGACGGCCCATTCCAGCGAGCCGTGGCCGCCGGATTTTTCCGACTTGCCGGCGAAGATCTCGCGGGTGACGGTGTAGTCCTTGCCGAGCGTGGCCTGCAGATAGTCCTTCAGGCCGCCGGGGAAGTGGAAGACGGCCTTTTCCGGCGTCTCGGAGCCTTCGGGCAGCAGCGACGGATCACAGCTCCAGCGGATCTCCACGCCGCCGAAGAGATAGGCCTTGGAGCGCGCCATGCGGAACACGCGGCCCGGATCGAACCGCGCATGCGCGCCGAAGATCTCCGGGTCGGGGTGGAAGCGGACCTTCGTGCCGCGGCGGTTGTGCACGTCGCCGAGCTTTTCGAGGCCGCCGACCGGCTTGCCGCGCGAGAAGCGCTGGCGGTAGAGCTTCTTGTTGCGCGCCACCTCGACTTCGAGTTGGTCCGACAGGGCGTTGACGACCGAGACGCCGACGCCGTGCAGGCCGCCCGAGGTCTCGTAGGCCTTGCCGTCGAACTTGCCGCCGGCATGCAGCACGGTGAGGATGACCTCCAGCGTCGACTTGCCCGGCATCTGCGGGTGGTTCTCGACCGGGATGCCGCGGCCGTTGTCCGTGACGGTCAGGAAGCCGTCCGCGTCGAGATTGACCTCGATGAAATTGGCATGGCCGGCGACGGCCTCGTCCATCGAGTTGTCGATGACCTCGGCGAAGAGATGGTGCAGCGCCTTCTCGTCCGTGCCGCCGATATACATGCCGGGGCGCATGCGCACGGGCTCCAGGCCCTCCAGCACGCGGATGGCCGAGGCGTCGTAGCCGCCGGTGCCCTCGGCCGGCGGCGCGGGGCGCGGCTCGGCGGCCGGTGGGGCCGCCGCCACGCGCTTTTCCTCCGGCGCGGCGGGCTGCCGGGCGGGCTCGGAAGGCAGGTTGGCGAAGAGGTCGTTGTTGTCGTCTTGCATGGGCCGTTCAGAGTTTGTTCCGTTTGCCGGCTCTCCCCGCCGATCCTGGCAGGATCGGGGTGCGGCGAAATCGGGTCGTCAGCGAATCACCGACGACTCTGCCAGATTTCCCGGGATTTCGCGATGTCGGGCGTGCCAGCGCTCCCGGAGGATTGCGTTGCGCGCGGGCGGATGGCAAGTATCGCCGGGCCAAGGGAGCTCCGGTTCATGCCTCAGTCCACAGTTCATTCTCTCCGCCGGCTGGTTTTGGCCGCGATCTTCGCCGGCCTTGCGGCCGGGGACGCCGCCGCGCTGACGCTGAAACCGTGGAAGGACGAGCTCTTCGCCTATGGCGAGGTGGTGGAGACGGCGGATGGCGGGGCCTTGCGCGTCGTCGATTATCAGGAGATGCGCGACATCAACGCGCGCGACCAGACGCCCGAGCGCCGGGTGAAGCCCGCCTATGTCTCGACCGCCGTGAAGAAGGTGCAGCAGAACCTGACGGTCGATACGCCCGCCGGGCCGCTCGCCGTTTCGATGACCGGCAAGGGCGAGGGTGCCGCCTTCACCGTCATCTTCATCCACGGCCGCGGCGGCGACAGGCGGCTCGGCAACAACGACTGGAGTTTCGGCGGCAACTTCAACCGCATCAAGAACCTCGCTGCGCAGAACGACGGCGTCTACTACGCGCCGAGCGTGCCGTCCTTCGACGATGCGGGCGCGGCGCGCGTTTCCGGCCTCATTCTGCGCGCCAAGGCGCTCTCGCCGGACAGGCCCGTCATCCTCGCCTGCGCCTCGATGGGCAGCTTCATCTGCGCCCGCGTGGCGCGGGACGCGACGGCGGTGAAGAGCCTTTCCGGCATGGTGCTGATGGGCGGGGCGGCGGATGGCGACTATGCCGGGACGCCGGCCTTCAAGGCGAAGCTGCCGGTCTTCTTCACCCATGGCGACAGCGACAGCGTCTATGCCGCGAACGACCAGATCGCCGTGTTCCGCACGCTGCGCAAGGCGGGCATCCCGACGCGCTTCGTGCTGTTCCAGACCGGCGGCCACGGCACGCCCGTGCGCATGACCGACTGGCGCGAGACGCTGAACTGGCTGTTCGCGCAGTAGGTCAGGCCGAGCGCAGCAGCACCTTCGTCGAGCCGACGGCGGCGGCGATCCGCCGGTAGTGGCTCGCCCGCTTTTCCGAATTCTCCGAGGCGCGCAGCAGTTGCGTCTCGGCCTCCTCGATGACCTTGCGCGCCTCGGCCATCGCCTTGTCGAGGTTCTGGCGCTTGACGGCGCCGTACAGCTTGGCTTCCTTCAGCCGCGCATTGCCGCGGGAGCGCTGGCGCGGCTTGCCGGTGTCGGCATGTCTTGCCTGGATGCTGCCCAGCCTGTCGGATGCGCGCGCGATGATCTGGCGCGCCTCCCGATAGGCCGGCCCCTGCGGGATGCGCCGGGCGATGTCGAGCAGGCGCTGCCGCATGCAATCGATGCGATAGACCGGGTCATAGCGGCCGCACTCGGCCTTGGCGGCATCGAGGTTCTTGATGATCGCCTGGGTGAGGTAGTCGGTCGGGGTCGCCGTGTCCGTGCTGGGGCTCGAGCCGCTCCAGGTCGGGGTTGCGCTGCCTCCTGTATTGCCGCCGCCGCCGGGCGCGGTCTGGCCGTAGGTTTCCGGCATGCCGGAAAGGGTGAGGGCTGCGGCGAGGAGCGCCGTGCCGCACGAATGAATGAGGTTCCGTCTTTCCATCGTCTTCCCGCCTCCTGCTATTCCGCCTGGCCGAAGGCGATGCGCATGCTGCGCTGCGTGCCCGCGCCGATATCCCCGTCGATCGCCCCGGCATAGAAGCTGTTGCGCCGGAGCTCGGCCTGCAGCGCGCGCCGCGTTTCCGGCTTGAACATGGTCGGACGGCTCGTCAACTGGTCCAGCACGTCGGCGACGCCCGAGCGCAGCGCCCTGTAGAGATAGGCCGCCGCATCCTCCGGCGTCTTGCCGGGCACGAGCCCGTCGTCGATCAGCGCCGCCACGTTGAACATCGCCTGCGGGTGGCGCAGGTCCGCCGCGCGGACGAAAAGCTCGATCGCCTTTTCGGGGTCGCGCGGCAGGCCCTCGGCGCCCTGGTAGTAGAGGAAGCCGAGGTCGTTGATCGCGTCGGCAAAGCCGAGATCGGCGGACTGCCGGTAGAGTTTCAGGGCTTGCGGCACGTCCTGCGCGGTGCCGATGCCTTTCTCATAGAGCTTGCCGAGCTCGAACATGGCTTCCGCATCGCCGGCCGCCGCCGCCTTGGCGAAGAGCTGGAAGGCCTCCGACGGCTGGAACTTCTTCGTATCGGGCGACAGCGCCATGTAGCCGAGGCCGATCATGGCGCGGGTGTCGCCTTCCGCGGCGAGGCCGGCGAGCTGCGCCGCCTGATCGGGCCTCAGCGCCTGCCACTGGCCGGCCTTGTCGGCGATGTCGGCGCGTGCGGCCTCTTCGCCGGCGAGGAAGAAGGGCGCACCCGACAGCGAGCCGTAGAAATGCGGCTGCTGGCGATTGCCGGTCAGCGCCATCACCCGGTCGCGGACCTGGCGGAAGACGAGGCCGATCTCGACATCGGGGCGCGGCAGGCTTGCGAGGATGGCGCTGGTGAAGGGGCTGTGCTCGCCCTCGCCGTCGAGCGCCACCTTGCCGCCCTCGGCGGCATAGACGACGAGCATGCCCTGCGAGGGGGCGGGCGCGGAAAGGCCGCCGCCCGCTGCCGCCGCCTGCGCGGCCGTAACGCCGCCGCCTGCCGCCGCAAGGCCGCGCGCGGCCGGGAAGGGATTGTTGCGACAGGAATCGAGGACGACGATGCGCAGCTTGCGGGCATTGGCGACGCTGGCGAGCATCGTGGTGAGGCTGACGGCCTGTTCGGGGATGCGGTCGGGATCGCCGACCTTGATGTCGATGGGGATGAGATAGTTCTCGCCGGCCGCCTCCACGCCATGGCCGGCATAGTAGATCATGGCGACATCGGCCGTTTCCGTCTTGCGCGAGAAGGCGGCGAGCGTGTCCCTCATCCCGGCGAGCGGCACGTCGACGGCGAGATCGACCGCGAAGCCGAGCCGTTCCAGCATGGCGGCGACGGCGCGGGCGTCGGCCTCGGTATTGCGCAGCGGCGGGATGGAGGTATAGGCGGCCATGCCCACGACGAGCGCGACGCGCCGGGAATCGGCCTCGGGCGAGGCGAGCGTCTCTTCCGCCGTGACGCGGCCGGCGGGGACCTTGACCGGCATCAGGCCTCGCGTCTGCTGGCCGTGCGCGAACGGCGCGCCGGCGAGCAGAATCGCCACGGCGGCAACGGCTATACGGCGCCGTGCGGCAAGCATGAGCCCCATCTCACCCTCGATCGATTGTCGGCTATATTGGACTACGTTTCAGAAACGGCGAATATTCGAACCCGGCGCGCCAAAAACGCACCTTTCCTTGGAGGCTCCGATTTGCTACGCCCCAAGCCGACCGACATTTCCGATTGGGAGGCCTCATGACACCGGACGTTACACCGCTCGTCGCCGGAAACTGGAAGATGAACGGCACGCGCGCTTCGCTCGACCAGATCAAGGCGATGGCCGAGGGCGTGAAGGGGCCGCTCTCGCAGAAGGTCGAGACGCTGATCTGCCCGCCCGCGACGCTGCTCTATGTGGCGACCGCGCTCTGCGACGACAGCCCGCTGAAGATCGGCGCGCAGGATTGCCACGAGAAGGCCTCCGGCGCGCATACCGGCGACATCTCCGCCGAGATGATCGCCGACTGCTTCGGCACCCATGTCATCGTCGGCCATTCCGAGCGCCGCACGGATCATGAGGAAAGCGAAGCGCTGGTGCGCGCCAAGGCCGAGATCGCCCATGAGAACGATCTCGTCGCCATCGTCTGCATCGGCGAGACCGGCGACGAGCGCAAGGCGGGCAAGACGCTCGACGTGCTGAAGACGCAGCTTGCCGGCTCCGTGCCGGACGGCGCGACGGCGGCCAACACCGTCATCGCCTACGAGCCGGTCTGGGCGATCGGCACGGGCCTGACGCCGACGGCGGCGGACGTGGAGGAGGCGCATGCCTTCATGCGCGCCGAGCTCATCGCCCGCTTTGCCGGCGAGGGCGCGAGGATGCGCATCCTCTACGGCGGCTCGGTCAAGCCGGGCAATGCCAAGGAGCTGATGGGCGTCGCCAATGTCGACGGCGCGCTGATCGGCGGGGCGAGCTTGAAATCGGACGACTTCCTTGCCATCTACCGCGCATACGAAGCGCTGACGGCCTGAGGCCTTCTCCGCCGGCCCCGCAAAAGGGCGGGCGGAGTGGACCGGAAGGGCTTGGAATGGCGCACGGCTTGGTATATTGAGCCGCAAACCTGAAATTTGGGCCGTCTGGCCGGGACCTTGAAACATGCAGACCATCTTGCTCGTCATCTATCTCATGGTCGTCGTCGTGCTGATCGGCGTCGTGCTGATCCAGCGGTCGGAAGGCGGCGGCCTCGGCATCGGCGGCGGCTCCGGCTTCATGTCGGCCCGCGGCACCGCCAATGCCCTGACGCGCACGACGGCGATCCTCGCCGCGCTGTTCTTCGTGCTGGCGCTCGGCATGGGCATCCTCGCCCGCTACGAGACGCAGCCGACCGACATCCTCGACCGCATCCCCGGCACGACGGGCACGGGCGGCGTCCTCGACGCGCTCGGCGGCGGCGAGCAGAGCAACACCAACCAGCAGACGCCCGCGACGACCGGCACCGACGCCGTTCCGACCGAGGGTGGGGCTGCCGGCGGCACCACGCCCGCGACGGGCGGCGCCACGGGCGAGGGCGGCAACGCCGGCGTCCCGAGCGGCCAGTAAGCCGCGAACGCGAAAACGAACCGGCCGGTTGGCGCAAACCAACCGGCCTTCTTCTGTGTAAAACGCCGATTGCCACTTCCGAAATCACGCCCAAGGTGATTTTTCGGTGGCGTAGTCGATTTTTAAAAGGTATCCGGTGAAGCCCATGGCGCGATATGTATTCATCACAGGCGGCGTGGTTTCTTCCCTCGGAAAAGGCATCGCGGCCGCTGCACTCGGAGCTCTCCTGCAGGCGCGCGGCTATCGCGTCCGCCTCCGGAAGCTGGATCCCTATCTCAATGTCGACCCGGGCACCATGAGCCCGACGCAGCACGGCGAGGTGTTCGTCACCGACGACGGCGCGGAAACCGACCTCGACCTCGGCCACTACGAGCGCTTCACCGGCCGCTCGGCCACCAAGACCGACAACATCACCACCGGCCGCATCTACAAGAACATCATCGACAAGGAACGCCGCGGCGACTATCTCGGCGCGACCGTGCAGGTCATCCCGCACGTCACCAACGAGATCAAGAACTTCGTCACCGAAGGCAATGACGACTACGATTTCGTCATCTGCGAGATCGGCGGCACGGTGGGCGACATCGAGGCCATGCCCTTCATGGAGGCGATCCGCCAGCTCGGCAACGACCTGCCGCGCGGCACCGCCGTCTATGTCCACCTGACCCTGATGCCCTATATCCCGGCCGCCGGCGAACTGAAGACCAAGCCGACGCAGCATTCCGTCAAGGAATTGCAGGCCATGGGCATCCATCCGGATATCCTGCTGGTGCGCGCCGACCGCGAGATTCCCGAGGCCGAGCGCCGCAAGCTGTCGCTGTTCTGCAACGTGCGCCCGACCGCCGTCATCCAGGCGCTCGACGTCTCGTCGATCTACGACGTGCCGCTCGCCTATCACAAGGAAGGCCTCGACGATGAGGTCCTCGCCGCCTTCGGCATCGAGCCCGCGCCGAAGCCGAGGCTTGAAGCCTGGCAGACGGTTTCCGACCGCATCAAGACACCGGAAGGCGAGGTGACGATCGCCATCGTCGGCAAATATACCGGCCTCAAGGACGCCTACAAGTCGCTGATCGAGGCGCTGTATCACGGCGGCATCGCCAATCACGTCAAGGTCAAGCTGGAATGGATCGAGTCGGAGGTCTTCGAGAAGGAGGACCCGGCGCCATACCTCGAAAAGGTGCACGGCATCCTCGTTCCCGGCGGTTTCGGCGAGCGCGGTTCGGAAGGCAAGATCAATGCGGCGCGTTTCGCCCGCGAGCGCAAGGTGCCGTATTTCGGCATCTGCTTCGGCATGCAGATGGCGGTCGTGGAAGCGGCGCGCAACCTTGCCGGCATCGAGAAGGCCTCCTCCACCGAATTCGGCCGGACTGCCGAGCCGGTCGTCGGCCTGATGACGGAATGGGTGAAGGGCAACGACCTGGAGAAGCGCTCGGCCGCCGGCGACCTCGGCGGCACGATGCGCCTCGGCGCCTATCGCGCCTCGCTCAAGGCCGGCACGAAGATCGCCGACATCTACGGCTCGACGGACATTTCCGAGCGCCATCGCCACCGCTACGAGGTCAATGTCGACTACAAGGACAAGCTGGAAGGCTGCGGCCTCGTCTTCTCCGGCATGTCGCCGGACGGCCTCTTGCCGGAGACGGTGGAATATGCCGACCATCCGTGGTTCATCGGCGTACAGTATCACCCGGAGCTGAAGAGCCGGCCGCTCGACCCGCACCCGCTCTTCGCCAGCTTCGTGGAAGCGGCGCTGGAACAGAGCCGGCTCGTCTGAGGCGGGCACCGATTGCTGAAAAGAAAGCCGTCCGGTTCGCCGGGCGGCTTTTTCGTTATGTCGCGCGGTTGAATTGCGGCCTGCCGCTGCCGCCGCGTCTCCAGCGGTTGAAGGGCGTTCGCACCAGCCGCCATGCCAGCAGCAGGGCGATCAGCGCGATATAGGTCCAGGGCTCCGGCCCCACGACCTTAACCGACATGGCGAAATGCAGCGCGCCGGCGGCGGCGATGACGAAGACG
>JBDHSZ010000006.1:0-48102 GCA_039812945.1 Shinella sp.
CCGGACTGGCCGATGATCGCCACGAATTCCCCCGCCTCGATATCGAGCGAGATGCCGTGCAGGACCTCCACGGCGAAATCGCCGTTGTGGAAGGTCTTGGTGACATCGCGAAGCGAGATGAGCGCCGTCATGGCCGGCTCCTCAGAACATCGGCGGCATGCGCATGCCGCGCCCCGAATTGCGGCTGCCGCCGCCGGAAGCCTTGCCGCCGCCCGCGCTGACCACCACCTTGTCGCCTTCGGCAAGGCCGCTCTTCACTTCCACGCTGACGCGGTTGCGGATGCCGGTCTCGACCTGCCGCACCTCCTGCGCGCCGGAGGCCGTGACGACCGTCACCTCGGCCTTGCCGCCCTCGCCGCGCTTTGCCGAGACCGCGCCGGCCGGCACGACCAGCACGTCGCGCGCCGCCGCCTGCACGAAGAAGACCTGCGCGCTCATCGACATCATCAGCTCGCCCTCCGGGTTCGGCACGTCGAACAGCGCGTTGTAGAGCACGACGTTGTTCTCGACGGTCGGCGACGGCTCGATCTGGCGGAGCTTGCCGGCAAAGCGCTTGCCCGGCTGGCCGAGCAGCGTGAAATAGGCGTCCATGCCCACCTTGAGGCGGCCCACATCGGCCTCGGAGACCTCGGCGCGCACGGTCATGGTGGAAAGGTCGGCGATGGTGACGATGGTGGGGGCCGACTGCACGGAGTTCAGCGTCTGGCCCTCCTTCACCGGATTGGCGGTGACCGTGCCGGCCATCGGCGCATAGATCTTGGTATAGCCGAGATCGACCTGGTCGCCGGCCAGCGTCGCCTGCTGCTTGCGGATCTGCGCCTCGGTGGCGTTGACGTCCGCCTCGGCCGCGGCAAGGTCGGCCACGGCCTGGTCGAGCGCCTGTCTGGCGGCGGCATTGCCGGCGACGAGGCTGCGCTGGCGGGCGATATTGGCTTCCTTGAGCGCGAGCTGCGCCTTCTTCGACACGAGCTGCGCCTGAAGGTTGGTGAGCTCCGCGCGGTTGATCTCCATGCGGTTCTCGATGGTCGCCGGATCGATCTCGGCGAGAAGCTGGTCCTTCTGCACGGCATCGCCGATCGCCACATGCAGCGCCTTGAGCTGGCCGGAGACCTGCGCGCCGGCATCGACGGACTTCACCGCCTCCAGCGTGCCCACGGCCGTCACGGCATTCTCGATGTCGCCGCGCGTGACCGGCTGGGTGATGACGGCGCTCGCCGTCTCCGCCGGCGCATAGGCGCGCCAGCCGTAATAGCCGGCCCCGGCGAGGACGGCGGCGACGGGCAGCCATATCCAGGCGCGCGAGCGGCGCTTGCGGCGGGCGGGGGGCGTCGCGCCGGGCATGAAGGTGACATTGGTGCGGCCGGCCTCTTCGCCAGCCTTCTCGTCGGTTTTCGGTCGTGCGGTCTTGGTCATCGGCATCCCCAGGTCGAGGCCGTGCCTCTCGCGTCCCTTTCATGGACATTTGGCATCGGAAGGCGCCGAGGAGAAGCCCTTGGGATCATTATATTTTCGTAATGTTCGCCGAAAGGCCTCTATTCGGCCCCGCGCGCGGCGATGCGGCGGCGAAGGCCCGCGACCTCCTCCTCCGTCAGCGCCCGCACCGCACCCTTCTCAAGATCGCCGAGCAGGAGATCGCCGATCGAGACGCGCACGAGGCGCAGGCATTCGATGTCCAGCGCCTCGAGGATGCGGCGGATCTGGCGGTTCCGACCCTCGTCCAGCACCACCTCTAGCCAGGCGTTCCTGTCGCCCTCGCGCACCGTCCGCGCCGTCCTTGCGCGCAGCAGCTCGCCGTCATGGCTGACGCCGCGCATCATGGCGTCGAGCACCGCCCGGTCGGCCCTCCGGTCGATCTGGACATGGTAGGTCTTGTCGACATGGGTTTCAGGATCGAGCAGCGCCTGGGCGAATTGCGTGTCGTTGGTGAAGAGCAGCAGCCCCTCGCTCGCCTTGTCGAGGCGGCCGACGGGGGAGAGATGCGCATGGTCGAGATGTTTCAGGCAATCGAAGACCGTCGGCCGGCCCTCCGGATCGTGCCGGGTGGTGACGAGGCCGCGCGGCTTGTTGAGCATGAGATAGACGCGCTCTTCGGCGGCGATGCGCTTGCCGTCCACCGCGATCGCCGCATCGGCGAGGTCGACCCAGGTCTCCGGATCGGTGACGATACGGCCGCCGACGCTGACGCGCCCGTCGCGAACCAGCGCCTCCGCCTGCGTGCGCGAGCAGAAGCCGAGCTTGGAGAGGGCGCGCGGCAGCGTCACCCGCTTGCCGCCGGCCGGGGCTTGCGGCGTGCGGGCGGTTTTCGCTCCTGGCGCTTTGCGGGTGGGCTTCATCTCGCCGTCCTCGGTTGACCCACAGGCCCTTGCCATTCTAAAGCCGGGGTCGTCCAGCCAAATCCACACCATGAAGCGAGACGCCGTTGACCAGGGACGATATTGCCGACCAACTCGTGACGCTGCGCGACTACTGGCGCTATGCGATCTCCCGCTTCAACGCCGCCGATCTCAGCTACGGCCACGGCACGACGACGGCCGGCGACGACGCCGCCTTCCTGCTGCTCGACACGCTGGACCTGCCGATCGACGCGCTCGACCCGTTCCTCGACGCCCGCCTGCTGCCGGCCGAGCGCCGCCTGCTCGCCGAGCGGATCGAGGCGCGCGTCACCACCCGCAAGCCCTCCGCCTATCTCACCGGCCGGGCCTATATCCAGGGCGTGCGCTTCCATGTCGACGAGCGGGTGATCGTGCCGCGCTCGCATATCGGCGAGATCCTGTTCAGCGAATATCTCGGCGAGCACGGCTCGTCCTTCCTGCCGGACCCGATAGCCGTCGAAAGCGTCGTGGACATCTGCACCGGCTCCGGCTGCCTCGCGGTGCTGGCCGCGAAGTTCTTCCCCGCCGCCACCGTCGACGCCGTGGACCTTTCGGCCGATGCGCTGGACGTGGCGAAGCTGAACCTTGCCGAGCACGACGTCGCCGACCAGGTGGAGCTGCACGAGGGCGACCTCTTCGCCCCGCTGGCCGGGCGGACCTACGATCTGATCATCACCAATCCGCCCTATGTCGACCATGCCGCGCTCGACGGTTATCCGCCGGAATTCCGCGCCGAGCCCGCCATGGCGCATGACGGCGGCGTGGACGGGCTGGACCTCGTCCGCCGCATCCTCGCCGAAGCGCCGACCTATCTCAATCCCGAAGGCGGCATGATCTGCGAGATCGGCTCGGGCCGGGAAATCCTCGAGGAGGAGTTCCCGCAGCTCGATTTCGTCTGGCTGGAGACGGCCGAATCCCAGGACGCCGTGTTCTGGATTTCCGCCGAGGCGCTCGGCGTCGAATAGCCGGGCCGTTCGGCGCTTGCATATAGATAGGAATCCTATATTCTTATCGCATGGAAACGCCGAAGCCCCCCTTCTCGATGAACCACCGGATCCGCGAGGGCCTGTCGCGGATCGCGACGGTGCTGCGCATCGACGACTGGAACCGCGCGAAGGCGGCCGGCATCAATCCGACGCAGCTTGCCATCCTGACCCTCCTCGAAGGGCGCGACAGCGGGCTCGGCGTCAAGGAGATCGCCGCCCATCTCGGCGTCTCGCAGCCGACGGCGACGGATTCGATCAATGCGCTGGAGCGCAAGGGCTGTCTCGCCAAGCGGCCGGGCGAGAGCGACCGCCGCGCGGTCCGCGTCGTGCCGACGGCGGAGGGCGACGCCCTGCTGCGGACGGCCGATATCGGCGAAGGCCTTGCCGGGCAGGCCGTCGGCTCCCTCGACGAGGGGGAGCAGGAGGACCTGCTGCTCTCGCTGGTCAGGATGATCCGCCACCTCCAGGAAGCCGACGCCATCCCCGTCCAGCGCATGTGCGTGACCTGCCGCTACTTCGCGCCCTTCGCCCATAAAGATGCGGCGCGCCCGCATCATTGCCATTTCGTCGACGCGGCCTTCGGCCAGCGGGAGCTCCGCATCGATTGCCGCGACCACGAAGACGCCGATCCCGCCACCCGGGCTGCCACCCGGGAGGTTTTCGAGACGGGATAGTCCAACCCTCCAGGCAAACGAAAGGAAGACCATCACATGTTCACGCGACATCTGACCGGCGCGCTCATCGCCGGAACGGCCCTGCTATGGCTGACGCCGGCCTCGGCCCATTCCATCAAGGCCGAGCCCGCGGAAGCGGTGCAGGCCGCCTTCGACATCATCGAGACGACCATTTCGACGCGGGGCGACACGGCCGTCTTCACGACGCGCGTGCGCGGCGAGGCCGGCAAGGACAAGCCGGACGCGACGGGCCGGTTCGAGGGATCGAGCGTCTATGCCTATGTCTGGCCGACCAGCCTCGACAGCGGCGAGATCGGCTTCGACAAGGCGCAGGGCATCGTCGCGCTCGCCGTCACCTTCCACCCGGATTTCGACGACGCGGCGCGCGGCGGCAAGAACCGGCATGTCTGGCATCCCCATTGGGTGGTGCTGGCTAAGGACAAGGCCTGCGGCGGCGGCCTCAAGGTCATCGACATTCCGCAAGGGGCCAAGCCCAAGGTGCCGGAGACATGGCCCGGCGTGCCGCTGCTGATCGACAGCCCGGACTATCCCACCGCGTTCAAGGGCGACACGGTGGACGTGGAAATCCCGCTCTCGCTGATCGGCGGCATCAAGGGCGCGTCCTATGACGGCGTGACCGCCGGCCTCAAGGTCGACGGCAACCTGCATGCGCCGCTGCTCTGCGTCGGCAATGTCTTCAAGGTGGCCTCGGGCGATCTCAGCCTGCCGGGCAAGGTCGCGCCGGCGGAATGATCGAGCGCCGGCCCGGCGACTGCCATCGCCGGGCCGGCAATCCCTTCCCTCCAGGCATGAAAGGAAAGAACATGGCAAGGATTACCCTCAATCTCCCCCCATGCGCAACGGGAGCCGATGATCAGGGAGGCGATCATGCCGGAAGATGAAACGCGGCTCGCCCCGGAAATCGCCGCGAGCGCCTGGTTCAACACGCCGCAGCCGCTGACGCTGGCGGGCCTGCGCGGCCGGCCGGTCTTCCTGCATGCCTTCCAGTTGCTCTGCCCCGGCTGCGTCGCCGAGGCGATCCCCCAGGTGCGCCGCATCGAGCGCGTCTTCGCCGGCAGCGACCTGCAGGTGATCGGCATCCACACGGTCTTCGAGCATCACGCGGCGATGACGCCCGTCACGTTGCAGGCCTTCCTGCACGAATACCGCCTGACCTCCCCCGTCGCCGTCGACCTTGCGGAAGAGGGCTCGGACATTCCCGTGACGATGCGGCGCTACGGGCTGCGCGGCACGCCGTCCTCGATCCTGATCGGCCGCGACGGCGCCGTCCTCAACCATGCCTTCGGCGTCGAGGACGACATCGCCGTCGGCGCGCGCATCGCCATGGCGCTGGCCGCGCCGCGAAGCCCGGCATGACGGCCGTTGCCCTGCTCGACCTGCGCATCGGCGCCGTCGCGCCGCTGGGAGCGCGCGGCGCGCCGAGCGGCATCGCCAAGCGTCGGGCAAGCGGCCCGCTCCTCCTGTCGCCGACCGGCCTTGCCGGCGACGAGCAGGGCGACACGATCCGCCATGGCGGGCCGGAAAAGGCCGTGCACCACTACCCCTTCGACCACTATGCCGCATGGACCGGCGATCTCGGGCCGCATCCGCTGCTCGCCGGCCCCGGCGCCTTCGGGGAGAATTTTTCAACCCTGGGCCTCACCGAGGCCACCGTGGCGATCGGCGACGTCTTCCGGCTCGGCACGGCCCTCATCGAGGTCAGCCAGGGCCGCCAGCCCTGCTGGAAGCTGAACGAGCGCTTCGGCCGGCCGGACATGGCGCGGCTCGTCCAGTCGAGCGGGCGCACCGGCTGGTATTATCGCGTGCTCGAACCCGGCTCCGTCTCGCCGGACGACCGGCTCGTCCTTCAGGAACGCCGCGCGCCGGACTGGACGCTGGCCCGCATCTGGCACACCTTCTACATCGATCCGCTCAACCGCGAGGAACTGGCCGGCATCGCCGCGCTCGACCGGCTGGCCGAGGGCTGGCGGGGCCATGCCGCCCGGCGGCTCCAGAGCAACACGGTCGAGGACTGGACGCGGCGTCTTGCCGGCGCGGGCTGACGGCGCGATTCCGCTGGCATCCGGGAACGATATGGGATTCTATCCCCCAACCCCTTTGCGGAGCGATCACGACCTTGGGCGACGACACGAAACGGGCGACCCGCCTCACCTTCCTCTGCCGCGGCGCGACCGCCGCCAACCGCCTGTCGCGCCTGTCCTCCGACGAGCCGTTGCTGGACCGCGAGAGGGAGCGGACCGCACGCCTCGTCCGGCGGCTGCCGGCCCATGACGCCGTGTTCTGCGCCCCCGAGGCCAGCGCCCGCGAGACCGCCGCCTTCTTCTCCCCGCATCCGGCGATGGCCGAACCTTTGCGGGATGCCGCCTACGGCCGATGGAGCGGCCGCAGCCTGGAGGAGATCGCCGCGGAAAATCCCGGCGACCTGCGCGGCTGGCTGTCGGACCCCGCCGCCGCGCCGCATGGCGGCGAGAGTTTCGAGGCGGTGCGGGCGCGATGCGTGCCCTGGCTCGACGGCCAGCATGCGACGGGCGGCCACCGCCTGGCGGTGACCCACGCCGTCGTCCTCAAGGTCGTCCTCGCCCATGTCCTCGGCGCGCCGCTTTCCGCCGTCTGGCGCACCGATGTCGAACCGCTCGGCACGCTGACGCTGACCAGCGACGGCCGGCGCTGGGCGCTGCGCGCCTTCGGCGCGACAGCGGCTTCCGGCTAGCCGTCCGCCCGGCGCCGTCACGCCGCCCCGGACCTCGCCTTAGGGCGTATTCCGCTGCCTTTCCGGGTTGAATACTCATCCCCCAGTCCAAGGAAAAGGTAGGATCGGAAATGTCGAAAGTCATCAAGCTCGGCCGCGACGGCGTCGGCCGCAACGCCCTCGAAAAGTGCAGCGTCGTTCCCGCGGAGGCCATTCTCGCCGGCTTCGCCGAGGAGATGGGCGACGTGCATTTCGAGAGCGCCGACGGCTCGCTCGTCATCGGCACCTGGCAGTGCACGCCCTATGCCGAGATGCTCGTCTATCCCGACGGCACCGAATATGCCGTCATCGTCTCCGGCAAGGTCGCGCTGACCAATCCGGACGGCTCCGTCGAGACCTTCGGCCCCGGCGAGAGCTACATCCTGCCCCCGGCCACCGAAGTGCGCTTCGAGGTGCTGGAGACCATGCGCAAGATCTACGTCCTGCAGACGTCGAAGTAACGGGCGGACGGAGGAAGCGACATGCGGACCATGGCATCGAAAGCACTAGCCGACGTGAAGATGGAGCCGTTCTGGCTGGATCGGCCCGACCGGCCGGAAACGCTGCCTCCCCTCACCGCCGCGCGCAAGGCCGACCTTCTCGTGGTCGGCGGCGGCTTCACGGGCCTGTGGGCCGCCGTGCAGGCGCGCCAGGCGCAGCCGGATCGCACGGTCGTCCTGATCGAGAAATCGAGCGTGGCGAGCGGCGCCTCCGGGCGTCCCGGCGCCATCGTCTCCACCTCGGTCATGCACGGGCTTTCCAACGCCGCCCGCATCTTCCCGAAGGATATCGCCGCGCTGGAAGCGCTCGGCCAGGACAACATGCGCGGCTTCATGCAGACGATCGCCGAGAACGGCATCGACTGCCAAGCCGAATGGGGCGGCGAGCTCAACGTCGCCATCGAAGACAGCCAGATCGATATCCTGCGCGAGGAGCACCAACTGCACCTCGAGCACGGGCACAACGCCGTCTTCCTCGACGGCGAGGCCCTTGCCGGGCATATCCGCTCGCCGCGCTACAAGGCCGGCGTCTGGACGAAGGATATCGCCGGCACCGTGCACCCGGCTCTGCTCGCCTGGGGCCTGAAGCGCCTCGCGCTGGAGCTCGGCGTGGAGATCTACGAGACCACGCCGCTGGAGACCATGGAGGAGACCGGCGGCAGGATGCGCGTGACGACGCCGCACGGCTCCGTCACCGCCGACCGGGTGCTGCTCGCCACCAACGCCTTCATGGCCGGGCACAGCCACATCAAGCGCCGCATCGTGCCGGTGCGCGACCGGGTGCTGGCCACCGAGCCGCTCACCGACGCGCAGATGGCCGCCATCGGCTGGGCCAACCGGCAGGGCATCTACGACATGCGCACGCAGATGAACTACATGCGGCTGACCAAGGACAACCGCATCATCTTCGGCGGCCGCCTCGCCTATGCCTTCAACGGCGACCCGTCCCCCGCCGTCGACCGCGAGCACGCCACCTATGCCCCGCTCGCCGGCGCCTTCTTCGATACGTTCCCGCAGCTCGAGGGGCTTTCCTTCAGCCATGCCTGGAGCGGCGCCATCGACCTTTCCACCCGCATGGCCGTGCATTTCCAGCGCTACCATGGCGGCAAGGTGGTCTATGCCGGCGGCTATTCCGGCTTCGGCGTCTCGGCCTCGCGCTTCGGCGCGCGCGTCGCGCTCGACATCCTCGCCGGATCGACCCTGCCGGAGAGCCGGCTGGAATTCGCCACCGGGCTGCCGTCCATCGTGCCGCCGGAACCGTTCCGCTGGCTCGGCGCGCAGATCACCATGAACGCGCTCGACACGGCGGACGCGAAGGGCGGCTGGCGGCGGCCCTGGCTGAAATTCGTCTCGGCGCTCGGCTTCCCGCTGCAATGAGCGGGCCGGACGGCGCCGCCCTCAGGCGGCGTCGGAGGCCATGAATCTGGCGTGGGCCAGCATGTAGCGCGCCGCCTCGTGGATATCGTGGACCACGGCCTCGCGCGCGCGGACCGGGTCCTTCGCCTCCAGCGCGTCCATGATCTTCTCGTGGAAATCGACGTCGAGCGCCTCGGTCGGCGTGAAGGTGGTGCCCTCCACCAGCTTGCGCAGGAAGGGGCCGGCCTGCAGCCACAGGATCTCGATGATATAGAGCAGGTACTCGTTGCCGCAGTGCTGGTAGATCGCGAACTTGAAATCGAAATTGGCCTGCAGGTAGCGGTCGATGTCGCCGGCCTTGGCCGCCGCCGTGCGCGCCTTGCAATGGTGGCGCACGGTGCGCAGGCTGTTACCGTTGAGCCGCGGCGTCGCCAGCTCCGTCGCCGTGCCCTCGACGGCGACGCGCGCCTCCGTCAGGCTGTTGAAGGACGGCACGGTGAGAAGCGGCACCTCGACGCTGCCGTTCGGCAGCAGGTTCAGCGCGCGCACGGCCTGCAGGCGCTGGAAGGCGGTGCGCACCGGCATGGGGCTGGTGCCGAACTGCTCGGCCACCTTTCGGTAAGTCAGCTTCTGGCCCGGCTCGAAATGGCCGGCCATCAGCGCGTGCACGATCTGCTGGTAGACCTGCTCGTGCATCGGCACGGGGGCCTCGATCGCCGTGATGCTCGTCGCCTTCTTCACCGCCATGTGCGTCCCTCGAAAACCGCTTTCATGCATTGCTGGAATGATCCTTGGTAGGGGATTTGCCCGCCCCCGCGCAAGCCCCGCGCCGAATACCGGCCTCAGACCATGCGGGCGAGCTGCTCGAAGAAGGCGATGTTGTCGCGGTCGAACGGGTCCGTCACCGGCTCGGGCTGGCAGGACATGCGCACGATGACCGTTTCCCTTTCCGGATCGACATGAAGCCACTGGCCGTGGATGCCGATGCCGCAATAGGTGCCCTCGCCCGTCTGATACCACTTGTTGCGATAGCGGCCCTTGGGGAAGAGCGAATGGAAGTCGCTCCGGTCCCAGGCGTCCTTGCTGCCGCCGCGGAGCGTATCGGCCACCCAGGCCTCGGAAACGAGGCGCCTGCCGTTCGCCACGCCGCCCTGCCGCATCATCTCGCCGAAGCGGGCGAGGTCGCGCGGCGTCAGCGAGATGCCGGCCGAGGCGCGGCTGGCGCCCTCGCGGTCGACGGTGATCGACACCGCGCCGCGCGCGCCGAGCGGCGCGAAGACCCTGTCGCGCAGGAGATCGGCCATGCGCAGGCCGGAGGCGCGCTCCAGGATGATGCCGAGCATGTCGGTGTTCGGCGAGCGGTAGCGGAATATCTCGCCATGCTCGCCCGGCAGGCGCTGCAGGGTGCACAGGAACTCGCGCAGCCCCTCCTCGCCGCCGCCCGCATTCCACAGCATCGCCTTGCGATAGCGGGCGAAGGGGCTTTGCGGGTCGAGATAGGCCTCGTCGATGTCGATGGCGACCACCATGTCCAGCACATGCCGCACCGTCGCATCGCCATAGGCCGAGCCCGCTGCCTCCGGCACGTAGCGCGTGACGGGCGCCTGCGGATCGAGAAGGCCGTCCTCCTGCAGGGCGCCGGCGACGACCGCCACGATGGACTTGCTGATCGAGAAGGCGATATGGCGATTGCCGGCATCCATCGTCGGGGCGAACCAGTCGGCGACGAAGGTCCCGGCCTTCATCACGACGAGCGCATCGGCATAAGAGCGGGCGAGGAAATCGGCGATCCGCTCCCTGCCGCCGGGCAGCGACACCGTCTCGGCCACCAGCCCCGACGGATCGCGCGGCGCGTCCTCGCCGCCCGCCCCGTCCCAGACATGGGCGCTCGGCACCAGCTCGCCGGCATTCTGGAACGCCCAGGCGCTGAACGGCGCGAGCCGCCAGTTGCCGAGCCGCACCGCATCGCGGCGGAAGCCGTATCTCTCCTCGAAGGCGGTCGTGCCGACCATGGCGTATCCTTTCCCAATCCCTGCCGCATCCGCAGGAGCCAAAAACTCCTCGCAGAACCCGGAGGGCGGAAAAGACTTTCCGCCCCGTTATCCGCCTGACTTGACCGCCGCAGGATGCGAGGCCCCTGCCTCGCGGCCGCGTGGAAACCGCGATTTGCGGCATTTCCTCCCAATACAGGCGGTGCGAGCATCCCCGGAAGGCAGCTTCCTCCGGCGATCATTCAACGCTATATTGTGATCTCAGATCACGCAATAGGGCTGACCGTATTTCTTGACGGCGCGAGACGTGGGCATAGAATTGCGGCCAGCCAGGGAGGACACATGAGCGCCGGCATCGAGAGTGAGGACAGGCAGGTCGCCGCCATCGCGGACCTCGCCATGGCGCTGCTGGAGGGCATCGGCCGGCTGGATTTCCAGGAGCGCATCATGAACGCGCTGAAGCAGCAGGTCGCCTTCGATGCGAGCCTGGTCCTGCTCTACCGCCGGGAATGCACGCCGAAGATCCTGTTCAACGACTGGCGCACGGAGCGCGGGCTCACCAACATCCAGCAATATCTGCAGGGCTACTACCGGCTCGACCCGTTCTACCGGCTGACGCTGGAGGACGGCGTCGACGGCGTGCACCGGCTGAGCCAGCTCGACACCGGCTTCGGCGACAGCGACTATTACCGGGAGCACTACCGCCATTCCGGCCTGCAGGACGAGATCAACGTGCTGGTCAGCCTCGACGCCGACACCAAGTTCGCCATATCGCTCGCCCGGCGCAGCACCCACGCGGCCTTCACGGCCGAGGACGTGAGGTTCCTGCGCGCGGCGACCCCGCTGCTGGTCAAGGCCATCGTCCGGCACTACCGCGACCTGCGCCCCGACGGACAGGAGGACGAGTCGCCGCTGCAGAGCGCGCTGGCCCAGGCCGTGCGCAATTTCGGCCGCAGCGTGCTGACGAGCCGGGAATGCCAGGTGGTGCAGCTCGTCCTGCGCGGCCATTCCGTCAAGGCGGCGGCCGCAAGGCTCGGCATCGCGCCGGCGACGGTGAAGCTGCATCGCCGCAACCTCTATGCCAAGCTGGACGTCACCTCGCAGGCCGGCCTGTTCTCCCTTTTCCTCGACGCCGTCTGCTCGGCGGAAAACGCCTTCGACGATCCGCTCGCCGGCTACCTCACCCGCCGCGCCCGGCTGACCGGCGACGTGCTGACGACCTGACCATCGCCGGCCGGCCGCTTTTTCCCGAGAATTCCGCCCCGTCCCCCACCTTTTCCAGCCGTTGCGAAAGACCCTGAAAATACAGAAGCTTCCACGCGGAAGCTTCCGCCTATCCCCCTTCCGGCACCGAATTTCGTGATCACAAATCACGAAATCTGCAAAGTTGACGTTGACATACCCGTGATCTGAGATCACAAAATTACTCGGAGAAACGGGATGGGGGCCAGGAGGGCCCGCGATCCGAAAGGGAGAGATCATGAAAAGACTGAGCAAGCTCGTGCTGGCGGCCTCCGTGGCCCTGGCCGCCATGACGGCCACGCTGGGCGCGGCCCGGGCGGAAGCGCTGGTGCGCATCGCCTCGCCCTATCCGGCAACGACGCTCGATCCTTCGCGCTCGGCCGCCGCCGGCAATATCGAGACCTTCGGCCAGCTCTATGCCCGCGTCCTGCACCGCAACGCCGCGACCGGCGAGCTGGAGCCGGGCCTCGCCGAGACATGGGAGGTCTCCGACGACCGCCTGACCTATACGCTGCACCTGCGCGAGGCGAAGTTCTCCGACGGCACGCCGCTCACCGCCGACGACGTGGTCTTCTCCTTCGAGCGCGTGCGCTCCGACCCGCAATCCGCCCTGCCCTCGACCTTCGGCGCGGTGGAATCCTTCGCCGCTCCCGATGCGAGGACCGTGGTGGTCAAGCTGAAGAACCCGCTCGTCTCCCAACTCGGCCAGTTCGAGATGTGGAATGCCGGCATCGTCTCCAGGGCGGATGTCGAAAAGCGCGGCGAACAGGCCTTCGCCGAGGCTCCCGTCACCTCCGGCCCCTATGCCGTGAAGGAATGGAAGCCGGGCGAGAAGCTCGTGCTGGCGCCGAATGCCAATTACTGGCGCGCCGGCTATCCGAAGTCGGACGCCACCGTCGAACTGCTGGAGATCGCCGAGCCGGAAACCGCCGCCGCCATGCTGAAATCCGGCGAGGTGGACGTCATGCGCGAGGTCGAATGGTCGCAGGCCGCCGATGTCGCCGCGGCCGAGGGCCTCGCCCTGCGCATGGAGGAATCGCACGTCATCTACACCGTGCTGCTCAACCACAGCCGCGAGCCCTTCTCCGACCTCAAGGCGCGGCAGGCCGCCGCCTACGCGCTCGACAAGAAGGCGATCACCGAGATCGTGACGACGGGGCTCGCGACGCCCGCCAACACGGTCCTGCCCTCCGGCCTCGACTATCACGACAAGGACTATGCCGGCTTTTCGCCCGACATGGACAAGGCCAAGGCGCTGATCGAGGAATCCGGCATGGCCGGCAAGGAGGTCAAGATCCCCGTGACGGCCGGCCAGGCCAACCAGCAGATCGCGCTCTTCATGCAGGCGCAGTTCGAGGCGATCGGCCTCAGGCCCTCGATCGTCAATGTCGACGTCGCGACCTGGTGGTCCGACACGGCGACCGCCGAATACGACGCCTCGCCGACCTGGTGGACGAACGAGCTGAAGGATCCCGACACGGCCGTGCGCTGGGCGATCTGCGGGGCCTGCGACTCCCACGCCTTCAACACCTTCTACGACAATCCCCACCTCGACCAGCTCACCGAGGAAGGCTCGCGCGAGGAGGACGAGGCTAAGCGCACCGCCATCTACCGCGAGATCGCCAAGACCGCGACGGACGAGGTCGCCCAGATCCCGCTGTTCGACGCGCCTTTCGCCGTCGCCTATTCGACGCGCCTCAAGAACCTCAAGCTCACCCCTGCCATGCAGTGGACGCTCGAGGAGATGACGGTCGAGGAATAAATCCCTCCCTGACGGGCGCGGCGCCGCGAGGCGTCGCGCCGTTTTCCTGCATTCGGGACCTTTCACCATGCACATGATCCTGCGCCGCATCCTGCAGCTCGTCTTCGTGCTCGTCGGCATCACGCTCGTCACCTTCCTCCTGGTGCACATGGCGCCCGGCGACCCGGCGCGCCTGATCGCCGGCGACCGCGCCAAGCCCGAGACGCTCGAGGCCATCCGCCAGAGCCTCGGCCTCGACAAGCCGCTGTGGCAGCAGTTCGTCATCTATGCCGGCAACCTCTTCACCGGCGACATCGGCATGTCGCTGCGCTACAAGCGCCCGGTCGCCGAGCTGATCGGCCAATATGCCTGGCCGACGCTGTTCCTCACCGGCTATGTCGTCTGCCTCGCCGTGCCGCCCTCCATCGCGCTCGCCATCGCCAGCGCCCGCCGGCCCGGCAGCCTGACGGACCAGGTCATCCGCCTGATCGGCGTCGCCGGCATGGCCATTCCCGTCTTCTGGCTCGGCATCATGATGTCGCGCTTCTTCGGCGTCAGCCTCGGCTGGTTCCCGGTCTCCGGCTACGGCAAGGGTTTCCTCGGCCATCTGCACCACCTCTTCCTGCCGGCGCTGTCGACGGCGATCTGGATCGTCCCCGTGCTGGTGCAGTCGCTGCGCGCCGCGCTGATCGAGAAGGCCGGCGCCGATTTCGTCACCGCCGCCCGCGCGCAGGGGGCCGGCGAGAACGAGATCTTCTGGCGCACGGTGCTGCCCAACGCCATCCTGCCGACGCTCAACCTGTTCGGCGTCATCGTCGCCTTCCTGATCGGCGGCACCATCGTCGTGGAGACGGTCTATGCCGTGCCCGGCCTCGGCACGCTGATGATCAACGCGCTGCTCGCCCGCGACTACCAGGTCATCCAGGGCCTGACGGTGATGTTCGCCGCCGCCACCGTCGCCGTCACCTTCCTCGTCGACCTCCTCTCCGCGGCGATCGATCCGCGCGCCCGCCTCTAGGAGAAGCCCATGTCCCTCGATGCCACCAACACCCCCTCCGGCCGCGCGCCGCTGCCGCTCGGCCTCGTCCTTGCCGGCGGGCTCGTCGGGCTCTGGGTGCTGGCCGCCCTCCTCGCCCCCTTCATCGCCCCGCACGATCCGAACGCCGTGAACATCGTGGCGGCGCTCCAGCCGCCGGGCGCGGAGCACTGGTTCGGCACCGACCAGGTCGGCCGCGACGTCTTCTCGCGCGTGCTCCACGGCGCGCGGATCAATCTCCTGATGTGCGTCGCCGGCGTCGTGCCGCCGCTTGTCATCGGCACGACGGTCGGCCTTGCCAGCGGCTATTACGGCGGGGCCATCGACACGGTGCTGATGCGCCTCTACGACCTGACCGCCGCCTTCCCGTTCTTCGTGCTCGTGCTCGCCATCGTCGGCGTGCTCGGGCCGGGCCTCGTCAACTTCTTCATCGCGCTCGCCCTCGTCGCCTGGATCACCTATGCGCGGCTCGTGCGCGCCGAGGTGATGGCCGTGCGCGGCAGCGAATATGTGCAGGCGGCCAAATGCCTCGGCTTCACCGACCGCGTGACGCTGTTCCGCCATGTCCTGCCGAACGCCTTCGGCCCGGTCGTCGCCTATGCGGTCAGCGATGCGGTGCTCGTCATGCTCGCCGGCGCCAGCCTCGGCTTCCTCGGCATGGGCGCCCAGCCGCCGCTCGCCGAATGGGGCGTGATGATCGCCGACGGCACGCGGTTCCTGCGCCAGGCCTGGTGGATCTGCACCTTCCCCGGCCTTGCCGCCATCAGCCTCGGCCTCGGCCTCATCTTCCTCGGCGATGGCCTCGCCCATACCAGCCGCCAGCGAGCCGCCGCATGACCGCCTCCCTCCTCGACATCTCCAACGTCTCCGTCGCCTTCGGCAAGGCGCCGGTCGTCAGGTCCGTCTCCTTCCGCGTCGCCCCCGGCGAGATCGTCGGCATCGCCGGCGAGAGCGGCTCGGGCAAGTCCACCATCTGCCGCGCCGCGCTCGGCCTGCTGCCGCCGGCCGCGACGGTGACCGGCGATATCCGCTTCGACGGCAAGCCGCTGACCGGCCTCGACGCCGCCGGATGGGCGAAGCTGCGCGGGCGCGATCTCTCGATGATCTTCCAGAACCCCTCCTCGCATCTCAACCCGCTGCAGACGATCGGCCAGCAGATCGCCCAGCCGATGATCCGCCATCTCGGCCTCAGCCGCCGCGCCGCCTGGGACAAGGCGGTGGCGCTTCTCGAGGATGTCGGCATCCGCGAGCCGGCGATGCGCGCGAGGTCCTATCCGCACGAGCTTTCCGGCGGCATGAAGCAGCGCGTGATGATCGCCGCCGCGATAAGCTGCGCCCCGCGCCTGCTCATCGCCGACGAGCCGACCACGGCGCTCGACGTGACGGTGCAGGCGAAGATCCTCGAGCTGCTGAAGGACCTCAACCGCGAGCGCGGCCTCGCCATCGCCCTCATCTCGCACGATCTCGGCGTCCTTGCCGACATCTGCTCGCGCATCGTCGTCATGCGTCACGGCGAGATCGTCGAGGAGGGCCCGGCACAGGAGGTGGTGAGCAATCCGCGCCACCCCTATACGCGCCTTCTCGTCAACTCCCAGCCCGGCCGCAAGAACCTGACCAGCGGCTCGAACGGCGCGGCCGCCGAGACGCCGCTGCTCGAGGTCAAGGGGCTCAAGGTGCATTTCCCCGTCAAGCGCGACATCGTCGATACCCTGCGCGGCCGCCGGCCGGAGCCCTTCAAGGCGCTCGACGGCATCGACCTTACCGTCAGGGCCGGCCAGACCGTCGGCATCGTCGGCGAGAGCGGCTCGGGCAAGAGCACGCTCGCCCGCACCATCATCCTGCAGAACACGGCGACGGAGGGCGGCGTGACGCTGGAGGGACAGAAGATCGCCGATCTCTCCGGCGCGGCCCTGCTCGGCTTCCGTCGCCGCGTGCAGATGGTGTTCCAGAACCCCTATGATTCGCTCAACCCGCGCATGAGCGTGCTGGAGACGGTCGCCGAGCCGATCTGGCGCCACCGGCTTGCCGACCGCGCCGGGGCGATCGAGCAGGCCGGGCGGCTGCTCGACATGGTGGAGCTGCAGCGCGAGCTCGGCGACCGGCGGCCCGGCCAGCTTTCCGGCGGCCAGTGCCAGCGCGTCGGCATCGCCCGCGCCCTGGCGCTCGAGCCTGAGCTGCTGATCGCCGACGAGATCACCTCCGCGCTCGACGTGACCACGCAGGCGCAGATCCTCGACCTGCTCGCCCGCCTGCAGCGCGAGCGCAAGCTGACGCTGCTCTACATCTCGCACGACCTGTCGGTGGTCAGCTCCTTCTGCCAGCACGTCTATGTCTTCCGCGCCGGCAAGGTGGTCGAGCATGGCGCGGCGGCCGAGGTGCTCGGCAATCCGCGCGAGGCCTATACGCAGCAGCTCGTCGCCTCGATCCACCGCCTGCCGGACCTCGTGGCCGGCTGACCCCCTCCCTGGAGACCCCCATGAACGCGAACATGCAGCCCTGGCGGCGCGATCCCCGAAATCCCGGCGCGCCGATCATCCCGCGCGGCGAATGGGACTTCCCGCCCTATCACCGCTGGACCTTCCAGCATGTGCGCGAGATGGTGCCGACCGCCAATATCTGGCGCGGCCCCGGCCCGGTCCTGCCGCTTCCCGAGCGCCGGCGCGACATCGACGCCGTGAGCTTCGAGACCGGCCGCGGCCGCCGCACCGTCGCGCAATGGCTGGAGGAGAGCGCGACGGACGGCTTCATGGTGCTGTCGCGCGGCGCGGTCGTCGACGAGCGCTACATGAACGGCCTGACGCCCTATCGCCAGCACCTCGCCATGTCGGTCTCCAAGTCCGTCACCTCGGCGGTGTTCGGCATCCTCGTCTCGCGCGGCCTCATCGATCCGCAGGCGCCGGTGACGCGATATCTGCCCGAGCTGGAGGCGACCGGCTATCGCGGCGCCACGGTGCAGCATGTGCTGGACATGACGAGCGGCGTGCTGTTCGACGAATCCTACACGACGCACGGCTCGCACATGCAGAAGCTCGGCCAGGCCTGCGGCTGGTTCGAGGCGACCGAGCCCGACTGGCCGATGACCGTCTGGCAGCTCATCCTCGAGCTCACCGAGCAGGAACGCCCGCACGGCGAAGTCTTCAACTACCGCTCCATCGAGACCGACGTGCTCGCCTTCATCATGCAGCGCGTGACGGGCAAGCACCTGGCGGACCTCATCCGCGACGAGCTCTGGGTGCCGATGGGCGCGGAGGAGGACGCCTATATCACGCTCGACCGCGGCGGCTACGCGCTCGCCGACGGCGGCTTCAACGCGACGCTGCGCGATTTCGCCCGCTTCGCCCTGCTGCTCGTCAACGGCGGCAAGGCCCATGGCCGGCAGATCGTGCCGCGGGAATGGATCGCGGGCTTCAACAGGGCCGACCACGCGGTCTTCGGCGACGAGCGCCAGGGCGCGCTGCCGAACGGCGCCTATCACAACCAGTTCTGGATCGAGGCGCCGGACAGCCCGGTCTTCATGTGCTTCGGCATTTTCGGCCAGTATCTCTACATGGACCCGAAGGCGGAGTTCGCGATGATTAAGCTCTCGACCGACGCCGAGCCGGTCAGCGAGCCGCGCACCGCCGACATGCTCGCCGCCGCCCATGCGCTGAGGGCGTTTTGCGCCGGGGCCGAATAGCCCCGGCGACCCCTCCGCCGGATTTTTCCGGGCGGCCCGGAACTTAATCGCCGCCTTTGCGTTGCAGGCGGTTGAATCTGGGGAACAGGCATGACCGAGCATGACGCATCGGCCCTTGGCGGTGAAGACCGGTACAGGCTGCTGGTGGACGCGATAACCGACTATGCAATCTACATGCTGGATCGCGAGGGCGACATCGTCAGTTGGAACGCCGGGGCGAGCCGCTTCAAGGGCTATGCGGCGGACGAGGTGCTCGGCACGCATTTCTCGCGTTTCTACCTGCCGGCCGACCGGGAGCGCGGCCTTCCGCTCCGCGCCCTGCGGCACGCGGCCGAGGAGGGCCGGTTCGAGGGCGAGGGCTGGAGGGTGCGCAAGGACGGCTCCACCTTCTGGGCGCATGTCATCATCGACCCCATCCGCAACGATCAGGGCGACCTCATCGGCTTTGCCAAGATCACCCGCGACCTCACCGAGCGCAAGGAAGCCGAGCGGCAGCTTCGCAAGGCCGAGCAGCAGTTCCGCCTTCTCGTGCAGGGCGTCACGGACTACGCCATCTACATGATGGATTCCGCGGGCAGGGTCTCGAGCTGGAACGCCGGCGCTGAGCGCATCAAGGGCTACCGGCCGGAGGAGATCATCGGCCAGCATTTCTCCCGCTTCTTCCCCGAAGAGGACAGGCTCTCCGGCGCTCCGGACCGCGCCCTGGAAACCGCCCGGCGGGAGGGCCGCTACGAATCGGAAGGCTGGCGGCTGCGCAAGGACGGCACGCGGTTCTGGGCCAATGCGATCATCGACGCCATCCACGGCGAGGACGGCACCCTGATCGGCTTCGCCAAGATCACCCGCGACATAACGGAAAAGCGAGACGCGCAGGCGGCGCTCGAGCTGGCAAGGGAAGAGCTCTTCCAGGCGCAGAAGATGGAGGCCCTCGGACAGTTGACCGGCGGCATCGCCCACGACTTCAACAATCTCCTGATGGCGGCCCAGGCGAGCCTCGACCTTCTCAAGCGCCGCGTCCGCCTCGCGCCGGAGGCGCGATCGCTGGTCGACAACGCCTTGCAGGCGACGCAGCGCGGCGCTTCCCTCACCCAGCGGCTGCTGGCCTTCTCCCGCCGTCAGGAGCTGGATTTCGAGCCCGTCGACCTCTCGACGCTGGTCCACGGCATGACGGACATGCTGCAGCGGTCCATCGGTCCGGCGGTGGTCGTCGAAACCGATTTCCCGCCGGACCTGCCTGCCGTCCGCACCGATCCCAACCAGATGGCGAACGCCCTCATCAACCTGGCGATCAATGCGCGGGACGCGATGCCGGAGGGCGGCCGGCTGCTGGTCGGCGCGCGGCTGGTGGAGGACGCCGCAGGCACCCATCCGGAACTGCGCGAGAAGGCCTATCTCTGTCTCTCCATCGAGGACGAGGGACATGGCATGGACCGGGAAACGCTCCGCAACGCCACCTCGCCCTTCTTCACCACCAAGGGCATCGGCAAGGGAACGGGGCTCGGCCTTTCGATGGTGCAGGGCCTGATGGCGCAATCGAACGGCAAGCTCGTGCTCCGCTCCGCGCCGGACGGCGGCACGACCGCCGAGCTGTGGCTTCCGGTCGTCGCCCCCGGCCCGCCGGCAAGGCCGGCCGAAACCGTCACGCAATCGCCTCCCGCCAGGGTGGACAGCCTTTCCGTCCTCGCCGTCGACGACGATCCGCTCGTCCTGATGAACACCGTGATGATGCTGGAGGACATGGGCCACAGCGTCTGCGAGGCCTGCTCCGGCGCGAAGGCGCTCGCCTTCCTGAACGAGCGCGACATCGACCTCATCGTCACCGATCAGGCGATGCCGCAGATGACGGGCTCGCAGCTCGCCGATATCGTCCGCGCGCGCTGGCCGCATATCCCGATCATTCTTGCCACGGGCTATTCGGAACTGCCGCCGGAAGCGCGCGGCGACCTGCTTCGCCTGTCGAAACCCTTCGGCGAGGGCCAGCTCGAGGAGATCGTCCGGCGGGCCATGGCCTGCGGGGCCCGGGGCGCCAATCCGTGATGCGATGAGCGATCTCGCCGCGATCCGGCCTCAGGCGACCCCGCCGGCGACGCGATAGGCCGCCGCGCCGTCGCTTGCGCAGGCGATCACGACATGGCCGTAGGGGCCGCGCCATTCGCTGTGGACATGGGTGTTCTCCGCCAGATCGAGGCTCGCATGGGCCGCCCCGCCCTCCTGGCGGAACGCGACCGGCTCGCCATTCACCGTCAGCCAGAGCAGCGGGGCCCGGCTCCGCGCATGGATCGTCAGGCGCTGGCGTCCATCGCCTGCGGGGGCGGCCGACGCCTCCAGATGCAGGGAGGGAGCATCCGCGAGTTCCGTGAGCATCGGGTCCGGCAGGTCCGCGAGCTCGGGCGTCCGCGGCGGCGTGCCGCGATAGCTGCCGGTCGCCTCGAAGGCGCAGGCATAGGCGAACAACGCGGTGTCGTCCCAGGCCCGGCCGGCGAAGGTCAGCCCCGCCGGCATGCCGATATCGGACAGCAGGCCCATCGGAACGGTCACCGTCGGAATGCCGAGATGGCGGATCGCCAGGTTGCCGTTGGCGACCCATGTGCCGTTGCGCCAGGCAAGGTCGGCCGAGGCCGGGTTCACGTCGGCATCCGCCGGGCCGATATCGGCCACGGCCGGGAAGATCACCGCATCGAGCCCCAGCCGGTCCATCCAGTCCTCCAGGTCGACGCGCCGGGTTTCCTCCAGCCCCCGCAGCCCCTCGGCAAGGCCCGGTATCTCGTCGAACGCGGCGATCGGATGGTCGCGCAGATAGGCGGGATACTCGGCGATGCGATCGTCGAAACCGTGGTAGCGGTCGGGCAGGCTGCCGGCCGGCGCGGGGAAGATGCGCCCGCCGTCGACATCGGCGAGCCGTCGCAGGGCGGGATCGCCGTTGGCCGCCAGGAAATCGTCCCAGGCCCAGGCCGAGAGGTCGACGATCTCGCGCCGGAGATAATCCGGGCTGACGAGGCCGCGCGTGGCGATGGTCGGCGCGCCGGGCCGGTCCGCCTCGTAATTGCTGACGACCGGGAAGTCCGTGACCACGACCTCGGCCCCCGCCGCCTCGAGCGCCGCCCGCGCCGCCATGCACAGGGCGAGCATCGAGGCGCGGGTCTCGATCCGCCGGCCGGTCGGCCCGCCGATCCCCACCGCCCCGCCGGTCCCCGCCTCGGGATCGGCGTGGACATACATCGCCGGCAGGCCGAAGCGCTTGCCGGCAAGGCTCGCCGTCCGGGCGATGCCGGCATAGGATGGCGGCCGGATTTCCGAGGCCCTGGGGATCGCGACCCATGTCTGGCGGCGCCACAGGTCGCCGCGATCGTCGGCATCGTCCGCCACGATGACGTCGAGCAGCTCCAGCATGTCCGCCATCGAGCGGCTGTGCGGCACCACGACGTCCATGGTCGGCACGAGCGGCCAGTTACCGCGCACGGAGATGACACCGCGGCTCGGCGTATAGGCGCACAGCCCGTTATTGGCCGCCGGCGCGCGCCCGCTCGACCAGGTCTCCTCGCCGAGGCCGAAGGCGGCGAAGCTCGCGGCGGTCGCGCTGCCGGACCCGTTCGACGATCCCGAGCCGAAGGCGGCGGTCAGCCAGCCGGCGTCATAGGGCGATTCCGCGCGGCCGTAGACGCCGCGCTGCATCCCGCCATTGGCCATCGGCGGCATGTTCGTCAGCCCGATCAGCACGGCCCCCGCGGCCCGCAGCCGGGCGATGGCGAAGGCGTCCTGCCGCGCGATCAGCCCGGCGAAGGCCGGCGAGCCGGACGCGACGCTCAGCCCCTTCACCTTGTAGCTGTCCTTGGCCGTATAGGGGATGCCGTCGAGCGGGCCGAGGCTTTCGCCGCGCGCGCGGCGCAGGTCCGAGGCATGCGCTTCGGCGAACATGTCGGGATTGAGCACGGGCACGGCATTGAGGGCGATGCCGTGCCGGTCGTAATGCGCGATGCGGTTCAGATAGGCCGCGACGAGGCCGACGCTGGTCGTCCGGCCCGTTCGCAGCGCCTCGCGCAATTCACCGATCGACAGCTCGACAACCTTCATCCGCGCCTCCTCCATGGGGTCCGTTCCGAAGATGCTTGTAGCAGCAGAACCGGCCGGAAGCCAAAGCCCGGCATCGCGATCGCGACGCATGGTCCGCACCGGACCCGGCGTGTTTTCCCCCCGCCTGCGCCGCCTGCGAAATCATTCCATTTCCATCGAGCAAATCGCCATAGGATGGAATTTTTTTCCTAACATGTGGACATTACAGCATCGGCGTGCCATAAAGTGTCCAAATTACGACGCGCTATCGCATTTGCGAAGGTCAACCTCCGCGCGTCCCGGCACGCCGATTGCTTCATCGGCTCACGACAGACAAAGGAGAGCGCCCCGCTCACGGAGCCGGGCCCAGGACAATATGGTTTTTGCAACTGAGAGCGATCTTCCGGCCAACGAGCGACCGGTCAAGATCAGCATCAGGAACGTCTTCAAGGTTTTCGGCGAGCGGCCGGAAAAGGCCCTCGAGCTTCTCGAGGCCGGCAGCACCAAGGCCGAGATCCACGCGGCGACCGGCTGCACCATCGGCGTCAACAACGCCACCTTCGACATCCGCGCCGGCGAGATCTTCGTCATCATGGGGCTTTCTGGCTCCGGCAAATCCACCATGCTGCGCCTCATCAACCGGCTGATCGAGCCCACCGCCGGCTCGATCGAGATCGAGGGCCGCGACGTCGCGCGCATGCCGCGCGGCGAACTGATCGCGCTGCGCCGCCGCGACATCAGCATGGTCTTCCAGTCCTTCGCGCTGCTGCCCAACCGCACCGTCATCGGCAATGCCGCCTTCGGGCTGGAGGTCGCGGGCGTCGGCGAGGCGGAGCGCAGGCAGCGCGCCCGCGCCGCGCTGCGCGCCGTCGGGCTCGACGGCTATGACGACAGCCGCACGGACCAGCTTTCCGGCGGCATGAAGCAGCGCGTCGGCCTTGCCCGGGCGCTTGCGGGCGAGCCCTCCGTTCTGCTGATGGACGAGGCCTTTTCCGCGCTCGACCCGCTGATCCGCACCGAGATGCAGGACGAGCTGGTGCGCCTTCAGGCCGAGCACAGCCGCACCATCGTCTTCGTCAGCCACGACCTCGACGAGGCGATGCGCATCGGCGACCGCATCTGCATCATGCAGAACGGCGAGGTCGTGCAGGTCGGCACCCCTGACGAGATCGTGCTGAAGCCCGCCAACGCCTATGTCCGCTCGTTCTTCCGCAATGTCGACGTCTCGCAGGTCTTCCGCGCCGGCGACGTCGCCCGCAAGACGCAGGTGACGATCATCGAGCGGCAGGGCGTCTCCGCCGCCGCGGCGCTGGAGCGCATGGAGCATTACGACCGCGACGTCGCCATCATCCTCGGCCGCGACAAGACCTATCACGGCATGGTCAGCCGCACCTCGCTGCTCGAGACCGCCCGCGACGGCGCCGGCGATCCCTATCGCCGCGCCTTCCTGCCGGACATCGAGCCGATCGCCGCATCGGAGAGCCTGTCCAACGTGCTCGGCAGAGTCGCCGCCAGCACGGTTCCCGTGCCGGTCGTCGACGAGGCGAACCGCTATCTCGGCTCCATCAGCAAATCGGCGCTTCTCGAAACGCTCGATCGCACCGCCTGATCCGGCCCCTTCGGAGACTATCCCATGACTTTCGATATCGGTGACGGCGTCGACAGCGCCGTCAACTACATCCTCGACAACTTCTCCCCGCTGCTCGACCTCATCGCCGCGGCCATCGGCACGGTGACGAACGGCTTCCTGGCGGCGCTCATGGCGACGCCGATGCCGCTCGGCCTGGCGATCCTCGTGCTGCTTTCGCTGTGGCGCGTCGGCTTCGGCTTCGCGCTCTTCACGGCGCTCTCGCTCTGGCTCGTCGACCATATGGGCCTGTGGTCCGCCATGATGGAGACGCTGTCGCTGGTGCTCGCCTCGACGCTCGTCGCCATGCTGATCGGCCTGCCGCTCGGCATCGCCATGGCGCGCAGCGACAGGGTGGCCGCGGCCGTCCGGCCGGTGCTCGACCTGATGCAGACCATGCCGGCCTTCGTCTATCTCATCCCGGCGGCGATGTTCTTCGGCCTCGGCGCGGTGCCCGGCACCATCGCCACCGTCATCTTCTCCATGCCGCCCGTCGTGCGCCTCACCAATCTCGGCATAAGGCAGGTGCATGCGGAATTCATCGAGGCCGGCAACGCCTTCGGCTGCACCGCCTGGCAACTGCTCTTCAAGGTGCAGCTTCCCAACGCCCTGCCCTCCATCATGGCCGGCATCAACCAGACGATCATGCTGTCGCTGTCGATGGTGGTGATCGCCTCGATGATCGGCGCGGGCGGCATCGGCAACACCGTGCTGACCGGCATCCAGCGCCTCGACGTCGGCACCGGCTTCGAGGGCGGCATCGCCGTCGTCATCCTCGCGGTGATCCTCGACCGGATCACCCAGAGCCTCGGCGGGGAACGCCCCGGCCGGTGGCGCATGCTCTTTCGCCGTCAGGCGCGACAGCCGGCGGACAATGCCGCGACAGCCTGAAGATGGCGGCGTCCGCGCCGCCGAACGCCAACCTTCGAAAAAGGAGCAACCATGTTCAAGACCCTCGTTACCATGAGCCTCGCCGCCGGGATCGCCGTCGGCGCGTTCGGGGCGGCACAGGCCGCGGACAAGCCGGTGAAGATCGGCTGGGCCGCCTGGTCCGACGCCGAATTCGTCACCAAGCTCGCCGCCAAGCTCATCGAGGACGAGCTCGGCCAGAAGGTCGAGCTCGTCCAGACCGACGTCGCCCCGCTCTACCAGGGCGTCGCCCGCGGCGACCTCGACGCCATGATGATGGCCTGGCTGCCGCAGACCCACGCCGACTACTTCGCCAAGGTGGAGGACAAGGTGACGACGCTCGGCACCGTCTATGACGGCGCCAAGCTCGGCTGGGTCGTGCCGAAATACATTCCCGAGGACTCCATCGCCTCCATCGAGGACCTGAAGAAGGACGACGTGAAGGACAAGCTGAAGGGCCGCGTCGAGGGCATCGATCCGGGCGCCGGCCTGACGCGCCTGTCGGAAGAGGCCGTCAAGGACTACGGGCTCGACGGCTACAAGCTGCAGATCTCCAGCGAGGCCGGCATGCTGACGACGGTCGACCGGGCGATCCGCAAGCAGGACTGGTTCGTCGCCACCTCCTGGAGCCCCCACTGGATGTTCGGCAAGTACGAGCTGCGCTACATCGAAGACCCGAAGGGCGCGCTCGGCGAGGCGGAGCATGTCGACATCCTCGCCCGCAAGGATTTCCAGAAGGACAATCCCGAGGCCGCCGGCTTTCTGTCGCGCATGAAGCTGCCGATCGCCGATCTCGAGGCCGCGATGTTCGACGCGCAGGAGACCTCCTACGAGAAGGCCGTCGAAAAATACATCGCCGACCATCCGGACCAGATCAAGGCCTGGCTCGCCAAGCAGGACGGCTGATCCCCGCGCCCCGCGGACACCCGCGGGGCGCCCCTTTTCGAGAACGAGGAGCACACATGGACAACGACATCACCTTCGCCCGGCATGCCGCGACCGAAACCGCCTCCGACACGATCGGCGGCCGCATCTCGCTGGCCCGCGACGCCATCGACCTGACGGTGGAGCAGGTTTCCGCCATTGCCGGCGTGACCGCGGAGACCTGGACCAACTGGGAAAACGACCGGGCCGAGCCCCGCGCCAACCGCCTCGACATGCTCGCGCGCATCCTGCAGGTCAGCATCGGCTGGCTTCTTGACGGGCGCGGTACAGGCCCCGCCGAGGCAAGCTAGGCCGGCCGGCATGATCCGGGGAAGGCCGGCCGCACTTGAACCGCGGCCGGCCAGGGGGTAAGCGGGGCACACGCGCAATCCGCAAGGCTACCGAAAGGTCGACCCGCATGGCCCCAGAATTTCTTGTCACCCATTCCGGTGGCTTCCATGCCGACGAGCTGCTGTCGAGCGTCATCCTGACCCGGCTGTTTCCCTCGGCCCGCCTCGTCCGCAGCCGGGCGCCGGAATGGATCAGCCGGGGGCCCGACCGGATCATCTACGACGTCGGCGGCGCCTACGATCCCGATGCGGGCATATTCGACCACCATCAGCGCGGTGCTCCCTTGCGCGACGACGGCCGGCCCTACAGCTCCTTCGGGCTGATCTGGCGGCATTTCGGCCGGGACTACCTGCACGCGCTCGACGTTCCGGACGACGATATCGAGGCCTTGCATGCGGGCTTCGATTCCGACTTCGTCCTGCCCGTCGATCTCATGGACAACGGCGCGCTGAGCCCCTCGGCCGCCGGGCCGATGGCCAAGCTGACGCTTCCCGTCCTGCTGGAAACCCTGAAGCCGGTCTTCGACGAGACGGGCCCGGACGCGGACGACCGCGCCTTCCACGCCGCGCTGTCGATCGCCCGCAGCCTCGTCGAGGCGGGCATCGCCCAGGATGCGGCCAAGCTGCGGGCGGAAGCGATCGTGCGCCGGGCGATCGAGCTGGCCGGCGACGGCCGCGTGCTGGAGCTTCCGATGGGCATGCCGTTCCGGCCGGCGATCGTGAAATCCGGCGCCGACCATCTGCTTTTCGTCGTCCATCCGCGCGACACCGACTGGTGCCTCACCGGCATCCGCCGCTCGGGCGACGGCTTCGAGCTGCGCGCCGACCTGCCCGCCGCCTGGGCTGGCCTCACCGGCCGCAGCCTGGAGAAAGCCTCCGGCGTCGCCGGCGCCACCTTCTGCCACAACGGCCGCTTCATCGCCGCGGCCGCGACGCGTCAGGCGATCCTGGAGATGGCGGCCATCGCGGTGACGGAAGCCCTGTCGTCGCAGACGGCGTAGCCTACCGGCAGCCGCAGGCGGGACCGCCCCTGCCGGGCCGGCCCCGCTTTTTTCTCAGGCCGCGCGGGCCACCTCGCCGCGCCGCGCCTGCCCCGCCGCCGCGTCGGCAAGCCTGAACTGGGCCAGCAGCGACGAAAGCTCGGCGGCCTCGCCGGCGAGGCCGTGGCTGGCGGCGGTCTGCTCCTCCACCATGGCGGCGTTCTGCTGCGTGCCCTGGTCCATCGTGTTGACGGCCGTGTTGATCTCCTGAAGGCCGGTCGACTGCTCGCGCGCGGCAAGCACGATGGCCTCGACATGGCCGTTGATCTCCTGCACCTCGCGCACGATGGCCTCCAGCGCCGCCCCCGTCTCGTCGACTAGCGACACGCCGGAGCGCACCTGCTCGCCGGAGGTCGTGATCAGCGCCTTGATCTCCTTGGCCGCATTGGCCGAGCGCTGGGCGAGCTCGCGCACCTCCTGCGCCACGACGGCGAAACCCTTGCCCGCATCGCCCGCACGGGCCGCTTCCACGCCGGCATTCAGCGCCAGCAGGTTGGTCTGGAAGGCGATGTCGTCGATGACGCCGATGATGTTGGAGATCTCGTGCGAGGATTTCTCGATGCCCTGCATGGCCGAGACGGCGCGGCGCACGACCTCGCCGGATTTTTCCGCGCCAGTGCGGGTGCGGGCGACGAGCGAGCCGACCTCCTCGGCGCGGCGGGTCGAGTCCTTGACCGTGGTGGTGATCTCCTCCAGCGCGGCGGCGGTCTCCTCGACGGAAGCGGCCTGCTGCTCGGTGCGGCGGGCCAGCGCGTCGGCCGCGCCGCGGATCTGGTTGGCGCCGCCGTCGATGGCCGTCGCCTTGCGGCCGACCGTCGACATGGCCTCGTGCAGCCGTCCGACCGAGTTGTTGAAGTCGCTGCGCAGGCGATCGAGATCGCCGGCGAAGGGCGTCTCGATGCGCGAGACGAGATCGCCTTCGGCCAGCCGGCCGAGCGCGTCGGCGACGGTGCGGACCGCGAAGGCGATCGTCTCGGCCTCGCCGGCCTTGATCGCGTCGCGCTCGCGGCGCTCCCGCTCGGCGAGCGTCTGGTTCTCCTCCGCCGCGCGCGCCAAACGGCCGCGCTCGACGATGTTCTCGCGGAACACCGCGACGGCCTCGGCCATCTGGCCGATCTCGTCCGTGCGGTCGGTATCCGGGATCTGCTCGGAGACGTCGCCGCCGGCCAGCTTGCTCATCACGCCGGTCATGCGCACCACCGGGCGGATGACGAGGCGCGACAGGAGAAGGGCGAGGACGCCGATCATGCCGAGCACGCCGACCACCGTGCCGATCGTGGCGGCAAGGCGGAATTCCGAGATGCCGGCATAGGCGATGTCGCGGTCGACGATCAGGCAGAGATACCAGGTGTCGACCGGAAGCCCAGGCACCGGCACGAAGCTGACGAGCACCGGCTTGCCGCCGAGTTCGCTCGCCGTCAGCCCGCCTTCGGCGACGGCCATCTCGTCATGGAAGACCTCGCTGATCGGCTTTGCCACCAGTTCGCTGTCCGGATGGACGAGGACCGTGCCGTCGCGCTTGACGAGGAAGGCCGAGCCCATGCCGCCGAGATCGACGTCGCCGATCATGCCGAGAAGGCCGCTCAGCGGGAAGTCGGTTCCGGCGATGCCGATGAGCTTGCCGTCGCGCTTGACGGGAACCGTCGCGCTGATCACCAGCTTCTTCGTCGTCGTGTCGACATAGGGATCGGTCAGCAGCGGCGCATCGGCCTTCAGCGTGCTCTTGTACCAGCCGCGCGCACGCGGATCGTAGCCCTTCGGGCTCTCCACATGCGGGAAGCGCGTCATGGTGCCGTCCTCGCCGCCGAAATAGACCATGGCGAACTCGCGGCTCAGCAGCGGTTTGTCGAAGGCCGCGAAAACCGCCTCGTTGTCGGCCGACCTGGCGACATCGAGGGCGGCCGATTCCGTCAGCATCACGCGCGCGTTCAGCCAGTTGGCGATGCTGGCGGCCGCCAGCTCGCCCGAGGAAGCGATCGCCGCCTCCACGCCGCGCGAGGTCTCGTTGCGCTGGAGACTGTCGATATAGACCGAAAAACCGCCGAAGGCGGCGATAACGGCAAGCGATGCGGCCACGAGTATCTTGGCCATGAGATTGAAGCGAGTGTTCAAGGTGCCCCCAATGCCATGCCCGCCCCAGGGCGGAGCACAGCCGGCAGATCGATGTAAAGGAAAACCGTGCCGTCATGGCCGCCGCCGACGTCGCGGCAGGGCGCCAGAATCGCGTCCAATGTGTAAAAATTGCATGAAAATGTTACATTATATTCCACTGGTCCATGGCCGTTCGCCCTGCGCCGCCGCGGCAAGCCCGGCGGCGCAGGGAGCGCGATCAGGCCTTCACCCGGGCGCTTTTCGGATCGTAGGCCGGGGAAAGATGCGCCGTCACGGCGAAACGGTCGCCGGCAAGATCGACCTCGAAGCGGCCCGTCTCCAGGAAGGCCCGGTCGACGCCGTCGGCGGCCTCGATGAGCGCCAAGGCGACGGAGCGCCCGAGCGTATGGCCGTAGGCGGCCGAACGGACCTCGCCCACCGGCCGGCCGTCGCGCAGGATCAGCTCGCCGCCCCAGAGCATGGGCTCGGGATCGTCCACGGTGAACTGCACGATGCGGCGCGCGGGCACGCCCTTCGCCTTCGCGGCGACGAGGGCCTCCTGGCCGACGAAGCCGCCGGGCTTGTCGAGGGCGACCGCGAAGGCAAGTCCCGCCTCGTAGGGCGTGATATCCGGCGTCAGCTCGCGGCTCCAGGCGCGATAACCCTTCTCCAGGCGAAGCGCCTCCAGCGCGTAGTAGCCGCAATCGACGAGGCCGAGATCGTCCCCCGCCGCATGCAGCGCCTCGTAGACGCCGACCGCGAATTCCGTCGGCACGATCAGCTCCCAGCCAAGCTCGCCGACATAGGTCATGCGGTTGGCGTAAGCCGTGGCGTAGCCGATGTCGATCTCGCGGATCGTCGCGAAGGGGAAGCCCTCGTTGGAGAGGTCGGCGGAGGTCAGCCGGCCGAGGATGTCGCGCGCCTTCGGCCCCATCAGCGCCAGCACGGCATAGGCGGAGGTGACGTCGGTCAGCGTGACATGGGCGTCGGCCGGGATGTTGCGGCGGATCCAGTCCGCATCGTGCACCGCCTGCGCCGAGCCGGTGACGATGAGGAAGCGGTCGGCGGCAAGCCGCATGACCGTCAGGTCGCTCTCATAGCCGCCGCGCGCGTTCAGGAGGCCGGTATAGACGGAGCGGCCGATCTCGACGTCGATCCTCGCCGCGCAGATGCGCTCGAGCACCGCCGCGGCGTCGCGGCCCTGCACCAGCAGCTTGGCGAAGGAGGTCTGGTCGAAGAGGCCGGCCGCCTCGCGCGTCGCCGCCATCTCGCGCTTCACCGCCGCGTGCCAGTTCTGCCGGCCGAAGGCGTAGTCCGTCACCGGCGCCTCGCCCTCGGCGGCGAACCAGTTGGCGCGCTCCCAGCCCATCTTCGAACCGAAGCAGGCCCCCCTGGCGGCGAGCCGGTCATAGAGCGGCGAGCGGCGGAAGGGGCGCGCGGTGTCCAGCTCGCGGTTCGGCCAGGGCATGGCATAATGCAGGCCGAGCGTCTCCTTGACGCGGTCGTGCAGCCAGCGCGGATTGTTGTTGAAATTCGCGAAGCGGCGGATGTCGACCGGCCAGAGGTCCATGGTCGGCGCGCCGTTGACGATCCATTCCGCCAGCGCCCGCCCGGCGCCGCCGGCGCTGGCGATGCCCATCGAGTTGAAGCCGGCGCCGACATAGAAGTTCTTCAGCTCCGGCGCCTCGCCGAGGATGAAGTTGTTGTCCGGCGTGAAGCTTTCCGGGCCGTTGTAGAATTTCCTGACCTCCGACGTGGCGAGCTGCGGCACGCGCTGCAGCGCGCTCTGCATGAGGATCTCGAACTGGTCCCAGTCGTCGGGCAGGAGCGCGAATTCGAAATCGTCGGGAATGCCCCCCATGCCCCAGGGCTTGGCCTCCGGCTCGAAGCCGCCCATGACGAGGCCGCCGACCTCCTCCTTGAAGTAGATATAGCCGTCGGGGTCGCGCATCACCGGCAGGTCGGGATGCACGCCCTCGATCCGCCCGGTGACGATATACATGTGCTCGGCCGAATGGAGCGGCACCGGGACGCCGCACATCTGGCCCACCTTGCGGGCCCATTGCCCGGCACAGTTGACGACGATCTCCGCCTTGATCGTCCCGCGGTCCGTCTCGACGCCGGTGACCGCGCCTTTATCGGTGCGGATGCCGGTGACGCGCACGCGCTCGAGGATGCGCGCGCCGCGGCTGCGCGCGCCCTTGGCGAGCGACTGCGTAAGATCGGTGGGATTGGCCTTGCCGTCGCCCGGCAGCCAGACGGCGCCGGCGAGATCATCGATCGCCATGACCGGCCAGAGATCCTGCGCCTCCTTCGGCGAGATCACCTCGATGGCGACGCCCTGGGCGCGGGCCGAGGCGGCGGTGCGCTTGAGCACCGTCATGCGGTCGGCCGTGCGGGCGACCGAAAGCGAGCCACAATTCTTCCAGCCGGTGGCAAGCCCCGTCTCGGCCTCCAGCTCGCTGTAGAGCTGCGTCGAGTAGCGGATGAGGCTGGTCATGTTGGCATGGCTGCGCAACTGGCCGACGAGGCCGGCGGCGTGCCAGGTCGTGCCGCCGCTGAGCTGGCCCTGCTCCAGCAGGACCACGTCCCGCCAGCCGAGCTTCGTCAGATGATAGGCCACCGAGCAGCCTATGATGCCGCCGCCGATGATGACGACCTGGGCCTGTGTTGGAAATTCCTGCGCCATGAACGACCTCCCGAAACCATGGAAGACCGCACGGTAACAAAAAGCCGCCGAAGAACAAGACAAAAAGTTACAAAAGATTACATTTCATGACGCCGCGACGATCACCGCGGGGCCGCGCCGCTCCAGCGCCTCGCGGATCGCCTCCGGCGGGCGCCGGTCGACGATCACCCCGGCGGCCAGCTCGAAGCGCGGGATGCGCAGCGGCGTCAGCCGGCCGAATTTCGAGCTGTCGAGCACGAAATAGGCCTTGCCCGCCATGCCGGCCATGCGCGAGCGCTGCTCCGCGCCGCTGCGGGTGAAGTCCGTCACCTCGCCGTCCGGCGAGAGCCCGCCGCCGCCGAGGAACGCGACGTCGACGCGGAAATGGCCGATCGCCTCCAGCGCGTCGATGCCGACGGCGGCCTCCTCGTCCGGGTCGATCTCGCCGCCCAGCATGTGCACCCGCACCTGCGGCTGGCGGCACATCAAAAGCGCGATCGACAGCGACGTGGTGCAGATCGTCAGGTTTTTCCGCTCGGAAAGCGCCTGCGCCACCGCCAGCGTCGTCGTGCCGGAATCGAGGAAGACGACCATGCCGTCGCGCACCAGGCCGGCGGCCGCGCGGCCGATCGCCGCCTTGGCCCCCGCATTCTCCTCGCGCCGTTCGGTGAAGGCCGCCTCGACCGGCTCGAACAGGGTCGCCCCGCCATGCACGAGATCGAGCTGGCCGCGATCGGCGAGCAGCTTCAGGTCGCGCCGGATGGTCTGGCGCGACACGTCGAAGAAATCGGCGAGCTCGGTGATGCTGACCGTACCCTCGGCGGCGAGGCGGCGCAGGATTTCACCATGACGGCGGGGAGCAAGGGCACGGGCGGTCTGAGAGTCGGACATGGCGCTATCTGCGATCATTTTTGTCGCGTTGACAAGCTGACCGTGAAATCCGCCTGCTGTGGCGCGCAGAAGCACCGTAGGAGCGTGACACGCCGCCGGAAGCCGGCGCGGCATGTCACGTCATGTCGCCTTATGTGACGAAAGGCCCTCCCCCGGAACGGGGAAGGGCCGTCTTCTGTCATCCGTCCGGCGCCTCGTCAGCGCCAGGCCTGGGTGCGTTTCAACAGGCCGCGGGCGATCAGCGCGTGGATGAGCTTGGCGGCTACATTGGTGTAGAAGATCATCATGCCCATCGCCGCGGCCGGCGCGATGTCGCCGGCATCGTCCATGTTGAGCACGGCGACGGAGGCGAGCTTGGTGTCGGTGGAATAGAGGAAGACCACCGCCGAGACCGTCGTCATCGCATTGACGAAGAGATAGATCGCGATGTTGAGGATCGCGGGCAGGCAGACCGGCACCGTGACCCGGAAGAACAGCCGGTGGAAGGGCTGCTTCAGCGAGGCGGCGACGGATTCGAATTCCGGGTCCATCTGCTTGAGCGCCGTCAGCGCCGTCAGATGCGCCACCGTGTAGAAGTGCGTCACGGTGGAAAGGACGAGGATCGTCATCGTGCCGTAGATCGTGTTGAGCGGATTGGCCGGGTTGTTGAAGAAGAAGATATAGGCAAGGCCCAGCACCATGCCCGGCACCGCCATCGGCATCATCGCCAGGAAATGGAAGATGCCGCGGCCGACGCGGAAGCCGTCCGCCTTCTCCACCATATAGGCGCCGGCGAAGACGATCAGCGAGCCGAACAGCGCCGTCAGCAGGGCCAGCCGGATCGAGTTGCCATAGGCCGCCCAGCCGCCGCCGTCCATCAGGTCGAAGGCGAAGTTCCGCGTCGTCAGCGTCAGGTCGTAGGGCCAGAACTTCACGAGGGCGGCGATCTGGCACATGGCGATCATGCCGAGGATGAACAGGCTGACGAGACAGGCGAAGGCAAAGCAGATCGCGTCCGTGCGGGTGTTCGGCTTGGGCGAATAGGGCACGGCGCGGGCCGACAGCAGCGCCACCTGGCGCTTCTGCATGCGCCGGTCGACGACGAAGGCGAGGATGGCCGGCACGAGCAGGATGACCGAGACGACCGCGCCCATCTCGAAATTCTGCTGGCCGATCACCTGCTTGTAGATGTCGACGGCGAGCATGCCGTATTGCCCGCCGATCACCTTCGGCAGGCCGAAATCGGTGATGACCAGCGTGAAGACGACGAAGGCGGCGGAGACGAGGCCGAAGCGGGCGCCGGGCACCGTGACGGTCTTGAAGGTGCGCCACTTGCTGGCCTTCAGCGAGGCGGCCGCTTCGTAGTGCCGCGCATCGGCGACGGAGAGCGCCGTCAGGATGATCAGGAAGGCATGCGGCAGGGTGAAGAAGATCGAGCCGATGACGATGCCGATCGGCCCGTAGATGGAATAGCCCATCAGCCAGTCCTTGAAGACCCCCTGGTTGCCGAAGAGATAGACCAGCGCGATGCCGGGCAGCAGCGAGGGCACGAGGATGGGGATCGTCAGGATGCCGCGGAAGAGCCCCTTCAGCGGCATGCAGCTCCGCGTCAGCCCATAGGCGAGCGCGAAGGCGATGGCGACGGTGAAGACCGTGCTGATCGCCGCCATCAGCACCGAGTTGTAGACCGACTGGGCGAGCGCGGGCGTCGAGAAATAGGTCACGAAGTTCTGGGCGCCGAGGCTGCGCGCCGGGCGCAGCACGACGCGCCGGAACGTGCCGGAATCGTAGTCGCGCCATTCCGTCCCCTTCTCCAGCGTCGAGCCGACGAGGAAGGAGGTGTCGTCCGTCGTGCCGCGGATGCGGTAATGCACGGGGCTGCGGAAGCTGAACTGCGGGAAGAACTTCGTCGCGGCGAGCCGCCCGTCGAAATTGGTCGACAATTCCCCGTCCGGCACGGCGCCGAGCTCCCGGTTCAGCGCCTCCGCGCTGACGACCGGCCCCCAGTTCGCGCCCGTCTCGTCGCTGACCTGGAACTCGAAGGCGGCAAGGTCGAAGCGGTAGGTCGACAGCGACTTCGACAGCATGACGAAGAGCGGCGCACCGAGCGCGACGATCAGGTAGAGGCCGATGACGGCCATGAAGCCGAGCTTGATGCGGTCGTCGCGGGAGGATTGCTGGCGCAGCCGCTTGCCGGCGGCGAAGGGAAGACGGGGCGCTTCGAGGACCGTGCTCATCGTCATGCGCTCCTCGGATAGAGCAGCAGGCGCTCGCGCGGGATCTCGACCTGGATGACGCCGCCCGTCTGGATGGCGAGGCGGCGCACGGCATTGACCGAGAAATCGGCGACGAGCGTGCGCTCGCCGAGGCGCGGCGCGGTGAGCCGCGTGCGCCAGAACATGCCGAGGAACTCCATTTCCGTCACCTCGGCGTCGATCAGGTTCTGCAGCGTGGAAGGCCGGTCGGCGGCGTTGACGGCATGGGCGTCGGCGCCGTGCGGGATGATGTCGACCGGGCGCACGACGGCGGTCGCGGCATCGCCGGCGGCAAAGTCGCCCGTCGGGCAGCGGAAGGCGGAATGACCGATCTCGATCTCGCCGTCGGCGACGACCTTGGCCGGGAACTGGTTGGTCTCGCCGATGAAGTCGGCGACGAACAGGGTCTCGGGATGCCGGTAGATTTCCGTCGGCGAGCCGACCTGCTCGATGACGCCGTGGTTCATCACCACGATGCGGTCGGCCATGGCGAGCGCCTCCTCCTGGTCGTGCGTCACCATGACGGTGGTGACGCCGAGCTGGCGCTGCAGCGCCTTGATCTCGTGGCGAAGATGCACGCGCACCTTGGCGTCGAGCGCCGAGAGCGGCTCGTCGAGCAGCAGCAGGCCCGGCGAGATGGCGATGGCGCGGGCGAGCGCGATGCGCTGCTGCTGGCCGCCGGAAAGCTGGGCGGGGTATTTCTTGCCATGCGCGGCGAGGCCGACCATGCCGAGCAGTTCGTCGACGCGCGCCTTGACGCTCTCCTTCGAGCGGCCGGTATTCTCCAGGCCGAAGGCGATGTTCTGCTCGATGGTGAGGTTCGGGAACAGCGCATAGGACTGGAAGACGATGCCGTAGTCGCGGCTGGAGGCCGGCAGGGTGGAGATGTTCCGCCCGTCCTGCAGGATGGTGCCCTGGGTCTGCAGATCGAGGCCGGCGATGGCGCGAAGCAGGGTCGTCTTGCCGCAGCCGGACGGGCCGAGGAAGCAGATGAACTCACCCTTGGCGATGCTCAGCGAGATATCGCGCAGCGCGACGAAATCCCCATAGGCCTTCCACAGGTCCGATATCTGCAGGTAGGGGACCGGCTGGCCGGCCGCGGCGTCGGCCGTGTGGGAAGAGGTCGTCGGCGTCGGTTCGATCGACAGGGCATGTCTCATCGGCAAGCTCCGCTGGCTTCTGGGATTTCAGGAGGATGCGATGGGCGGAGCGGCAGAGCGCCCCGCCCGGCCGATCGCGTCAGCTTTTCGGCTCCGACTTGGCGTCGTAGCGCTTCTGCCATTCCTTGAGGATGGCCGTGCGGTTGTTGGCCGCCCATTCGAAGTCGTTGTCGATCATCTTCGAGGCGATGTCGGAGGGCAGGTGCTCGACCTGCTTTGCGACGCCCGGATAGGCGACGACGGAATAGCCGACATTGTACATCTCGTTGGCTTCCTTGGTGACCGACCAGTCGACCAGCGTCTGGGCCGCCTCCAGGTTCGGCGTGCCGGCGATGATCGCCGTCGCCTCGGCTTCCCAGCCGGAGCCCTCGGAGGGGAAGATGATGTCGATCGGCGCGCCGGCGCTCTTGGCCTTGGCGCCGGGGAACTCGAAGGACACGCCGATCACCGCCTCGCCGGCGCCCGCCATCTTGCAGGGCTTCGAGCCGGAATGGGTATAGGCGGAGATGTTCTCATGGAGCTTGTCCATGAAGTCCCACGCCTTCTCCTCGCCCCACATCTGCATCCAGCCGGACACGTCGAGGAAGCCGGTGCCCGACGAGGCCGGGTTCGGCATCACGATATGGCCCTTGTATTCCGGCTTGGTGAGGTCCTCCCAGCTCGTGGGCGCGGTGAGGCCGAGCTTCTCGCCTTCCACGGTGTTATAGCAGAGCGCGGCGACATAGGCGTCCATGCCGACCCAGCTCGGCGGGCTGTCCTTGTCGACGAACCGCTTGTCGAGCTCCTCGACGCCCTTCGGCTGGTAAGGCTCCAGCATGCCCTCGGTCTTGAGCAGCAGCAGCGAGGTCGCGGCGACGCCCCAGACGACGTCCGCCTGCGGGTTGTCCTTCTCGGCGAGCAGCTTGGCGGTCATGACGCCGGTGGAATCGCGCACCCAGTTGATCTTGATGTCGGGATTGGCCTTCTCGAAAGTCGCCTTGTAGCGGTCGAGGTCGACGGCTTCCACGGCGGTGTAGACGGTAAGCTGGGTTTCCGCCAGGGCGATGGCGGGGAGCACGGCGGACATGGCGCCGGCAAGCAGGAAAAGCATGCGTCCGTTCATTGTTGATATTCTCCTCTGAAGGCCTGGATAAATCCGGGAAGCACGGCGGGCGATCTCGTCGTCGCCCTTGTATGGTCGGCTTCACGACGCATTCTGGCAGCGGTTCTCAGTAAGTAAAATTTATTATTCTTATCATTCGCAAAATTAAATCGATACAAAATCCCCATGTCCACCCCATCCAGACAAAAAAGGGAGCCGCGCGAAGCGGCTCCCAGGAAAGGGTGATCCCGCAGGGGCTTGCCCGGATCACCACGGCAGGGAGAAGGTTTTCACATTGGTGAAGCTCTTCATCGCCTCGATGACGCCTTCCTTGTAGCCGTTGCCCGAATCCTTGATGCCGCCGAAGGGGCTCATCTCGATGCGGTATCCCGGCACTTCCCAGATGTTCACCGTCCCGACCTTGAGGCCGGCGATATATTTCTGCATCCGGCGGAAGTCGTTGGTGCACACGCCCGAGGACAGGCCGAAGGCGGTGGAGTTGGAAAGCGCGATCAGCGCGTCGTCGTCGTCGGGGGCGCGGACGATCGGGATGATCGGCGCGAAGGTCTCCTCCATGACCAGCTCGCTGGCATGCGAGACCCGGTCGACGACGATCGGCGGCAGCAGCGCGCCCTTGCGGCCGGGATCGTAGAGCACCTCGGCCCCCTCCTCCGCCGCCTTGTGCACGCGGCGCTCGAACACCTCGGCCGCCCTGGCATGGACGACCGTGCCGAGGTCCGTCGCGCGGTCCATCGGATCGCCGAACTTCAGCTTCTTCGCCCGCTCCAGCACCAGCGGCACGAAACGGTCGGCGACGCGCTCCTGGCACAGGATGCGCTTGACGGCCGTGCAGCGCTGGCCGGAATTCTTCGTCGCGCCGGCGACCGCCAGGTCCGCCGCCCGGGCGAGGTCGTCGTCGGACAGGTCGTTGAGGATGATCAGCGGGTCGTTGCCGCCGAGCTCCAGCACCTGGCGCTTGTATTGGGCATGGGCGGCGATCAATTTTCCGACCGGCACCGAGCCGGTGAAGGTGATGAGGTCGAAATTCGGATTGGTGATCATCTCCATGCCGATGTCGCCCGGCCAGCCGGTGACGACGGAGAGCATTTCCGGCGGCAGGCCGGCCTCGTAGAGGATGTCGGCGAAGACCAGCGCCGTCATCGGCGTCAGCTCCGTCGGCTTCAGCACGACGCAATTGTTCGTCGCGATCGCCGGGGCGACCTTGTGCGCCACCATGTTGAGCGGGTGGTTGAAGGGCGTGATCGCCGAGATGGCGGTCAGCGGCTCGCGGGTGGTGAAGATCTTGCGCGCCTTGCCGTGCGGGGTGAGGTCGCAGGAGAAGATCTCGCCGTCGTCATGGATGCACATCTGGCCGGACAGCGTCAGCACGTCGAAGGCGCGGCCGACCTCGTAGAGCGAATCCTGCTTGGAGATGCCGAGTTCCAGCGTGATGAGGTCGGAGACCTCCTCCTTGCGGGCGACCAGCAGCTCGGCCGCCTTGAGCAGGATGCGCTGGCGCTCGTAGCGCGTCAGCTTCGGCTGGTAGCTTGCTGCGATCTCGAAGGCCTTTCGGGCATGCTCGGCATTGCCCGCCGGAACGGTGCCGATGACGGCATCGTTCCAGGGATAGCGCACCTCGACCCGCCCCTCAGTATCGACCGCCTTGCCGGCGATCCGCATGGGCTCGTGGCGGATGGCGAATGTCGTTTCCACCTTGGTCATCGCTCCCTCCTAGTGCGCCGGCTGGGCGGCCGCGACGAGCGCGTAGAAGAAGGCGTCGAAATTGCGCAGGTTGCCGGCCGCCGCAAGCTCCGGCAGCGTGCGGTTGGCGATGAAGGGCACCTGCTGCTCGGTGAGGCCGCCATGCGAGCGCAGCGGCTCGTTCAGCGCGGCGAGGTCGTGCCGGTGCTCGCTGGTGCCGAGCGTCTTGTTCTCCGAGGAGATCAGCACGATGTCGCCGATGCGGTCGTCCGGCAGCTCGAAGCGCATGCAGGCTTCCGGGCGCGACAGGACGAGGTCGATGCCGTCGATCGCCTGCAGCCGCTCGATGATCTCCTCCTTGTCCGCCATCTCGGGCAGGTAGGCGGTGGCGAAGGAGCCGAGCGCGCCGTGATGCACGACATAGGGGTCGGTGATCGGCAGGATGACGCGGGCGGCGTCCTTGCCGAGCCATTCGTCCAGCAGGTCCTGCACATAGATGACGTCCGGCGTGCCGTCCGCCTTGTGCTTCGGCTTCATGCCGTGGTCGGCCGTCACGATGATCGCCGCGCCGAGCGCGTCGAGCTCGGTCAGGTACTTGTCGAACATCTCGTAGAAGGAATTGGCCTCCGGCACGCCCGGGGCATATTTGTGCTGCACGTAGTCGGTGGTCGTCAGGTACATGACGTCCGGGCGGAACTCCTTGAGCAGCTTCACGCCGGCGGCGAAGACGAATTCGGAAAGGTCGGCGGAATAGACCTCCGGCACCGGGCGGCCGAGCCAGGCCGAGGCGTTGTCGATGCCGTGCTCGGCCTTGGTCGACTTGTCGGACTTCTCCGAGGAGAAGCAGATCGCGCGGCCGTCCTCGAACTGCAGGCCGTGGCCGAGAAGGGCGCGCAGCTTGTCCTTCGCCGTCACCACGGCGACCTTGGCGCCGGCGTCGTAGAAGGCCTTGAAGACCGTCGGCGCGCGCAGGAACCGCGGGTCGTTCATCATCACTTCCTTGCCGGTCGAAGGCTCGTAGAGATAATTGCCGCAGATGCCGTGGATCGCCGGCGGGCGGCCGGTGGCAATCGACAGGTTGTTCGGATTGGTGAAGCTCGGGATGACGGAGAGCGCCGTGCGCTCCGTGCCGGTCTTGCGCATGCGCTCCAGCGTCGGCATCAGACCGGCCTTGATCGCCTCGTCGAGATAGGCCGGCTCGCAGCCGTCGAGGCAGATGGCGATGGCCGGGACGTTCGGCCAGGGATAGGTGCGGCGGTTGGCGGTGACGGTGATCTTGGACATCTGGTTCATCGAAGGTTCCATTCTTCGTTAGGCCGCGAGACGGCTGCGTTCTTCAAGGGCGATGGCCGGCGGGGCGGCGCTGTCGACGCCCATTTCGGCCAGCGAGGAGCGGGCGGCCTCCACCACGCGGCGCATGACATGCTCGTCCATGCGGCCGATGCAGCCGACGCGGAAGCTGTCCACCACCGTCAGCTTGCCGGGATAGATGATGAAGCCCTTGTCCTTCATGAGATCGTAGAAACGGTCGAAGGCGAAGGCCGGATGGGCCGGGCTGAAGAAGGTGACGATGATCGGCGACAGCCACTGGTCGGCCAGCAGCGTCTCGAAGCCGAGCTCGCGCATGCCCGCCACCATGACGTCGCGGTTGCGGGCGTAGCGCGCGCCGCGGGCGGCGACGCCCCCTTCCCGGCGATGCATGCGCAGCGCCTCCAGGAAGGCGGCGACGACATGGGTCGGCGGCGTGAAGCGCCACTGGCCGGTCTTGTTCATGTGCTCCCACTGGGCGTGCACGTCGAGGCTGAGCGAATGGCTGCGGCCCTTGGCGGCCTCCAGCTCGCTCTTGCGGGCGAGGATGAAGCCGAAGCCCGGCACGCCCTCGATGCACTTGTTGGCCGAGGAGACGATCGTCTCGTAGCGGAAATCGTTGACGCCGGCCGGCACCGCGCCGAAGGCGCTCATCGAATCGACCAGCAGCTTGCGGCCGCGCGAATAAACCGCCTCGGAGATCTCCTTCAGCGGATTGAGGATGCCGGAGCTGGTCTCGCAATGGACCACCACGACATGGCTGATCGCCGGATCGGCGTCCAGCGCGGCGACGACCTCGACCCCGCGCGGCGGCATGTAGTCGCCCTTGTCGATCACCGCATGGTCGCGGCCGAGATAGGCCAGCGTCTGGGCGATGCGCTTGCCGTAGGCGCCGTTGCTCAGCACCAGCACCTTGCCGTCCTTCGGCACGAAGCTGCCGAGCATGGCCTCCACCGAGAAGGAGCCGCTGCCCTGCATGGGCACGCAGTCGAATTCGCCCGCCGTGTCGCCGGCGATGGCGAGCAGCTCGCGGCGCAGTTCCGCCGTCATGGCGCGGAAGTCGCCGTCCCAGGAGCCCCAGTCGCGCAGCATGGCCTCCTTGACCTCGTAGGCCGTCGTCAGCGGGCCGGGCGTCAGGAGATAGGGCTCGCCGAGCCGCGGTGTTTCAAGGGGGGCGCTGGCGCTGTCAGAAGCGGTGGTTGGCATGGTCCGTCCTCACGTTTGGCTTATCCGGAAACGACAATGCGGCGGAAAGACATATATGTAAAATCGTTCTTTTGTATCAATCCATCGATGTAATTTATGATCTTATGCGGCCGGCACGAGGCGGCTTTCCAGAAGGTCGCCGGTCTCCCTGAGGCGCGGATAGGCCATGGTCGTGACCAGCGAATTGACCTCCTTCAGCGCGCGCACGATCTCCAGGTGCATGTCGCTGGACTGGATGGAGGCGGCGACGCCCTGGCGCAGGCGCTCCAGGTGGTTCTTGCTGCTTTCCTCCACCAGGCTGCGCACATGCTCCTTCTGCCGCACCATTTCGCGGGCGATGACGGGATCGGGCGAGACGAGGAGATTGGCGGCGAGCCGGACGTTGGAGAACACCGCGCCGTGCAGCAGCGTCAGCTCCCGCCAGCCCTCCTGCGAGAAGGCGCCCGCCCCCTCCAGCCGCTCCTGCGCCATCTGCAGCAGGCTCTTGGCGACCACGTCGCCGGCATATTCGAGATGGATCGCCGCCTCGGTCAGCTCGATCCCCCGGCGCGACTGCTCCTCGGTCAGCACCCCGCGATTGACCGCCGCGATGTAGAGCTTGATCTCGCTGTGCGCCCGGTGGATATCGCCGTCGATGCGGCGCAGCGCGTCGACCGTCTCCGGCGTCGGCGACTGGATCACCGTCATGACCGGCTCCAGCATGCGGGTGATCAGATTGCCCATGTGCAGCACCTCGCGCGCCGCGGCGGCGAGCGCCTGCGCCGGCTTGTCGATCAGCGAGCGGTCGAGCGCGCTGACATGGGCCGTCAGGTCGCCGTCGCCGGCCGTTTCCGGCGTCAAGAGCCGGACGAGGCGCCCCATCAGGCCGCAGCCGACGAGCCCGATGACGACGAGCGCGGCGTTGAACAGCACATGCAGGTTGACCAGCTTGGCGGCCGTCGTCCCGCCCGGCAGCCAGTCGAAGGGCGCATGCAGCGAGAAAAGCGCGAAGACCGCCGCGCTGAACAGCGCGCGGAACAGGAGGTTGCCGAGCGGCAGCCGCCGCCCCTCGACCGGCAGGCCGCGGGTCAGCCACAGGGCGATCAGCCCGCCGCCGAGATTGACGCCAAGGACCAGCGGGATGCCGACGTCGAGCGGCACGATCCCCTTCGCCGTGAAGGTCAGGATGAGCAGGATCGCCGCCACGCTGGAATGCAGCGCCCAGGTGAAGACGCCGGCGAGGATCATCACCGTCAGCGCGTCCTTGCCGAGGAAGGCGATGGCCGAGGGCAGCAGCGGGCTCTGCGCCAGCGGCAGCGTGGCATGGCCGATCATCTGCAGCGACAGCAGCAGAAGCCCGATGCCGAGCACCGCGCGCCCTGCCTCGACCGACTTGCGCGCACGGGCCTTGAGGTGAAGAAGGCCCCCGCCGGCGATCAGCAGCGGCGCCAGCCAGGTGAGGTCGAAGGAGAGGATCTTCACCACCAGCGCCGAGCCGAGATCGGCCCCGAGCAGCACCGCCAGCCCCGCATCGAGCGCCAGCGCCCCGCTGATGGCGAAGCCGGCCGCCAGCATCGCCACCGCCGTCGAGCTCTGCAGGGCGATCGCCACGACGCAGCCGTAGAAGGCGGCGCGCAGCGGCCCGCCGCCGCCGCCCACGGTGCGCGCCACCAGGTCGCCCGAGGCCGCCTCGACGCCCTTCTTCACCAGGCTGACGGCGTAGAGCAGGAGGACTGTGGCGGCGGCAAGCTCGAGGACGACGGCCGGGAGGTTCATGGCATGCTCCGGAGAGGGAATGAAATCCCCGAACTATCCGGCGGCACTTTACATAAATCAAATCGTTCGTTCTAATGAATGCATAGGCTCAATCTATCGAAAGCCCGCCCCGATGCGCTACGTGCAACTTCGCGCCTTCCATAACGTGGCCGTCCACGGCGGCTTCTCGCGCGCCGCCGAGGCGCTGTTCCTCACCCAGCCGGCGGTCTCGGACCAGGTGCGCAAGCTGGAGGAGGAATACGACGTCCTGCTCTTCAACCGCAACAAGAAGCAGGTGACGCTGACCCAGGCCGGCCAGCACCTTCTCGAAATCACCCGCCGCATGTTCGACGTCGAGCAGCAGGCGCTCGACCTCCTGTCGGAATCGCGGGCGCTGCGCGCGGGAAAGCTGCGCATCGTCGCCGACGCCGCGCACCATCTCTTGCACATCCTCGCCGCCTTCCGCCGCGCCTATCCCTCGGTGCAGGTGTCGATCGACGCCGGCAACACGGAAAGCGTCATCACCAGCCTGCATGCCTACGAGGCGGATATCGGCGTTCTGGGCGAGGTTCCGCAATCCAGCGATTTCGAGATCCTCAAGCTGAACTCGACGCCGATCATCGCCTTCACCAGCCGCGACTATCCGCTCGACGGCAGCCGTCCGCTCTCCTTCTCCGAGCTCGCCGGCCACCCCCTCGTCATGCGCGAGCGCGGCTCGAAGACCCGGCAGAAACTCGAGGTGATGGCGCAGCAATGCGGCGTCCCCCTCACGCCGCTCATCGAGGCCGAGGGACGCGAGGCCGTCCGGGAGATCGTCGCGGCGGGCGGCGGCGTCGGCTTCGTCTCCTCCGCCGAATTCGGGCAGGACAACCGCCTCGTCCCCATCGCGATAGACGCCCCGGAAATGCTGATGGACGAGGCCCTCATCTGCCTGCGCGAGCGCAGCAACGGCAAGCTCGTCAGCGCCTTCTTCGACATAGCCCGCAAGCTCGCGCCCGCGGCCGCCTGAGCAAGGGGCGCGCGGCCCGCTGAGGCGCGGGAAAGCGCGCCGTGGACCAGCCGGCCCTTGTGGAAGGCGGCGCAGCGCGGCGAACGGCGCGCCACGGCCTCGGCCGAACAGCTCGCATCGACCAGGACGAACTCCGCCGGGTCGCCGGGCTTCGGCCAGACCCACTCTCCCCGGTCGTCGAGCGGCATCACGTCGCCGGTGACCAGCCCCAGCGCCCGCGACAGATGGAACTCGTCCCGGCTGTCATGGCGCTGCGCGTAGAAATTGGCCTTTTCCAGCATGTCGCCGGTGCCGAAGGGCGACCAGTGGTCGATCACGCTGTCGGTCCCGGCCATGACCCTGACCCCTTTGCGCTGCAATTCCCTCAGGGGCATCATGAGGGTGCCGAGCGGCACGGTCGTCGCCACGGCGATGCCTTGCAGCGCCATGCGGCCGGCCATCTCCTCCAGCGCGCCCTTCGCCAGGGTGGAAAGGACGAAGGCATGGCTGAGCGTCAGGCGGCCGCGCAGGGCCGGCGTCCTCTCCACCGTCGCGACCACATAGTCCAGCGCGGCCGCGTCCGCCGGGCCGACCTCGTGCAGATGAAGGTCGACGCCCTTGCCGCAGTCGAGCGCGATCTGGAACATGGTGTCCAGCGATTGCTCCATCGCCCCGTCCACGTCGTTGGGATCGAGCCCGCCGACCAGATGCACGCCCATGCCCATGGCCTCGCGCATCAGCGGCTCCGCCCTGGAATACAGCAGGCCGTGCTGCGGGAAGGCGACGACCTCGCACTCGAAGCTGCCGCGGTAGGTCTCCAGCGCCAGCAGCAGGTTTTCCAGGCTCCTCAGCCCGCTGACCGGATCGATGTTGCAATGGCTGCGGGCAACGGTGCTGCCCTGCGACAGGAGCAGGTCGATCAGCCCCTCGGCGCGCTTTTGCGAAGTCGGCAGCAGCTCGGGAATGAGCACGCCTTCGCGCGCGATCATCTCCTTGATGGTGACGCCCTGGAACGGCAGCGGAGCCCGCCATCGTCCGCCGTAGAAGGTCTTGTCGAGATGGATATGCATGTCCCTGAAGGCCGGCAGCAGCAGCTTTTCCCGCGCGCTGTATCTGGGCAGCAGCGGGTTCGCCGCATCGTCCGCGCCGAGCACGCTCATGATGCGGCCGTCCTCGATCTCGAGCGTGAAAAGCCCGGTCCGCGTTCCGACGACCATGTCGCCGTCACGGTCGAACCCGGTTTCAAGGCGCACGTCGCCGAGGTGGTAATGGGTGTCCATCGACATCGGATATGTCACTCTCTTCGGGTTCGCTCCGCCGCCTCGCGGCCTGTCCTTCGTCTTCCCGCCCGTCAGGCGAGCCTTGCCTCGGATGCCGGGTCGAAAAGCATCATCCTGTCGAGTTCCAGCTCCAGGCCGACCTGCGCGCCCTGGGCGACCCTGCCGGCCGGGACCCGGATGATGGCCGGCTGGTCGTGGATGTTCAGGGTGACGATGTCCTCCGGCCCGGTCGGCTCGACGAGATCGACGGTCGCCGTCATCGCCGCCTGATCCGTCGCCGCGATCCGGATATATTCCGGCCGGAGGCCGACGACGAGATCGGCCGCCTCCCCGAACGATGGCGCAGGGCCGGGCAGAGCCAGCTCCGTCCTCGATCCGCCGCCGGTGATGCCGATATGCGTTCCCGCGGCCTGCCCCTTCAGCAGCACGATCGGCGGCGAGCCGATGAAGCGCGCCACGAAGAGGTTCGCCGGATCGTGGTAGATCTCGTGCGGCGTGCCGACCTGCTGCACGACGCCGCGATTCATCACGACGATCTGCGTGGCGAGGGTCATCGCCTCGATCTGGTCGTGGGTGACATAGACCATGGTGCGCTTGATGCGCTGGTGGAGACGCTTGATCTCCGCGCGCAGTTCGCCGCGCAGGGCCGCATCGAGATTGGACAGCGGCTCGTCGAAGAGGAACAGGCGCGGATCGCGCACGAGCGCGCGGCCGATCGCCACGCGCTGGCGCTGCCCGCCCGAAAGCTCGCGCGGGCGCCGTTCGAGCAGGGCCTCGATCTTCAGGATCGCGGCGACCGTGTCGACGCTTTCCTGGATGGTACGCCGGTCCTGCCGCCGCATCTTGAGCGGAAAGCCGATATTGTCCCGCACCGACATGGTCGGATAGAGCGCATAGGACTGAAAGACCATGGCGACGTCCCGCTCGCGGGCGGGCAGAAGCGTGACGTCCTCCTCACCTGTCCGCCATCAACGCCTATGAGACAGAACTGGTTTAATTGAGAAGAGAGGATTTTCGGCTCATCGTAGCTCATTCAAAGGAAGCGAAGATGAGACAGAAAACCGGGCCGCAGACATCGTCGGCCGAGAAGACGATCAAGGATATTCGCCGCGCGACGCGCAAGCTGCATTCGTCGGAGGAGAAAATTCGCATTGTGCTGGAAGGTCTGCGCGGTGAAGACAGTATTGCCGCGATCTGCCGCCGCGAAGGGATCGCCGAGAGCCTGTATTATAGCTGGTCGAAGGAATTCCTCGAAGCTGGCAAGAAGCGGCTAGCCGGTGACACCGCGCGCTCGGCGACCAGTGACGAGGTGAAGGCGCTGCGCCGTGAGAGCCGCGACCTGAAAGAGGCGCTGGCCGACCTCACCCTGGAAAACCGCCTGCTTAAAAAAAGCATGATCGCGGATGGGGGCGACGAAGAATGAGATATCCCGCCACCGAAAAGCTCGAGATCATCCGGCTTGTCGAGGGGTCTCATCTGCCAGCCAGGCAAACCCTCGACAAGCTCGGCATTCCAAGACCAACCTTCTATCGCTGGTATGATCGCTTCCAGACCCACGGTGTTGAGGGGTTGGAAGACCGGACATCCGCGCCGTCACGGGTGTGGAACCGTATCCCCGACGATATCAGGGATCGCATCATCACACTCGCGCTCGATCATGCCGATCTGTCGCCACGCGAGCTGGCGGTGAAGTTCACCGACATGGAAAGCTATTTCGTCTCAGAGGCTTCGGTCTATCGCCTGCTCAAGGCCCATGACCTGGTCACCTCGCCAGCCTATATCGTCATCAAGGCCAACAACGAGTTCAAGGACAAGACCACGCGGCCGAACGAGATGTGGCAAACCGACTTCACCTACCTGAAGGTCATCGGCTGGGGATGGTTCTACCTTTCGACCATCCTCGACGACTTCTCACGTTACATCATCGCCTGGAAGCTGTGCACCAGCATGAAGGTGGACGATGTCACCGACACGCTCGACCTGGCACTCGCCGCCTCAGGCTGCGATAGGGTCAAGGTCGAACACCGGCCGCGCCTATTGTCCGACAACGGCCCGTGTTACGTCGCCTCCGATCTCGGCGAATGGCTGGACAAATACAAGATCGATCAGGTTCACGGGGCTCCCGGCCACCCCCAAACGCAGGGCAAGATCGAGCGCTGGCACCAGACGTTGAAGAACCGCATCCTGCTCGAAAACTACTTCTTCCAGGAAGACCTCGAAGCCCAGATCGCAGCCTTCGTCGAGTATTACAACCATCGCCGATACCACGAGAGCCTCAACAATCTCACACCTGCCGACGTCTACTTCGGACGCGGCCAGACCATCTTGCTCGAACGCGAAAGGATTAAACGAGAAACCATCAGACAGCGCCGCTTGAACCACCAGGCAAAAGCGGCTTAAATCAACCCGCAAACCGAGCCGGAAACTCCATTCTTCCAAAGCCCAAAAAGTCTCAAATCATTTGACGACGGACAGTTCCTGCTCGACTTCCACCATGTCGTCATGCGGACGCTGATCGATTCCTATGGTGTCATGCC
>JBDHSZ010000007.1:0-45554 GCA_039812945.1 Shinella sp.
CTGGTCGGCGGCAAGCACCGACTGCGTCGCCCAGATGGCATAGACCACCGAAAGCAACCCGCATGCGATAACGCCAAACAAAATGGTCATTTCGCTCTGTCCTCCTTGGAGGCCGCGGGTTCCTCTTCCCGCCGCCGACATGCGCCCGCTCCCCCTGCCCCTCGCAAGCCGGCAGCCGGCGCGCGGCCAGAGTGCGGTTGCGAATCGGCTGCGTCAAGCCGCTGCAACGCGGCAAGCGCTTCTAAACAAGGGATTTTTCGAAGCCTTCGGATACGAACCGATTAGACGGCCGCGCGGCGCGAGCGCAGGAGCAGCAAAAGCACCAGCGCGAGGCTGATGCCGGTGACCGGCCAGAACATCACGTTGATCGCCTGCCAGCCATAGGCGTTGAACACCTTGCCGGAGGAGAAGGAGGCGAGCGCCACGGCGCCGAACAGGATGATGTCGTGGAAGCCCTGCACCTTGTCGGCCTCGTGCGGCCGGTAGGAGGAGGCGACGATGGCGGTGGCGCCGATGAAGCCGAAGTTCCAGCCGACGCCGAGCAGCACGAGCGCGCCCCAGAAGTTCCACAGCGCGATGCCCATATGCGCGACGGCCGCGCAGGCCATGAGGATGAGGAGGCCGGCGGCCACCACCTTCTCCGTGCCGAAGCGCTGGATCAGCATGCCGGTGAAGAAGCTCGGCGCGAACATGGCGAGCACGTGCCACTGGATGCCGAGCGTCGCCATTTCCGGCGAGAAGCCGCAGCCGATGACCATGGCGAGCGGCGCGCCGGTCATCATGAAGGTCATCAGCGCGTAGGAGGAGATGCCGCAGACCATGCCGGTCAGGAAGCGCTGCGTCAGCACGATCTCCTTCAGCGGCCGGGCCACCTGCCCGCTCGCCGCGGCCGCCGCCCTGGTATCGGGCAGGCGCAGCATGAGGAAGAGGACGATCGCCAGGCCGCACAGCGGCGCCAGCGCCACGAAGGCGCCGGCGAAGAGCACGGGCTCGAACAGGTCCTTGGTGAGGATGACGACCTGCGGGCCGAGCACGGCGGAGATCACCCCGCCGGCGAGGATCCAGGAGATGGCGCGCGGCTTGTAGAAGGAAGGCGAGGCATCGGCGGCGGCGAAGCGGATCTTCTGCGCGAAGCCGCTGGAAATGCCGACCAGCACGAAGCCGAGAGCGAAGAGCCAGAAATCGCCGCGGAAGAGCGCGATGGCCGCGGTCAAGCCGCCCGACGCGCCGATCAGCGCGCCGACGACGAAGCCGTGGGCCCGCCCGAGCATGCGCGCGGCGATGGCGACGAGGATGGCGCCGAGCGCCACGCCGATATTGAAGCCGGTGAGCGGGGCGGTCGCGAGCGACTTGTCCTCGCCGAGAAGGTCGTAGCCGGCAAGGGCGCCGACGGAGAAGACGATCGGGCCGGACGAGGCGAGCAGCGCCTGCGCGACCATCAGCAGGAACACATTGCGGCGCGCGACCGACAGCTCCCGTTCAAGACCCTCGACCGTGCCCGTGCTCATGCCGTTCCACCACCCTACTTGCGCGGATCCGCGCGGACCTGCCTGGCGATGCGGTCGAGCACCGCGTTCACCAGCTTGGGTTCCTCGTCCTCGAAGAACGCCTTGGCGATCTCGACATATTCCGTGACGATCACGGCGATCGGCACGTCCTTGCGCTCGCGCAGCTCGAAGGTGCCGGCGCGCAGGATGGCGCGCACGGTGGAATCGAGGCGCGACAGCGCCCAGTCGTCCTGCAGCGCCGTGCCGATCAGCGGGTCGAGCTGGCGCTGGTCGCGCACGACGCCCGAGACGATCGAGCGGAACCAGGAGGCGTCGGCCTTGAGATAGGTATCGCCGTCGAGTTCCTGGCCGAGGCGGTGCGCCTCGTATTCGGCGACGATCTCCAGCACGCCGGTGCCGCCGACATCCATCTGGTAGAGCGCCTGCACGGCGGCAAGCCGCGCCGCGCCGCGCTGGTTGGCCGGCTTCACCGGCTGCTGGTTCCTCTCGCCGCTCACTGCTCGCCGCCCAGTTTCTTCTTCAGCCCGATCATGGTCAGCGCCGCGCGGGCGGCAAAGCCGCCCTTGTCGCCTTCCGAACGGCGGGCGCGGGCCCAGCCCTGCTCGTCGTTCTCGACGGTCAGGATGCCGTTGCCGATGGCGAGGCCCTCGCTGACGGAGAGGTCCATCAGCGCGCGGCTCGATTCGTTGGCGACGATGTCGAAATGGTAGGTCTCGCCGCGGATGACCATGCCGAGCGCGACGAAGCCGTCATACCAGGTGCCGGCATTCTCCATGCCGTCGAGCGCCATGGAGATGGCGGCGGGGATCTCGAGCGCGCCCATGACGGTCACGACATCGTAGGTCGCGCCGGCCGCGTCGAGCGCATGCTTTGCGCCGTCGAGCAGCGCGTCGGCCATGTCGTCGTAGAAGCGGGCCTCGACGATGAGGAGATGGGGATTGTCGGTGTTGGCCATGGATCACCTGAAAATTGGAGGCAGGCCACGCAAATGCGGGCAGAGGCGGCGGTCAAACCACGCCCGGCGATGCTTGGCAAGCAATTTCGGCCCCGCCCGGCGATTTCGGCGTGCCGGCATGCGCCCAGCCGCTGGAAACGGGATTGACAATCATGAACAAATAGTGAACGATTTGTCAATCCCCGGAGAGGAGCGGGGCGAGGCGGTGGACTACTGGGAGGGCGAGCCCGGCGCGTGAGGCCGGTCAGGCGACGAGCGAGACGCGGTTGCGGCCGTTGCGCTTGGAACTGTAGAGCGCCTTGTCGGCATTGCTGAGCAGGGAATCGAAGGTCTTGCACCGCTCGCTGCCGAAGGCGATGCCGGCGCTGACCGTGCAGGAGATGGTGCCCCGGCCGATGGGGATGAGCCGTGCCGCGAAATCCGCGCGCACCCGTTCGGCGACCCGGTGGGCGCGATCCGCCGGGGCGCGGTCGAGCACGGCGACGAATTCCTCGCCGCCGAGGCGCGCGGCGCAGGCGGCCGTGCCGCAGGCCTCGGCGAGGATCTCGGCGAAGGCCTTCAGCACCGCGTCGCCGGCCGCGTGGCCGTGGCGGTCGTTGACCGACTTGAAGCTGTCGAGGTCGAAGGCGATCGCCGCCCGGTGCGGGCCGACGGCCTCCTCGCCATAGCGCTCGAAGAGGGCGCGGCGGTTGAGGAGGCCGGTCAGGGCGTCGGTATTGGCGGCCCGCTGGTGGTTGCCGGCGACGCGCCATTGGTTGAGCGCCAGCGACATGGCGCCGATGCCGGTGATGCCGAGGATCGCGACGACGAGGTTGAGGTTCTCCGCCCAGTTGTCGGGGGCTCCGCCCATGATCCACCGGCCGTCATGGATGAGCACGGCGGCGCACAGGACGAAGGACAGGGTCGTCAGCAGGTAGAGGATGACGATGCCCGTCAGCGGCAGCGGCGCTTCCCTGCGCCCGCGCCAGTATTCCGAAGCGGTGGCGGCGAGCGCGGCGGCGATCAGCAGGTTGAGCAGGATGAAGCCGATGCCGTCATAGCCGGCGACCAGCCACGGCAGGGCGACGGCCGAGCTGCCGGCGAAGACGACGACCATGCGCCGGCGGCCGCTCGCTCCGGTGCGGAACCGGTAGGCCGCACCGTAGATGAAGGCGAAGCCGAGGAACTGCAGGGCGAAGGCGAGGCAGCCGACGCGGTAGTGCGGATTGTCGAAATAGAGGCTGTAGACCGCGACGGCCGGCACGATGCAGCCGATGCCGATGGACCAGGAGAGCAGGAAGCGCTCGACGCGCGCCGACAGCCAGGAGGCGAACAGCGTCGCCGAGAGGCAGCAGCCGGACAGGGCTATCGCCAGGAGGAGGGTATTGTAGTCAGGCGTCATGCTGGAGCGGTCTCCGGGGTCCGATGCGCGCACCCTAGAAGCCGACAGGTATCCATATCGTTACCCGGCAGGCGTGCAGGATGTTCCTGTGCGCCGCAGCGGGGCGTCACCGTGCGATTGTCACGCCGGCGTCACGCTCGGGGCCGCCTTTTCGGGGTTCCTGTTCCACGCCGCCGGAGGGTCGCGGCGCTCCACCCGCCCGGATCACGCTCCGGGCGCGGGGAATTCCGCCAGCCGCGCGGCGTAGCGGGCCATGGTGTCGACCTCGAAATTGAGGAGATCGCCGGCCTTGCGCTCGCCCCAGGTGGTGACGTCGAGCGTGTGGCGGATGAGCAGCACGTCGAAGACCGCGCCGTCCACCGCATTGACGGTGAGCGAGGTGCCGTCGAGCGCGACCGACCCCTTCGGCGCGACGAAGCGCTCCAGCCCCTCCGGCGCGCGGATGCGGAAGCGCGTGGCGTCACCCTCCGCCTCGACCGAGAGGATCTCGGCCCGGCCGTCGACATGGCCGGAAACGATATGGCCGCCGAGCTCGTCGCCGATCTTCAGCGAGCGCTCGAGATTGATGCGCGTGCCGGCCGTCCAGGAGCCGATGGTCGTCAGCCGCAGCGCCTCCTCCCAGGCCTCCACCTCGAACCAGCGGTCATTCGCGCCCTCTTCCGGCAGCGCGGTGACGGTGAGGCAGGTGCCGGAATGGGCGATCGAGGCGCCCATGGGAATGGTGGCGGGATCGTAGGTGGTGCGCACGCGCAGGCGTACCCCCTCGTTCATGGGCTCGACCTTCTCCACCGTTCCGATATCCGTGACAATGCCGGTAAACATCACTCTTCTCTTTCGTATTCCTGCAGGATATCCGCGCCGTAACGCGCGGTGCGACGCAGCGGGAAGCCGTCCGGCATCCGCCCGGGAACAAATGGGGATGCGACCCCGTCCTTGCCAATGGTGACGGCGCCCGAAAACAGCAGGATGCGGTCGACGAGGCCGGCATCGAGGAAGGACCGCGCCGTCCGCGCGCCCCCCTCCACCAGCAGCGAGGAGATGCCGCGCGTGGCCAGCGCCGCCAGCAGGTCGTCCAGCTTGCGCGGATCGCAGGTCAGGATCTCGACGCCGCTGGCCTCAAGGGCCGCGGCGCGGGCGTTCCAGTCCGCGACCGCCATGCCGGGCTCCCCCTCATCGGACCGGCCGACGCGCGCCGCCACCACGATGACCGGCACCTGCCGCGCCGTCCGCGCCAGCTTCGATGCCGGCGGCAGTTCCAGCCGCGGATCGAGCACGATCCGCACCGGCGAGCGGGCTTCCAGCCCCGGCAGGCGGCAGGTCAGTTCCGGGTCGTCGGCGCGCGCGGTGCCGATGCCGACGAGGATCGCATCCGTCTCGGCGCGCAGGACATGCGCCTGCCCGCGCGAGACGGGACCGGTGATCGCCACCTGCCCCGCGCCCAGCCGGCCGAGCATGCCGTCGGCCGAAACGGCAAGCTTCAGAGTCACATGCGGCCGCTTCCTCGTCTGCCGCGTGAGGTAGGCCGCAAGCGCCGCCCGGCCCTCCGCCTCCAGGACACCGGTCGTGACCGCGATGCCGGCGTCGCGCAGCCTGGCGAGCCCCCTGCCCGCCACGCGCTCGTCCGGGTCCGTCACCGAGACGACGACGCGAGCGACGCCGGCGGCGACCAGCGCATCCGAGCAGGGCGGCGTCCTGCCGTGATGGGAACAGGGCTCGAGCGTGACATAGGCCGTCGCGCCGCGCGCCGCCGCGCCCGCCTCGGCCAGCGCCTGCGTCTCGGCATGCGGCCTGCCGCCCGGCGCGGTGACGGCCGAGCCGACGACCACGCCGTCCCTGACGATCAGACAGCCGACGGAGGGATTGGTGGAGGTCAGGCCGAGATTGCGGCGGGCGAGGCGGATCGCCGCCGCCATGAAGCGGCCGTCTTCGGCAAGGCCAGGCATCTAGCCGTCGGCGCCCGGATCGCGGGCGATCTTGGCGGCAACCTCTGCGAGGATCTTCTCGAAGTCGTCGACATGGGAGAAATCGCGGTAGACCGAGGCATAGCGCACGAAGCCCACGTCATCGAGCGCCTTCAGCGCCTCCAGCACCTGGAGGCCGATCTCCTCCGAGGAGATCTCCGTCTCGCCGGAGCTTTCGAGGCGCCGCACGATGCCCGAGACCGCGCGATCGATGCGGTCCCGGTCAACAGGCCGCTTGCGAAGCGCGATCTCGAAGGATTTCAGGAGCTTGTCGCGATCGAAGGGGGCCTTTCGGCCCGTCTTCTTGGCGACCATCAGCTCGCGGAGCTGCACCCGCTCGAAGGTCGTGAAGCGACCGCCGCAATCCGGGCAGATGCGCCGGCGGCGAATGGCGGCCCCGTCCTCGGCGGGACGGGAATCCTTCACCTGCGAATCTTCCGAACCGCAATAGGGGCAGCGCATTTCGTATCCTTACATGTAAGGGTACATCGGGAAACGGCCCGTCAGCGCGACGACCTTCTCCCGCACGGCGGCTTCGACGCCCGCATTGCCCTCGTCGGAATTGGCGGCCTTGAGGCCGTCGAGAACCTCGACGATCAGGTTGCCGATCTCCTGGAACTCGGCTTCCTTGAAACCGCGCGTCGTGCCGGCCGGCGTGCCGAGGCGCACGCCCGAGGTGACGAAGGGCTTTTCGGGGTCGAACGGGATGCCGTTCTTGTTGCAGGTGACATAGGCGCGGCCGAGCGCGGCTTCCGCGCGCTTGCCGGTGGCGTTCTTCTTGCGCAGGTCGACGAGCATCAGGTGGTTGTCCGTGCCGCCCGAGACGATGTCGAGGCCGCCGGCCTTCAGCGTCTCGGCGAGCGCCTTGGCGTTCTTGACGATCTGCGCGGCATATTCCTTGAATTCCGGCTGCAGCGCCTCGCCGAAGGCGACGGCCTTGGCGGCGATGATGTGCATCAGCGGGCCGCCCTGAAGGCCCGGGAAGACGGCCGAGTTGATCTTCTTGGCGATGTCCTCGTCGTTCGTCAGCACGACGCCGCCGCGCGGGCCGCGCAGCGACTTGTGCGTGGTGGTGGTGGCGACGTGGCAATGCGGGAACGGCGAGGGATGCTGGCCGCCGGCGACGAGGCCGGCGATATGCGCCATGTCGACCATCAGATAGGCGCCCACTTCATCGGCGATCTCGCGGAAGCGCTTCCAGTCCCAGATGCGCGAATAGGCGGTGCCGCCGGCGATGATGAGCTTCGGCTTGTTCTTGCGAGCCTTCTCGGCGACGTCGTCCATGTCGAGCAGGTGATCGCCCTCGCGCACGCCGTAGGAGACGACGTTGAACCATTTTCCCGACATGTTGACCGGCGAACCGTGCGTCAGGTGGCCGCCCGAATTGAGGTCAAGGCCCATGAAGGTGTCACCCGGCTGCAGCAGCGCGAGGAAGACGGCCTGGTTCATCTGCGAGCCGGAATTCGGCTGGACGTTGGCGAAGTTGACGCCGAACAGCTTCTTGGCGCGCTCGATGGCGAGTTCTTCCGCGATGTCGACGAACTGGCAGCCGCCATAGTAGCGCTTGCCCGGATAGCCCTCGGCATATTTGTTCGTCATGATCGAGCCCTGGGCCTCGAGCACGGCGCGCGAGACGATGTTCTCCGAGGCGATCAACTCGATCTCATGGCGCTGGCGACCGAGTTCCTTCTGGATGGAGTCGAAGATCTCCGGGTCCGTGTCGGCGAGGGAACGGGTGAAGAAAACGTCGGTGACGGAAGACTGGCTCATCCTCGGGACTCCTTAAGGGTGGTGGCACGGTGTTTATCGTCCTCGCATGGCAAGGGCAATACCGCTCCACGGTTTGCGCCATTTCAGCGCGCCTTATGAAATAAAAACGACAAGGCGGGCGACCCCAAGAACACGAAGGCCCCGCTTCCCGGCGGGAAACGAGGCCTTTGAAAAAACGGGCGGGTTGCCTTACTGCGGCAGCAGGTTGCTGTCGACGGACTGGCCGCCTTCCTGATTGTAGCCGGTCTGGAGAGCCAGCTCGGTGGCGCCGTCCATCTGGTAGATGTCGTCGCGGAACTGCACGACGCGGTCGCGCGCCGACCAGGCCGAGATGTAGACGAAATAGACCGGGACCTCGACGGCCAGCTTGATCGGCGAGCTGACGCGCGTGTCGATGACCTGCTCGATCTGCTCGCGCGACCAGCCGGGCGTGTCGCGCAGCAGCCAGGTCGTCAGGTCGCGCACGTTCTGCACGCGCACGCAGCCGGAGGATTCGAAGCGCATCAGCTTGTTGAACAGGCCCTGCTGGGGCGTGTCGTGCATGTATTCGTTGTTCGGGTTGTGGAAGTTGATCTTCGTCGAGGACATGGCGTTGATCTTGCCGGGATCCTGGCGGAACATCAGGTTCGGCGCCTTCTCGGCGTTCCAGTCGATCGTTTCCGGCGCCACTTCCTGGCCCTTGCCGTCAATCAGGCGGATGTTGTTGCGCGTGAGATAGGTCGGGTCCTTGCGCATCAGCGGCACGATGTCCTTTTCGACGATCGAGCGGGGCGCCGTCCAGTAGGGATTGAGGATGACCTCGTAGATCTTGGAATTGAGGATATGCGTCGGGCGGCTCATGCGGCCGACCACGGCGACGTGGCGCGATGCCACGCGGCCGCTTTCCACCGCCTCGATATAGGCGGCGGGGATGTTCACCATGACATAGCGCTGGCCGAGATCGCCCGACATGGTCTGCAGGCGCACCAGATTGGTGTTCAACTGGCTGAGGCGCGTCGTGGCGGGCACGTTCATCGCCTTCAGCGTATATTCGCCGAGCACGCCGTCCTGCGGCAGGCCGTGGCGCGCCTGGAAGCGCTTCACCGCGCCGTCGACATAGGAATCGAAGGCATTGGAAATGCCGGCGGCGCGCGGAAGGTCGCCGGAAACGATCAGGCGCTGGCGGAGCGCCTGCACGCTCGGATCGGCCACGCCGATCTGCAGCTTCTGGCTCCCGCCGACCTGCGGCCAGCCGCCGTTCGACACGATCTGCTGGTAATCGGAGATCGCCTGCTGGATATTCGGAACGGCGCCGGAGCCGAGGATGGGATTGTTGGACTGGACGCCCGCGGAGGCGCGCGAGGCCTGCGCGTCGAACTGGTCGTCCCAGTTGCCGCGGCGGGGGGCATTGAGGACATCGTCCATCGCCGTCTGGGCCAGCGACGGGCCGGCAACGGCAGCAGCGCCGAAGGTTGCGGCGGAGCGCAGGAACGCGCGGCGCGAGAACACATCAAATCCGGTTTTGCGAGACATCAATCCTACCATCTCCTGAGACGCCGTTCAAAGCGGCGGGTGCGCCCTGGGGCACGTGACCCGAGGGTCCATACCCGATGCAGCTATCACGAACAGGGTTAACAAACGCAAACCGGCCCTGCCGCCCGCGCATAGCCAAGCCCATCGTCCGGGTGTCACAGCAATATGGCCAATTCGTGTCTCGGAAGGCTTCAGTGGAAGGACAAGGCGACCTCCATGCGCCTCTGGCGTCCAGTCGGATTTTATCCTACCATGTAAAGAATACATGATGAAAGGAGCCGGACCGTGAACAACGCCGAGAAAGTCAGCGTCACCATGGCGCGCGAACAGATGCAGGCACTACGCGAAAGCGTGAAATCCGGTGAGTTTGCCACCACCAGCGAGGCGATGCGTGACGCCGTGCGCGTCTGGCAGCGCCAGCGCCTCGAGGATGCCGAGCGCCTCGAAGCCATGCGCGCCCGTATCCGCCGCTCCATGAACGATCCGCGTCCCAGCCTGTCGGCCGACGATGCCGAGGCGGAACTTGCCCGCTTCATGGAAGGTGAAGCCAAAGCCCTGACCGATGCGGAGCGTTAAGGTCGAGTTCCGGCCGGAGGCCATCGCCGACCTGAAAGGCATCTACCGGACAATCGCTTTAGCCAGCCAAAGCCATCGTGTCGCTTCCGGCTTCGTCAACCGTATCACCGCCCGGTGCCGCAAGATCGGAGACGCCCCCAACGGCGGCCGCCCCCGTAACGATCTGGCGGAGGGATTACGGACGGTTCCATTCGAGCGCAGCGCGGTCATCGTCTACCGCGTCGGCAAGACGGTGGAAATTCTGAGCATCTTTTACGGCGGCCGGGACTATGAGGCCATTTATCGTGGCGATACCGAAGAGGCAGCAAATCCCTAGCAGGCGTCCGACTTTGGGTGGGCTGAAATCACGCATTTTGGGGATTGGCGGCAATTGGGCTTGAAACGCCCCCCCAACGGTCTTCGGGTTCTCGGTGGAGGCGAAGAAGAATACATTTGCAAAATTCGTGAGTTATGAACCGATAAAGACAATGGACAGCAAGGGCCCGTTGATCGGCTATGCCCGTGTCAGCACGATGGGGTAGGCACCGACATATCGCGGCTGCGACGCTCGGGCGTCCCCGGAACGGTCCTCGCCGACCGCTACGACGTCAGCCTGAGCACGATCCTGCGCATTCCGGCCACCTCATGAAATGGCCTTCGGGGCGCCGCGCGGGTCGGGGAAACCCACATGCGACACCCCGATGAGGAAAATGCTGCCATCGCCGCTTCACGACTGGAGGAAATGAAGCGGAACGGGAGCCCGCCGGATCACAGGCGATAGAGGATCGAGTCGTTCCAGAAGCGGTCGAGGCGCTGGAGGAGCTTGTTCATCTGGTTGAACTCGCCCTCGCCGATGCCGCCGACCTTCTGGATCGAGCCGATGTGGCGCTCGTAGAGTTTTGCCACGGTCTCGGCGATCTCCTGGCCGCTTTCCGTCAGGGAGATGCGGACGGAGCGGCGGTCGATGCGCGAGCGCTGGTGGTTGATGAAGCCGAGGTCGACCAGCTTCTTGACGTTGTAGGAGACGTTCGAGCCGAGATAGTAGCCGCGCGAGCGCAGCTCGCCGGCGGTCAGTTCCGAATTGCCGATGTTGAAGAGCAGCAGCGCCTGCACGGCGTTGACGTCGGAGCGGCCGGCGCGGTCGAACTCGTCCTTGATGACGTCTAGCAGGCGGCGGTGCAGGCGCTCGACGAGGTGGAGGGATTCCAGGTAGAGGTTGCGGATCGCGTCTTCCTGCGGATCGACGGCGGGGGCCTGCTGCGGCTTGATCTTGGTGTTCATGGTAGCTGCCTCACTGTTTTGTTTGGCGGTGTGGTTTGTTTTCCCGCCTTGAGTGAGAACCTAGCGAATGCATCTAAAATTCTACTTAAACCGCAGCCTTAACAGCGCCTTACCGGAAGGCGACCCTGTCTCACGGTGAATCAGTCCTTACCGTCCGGGCCTGGCGGCGGCGCTGGATGAAGAGCACGCCGCGGAAAAGCACGAAGAGGACGGCGACGGCGAGATGCATGAGGACCAGCAGCCGGTTGATGCCGAAGATCGAAGGATAGACCTCGTGCATGGCGATCTCTATCGCCGCCGCCAGCAGCCAGATCACCGGCCCCCAGGATACCAGCAGCCACAGCCCCACGGCGGCGACCGGGAAGAGCACGGCGAGCGCGGTGGCGGCCGCCTTCCAGGCCGGCGGCAGCAGGTCGAAGCGGCCCTTGCCCTCGAAGGAGAGGCCGGTCAGCATCGCCCAGTATTGCAGCGCGAACCACAGCGCGGCAACGGCCACCAGCCGCAGGAACAGCATGAACAGGGTCTCGGTCAGGCTCGGCCTCGGGCCTTTGGCAGAATCAGCAACCATGCCGCGGACAGTAAGGGCAAGGCCGGCGCGCATAAAGCCCGCAAAGCGCTCCATGCACGGCCATATGCCGCAGAGCCCCCGCCCCTGCCCGCGATTTGATTGGCGGGACGGGCGTGGTATGGAGGCGGAAAACGCATCCACGCAAGGAAACGGCATCATGAACATCGTCGACGAGATCACCGGCGGCCGCCGCATGCGGCGCAACCGCAAGGCCGACTGGACGCGCCGGCTGGTGCAGGAAAGCCGCCTGACGGTCGACGACCTCATCTGGCCGGTCTTCGTCGTGCCGGGCACGAACATCGTCGATCCTGTCGCGGCCATGCCCGGCGTCAACCGCATGAGCGTCGACAAATTGGTCGAGGCGGCGAAGGAAGCGGCCGATCTCGGTATTCCGGCGCTCGCCACCTTCCCCAATATCGAGATGGCGCTGCGCGACGAGACCGGCTCGAACAGCCTCGAGAGCAACAACCTGATCAACGAGGCGACGCGCGCCATCAAGAAGGCCGTGCCGAATATCGGCGTCATCACCGATGTCGCGCTCGATCCCTTCACCAGCCACGGCCATGACGGCGTGCTGCGCGGCGACGTCATCGCCAATGACGAGACGGTCGAGCTGGTGGCGCGGGCCGCCGTCGTCCAGGCCGATGCCGGATCGGACATCATCGCCCCGTCCGAGATGATGGACGGGCGCATCGGCGCGATCCGCCGGACGCTCGACGCGGCCGGGCACCAGGATGTCGGCATCATGTCCTATGCGACGAAATTCGCCTCCGCCTTCTACGGCCCCTATCGCGACGCCATCGGCACCGGCGGCCTGCTCAAGGGCGACAAGAAGACCTATTACATCGACCCGGCCAACGGCACCGAGGCGATCCGCGACGCAGCGCTCGACGTCGAGGAAGGGGCCGACATGCTGATGGTCAAGCCGGGCCTGCCCTATCTCGACATCTGCTGGCGCATGAAGGAGGCCTTCGGCCTGCCGGTCTTCGCCTATCAGGTCTCCGGCGAATACAGCCAGATCAAGGCCGCCGCGATGAACGGCTGGATCGACGGCGAGCGCGTGATGCTCGAGACCCTGCTCGCCTTCAAGCGCGCCGGCTGCGACGGCATCCTCAGCTATTTCGCCATGGACGTGGCACGGCTGCTGGCCAAGCGGGGATAGCCCTCGCCGTTGTTTTTCCGCAAAGCATCCCCATATGAAACCCATGTTCCATTCGGGAGACTGGCAGATGAGCGCTGATTTCAACGAGACACGGGTTCCGACGACGGACTGGCAGGCCTATCGCGGCGTGCTGTCGCGCCGGATCTTCGCGTTCCTGATCGACTATGCGATCATCGCCCTTCTGTGGATTCCGGCCGCCGTGGTGGTGTTCTTCCTCGGCATCCTGACGCTCGGCCTCGGCTTCTTCCTCTATCCGGCGCTCTTCGCCATCGTCGCCATGCTCTATTTCGGGCTGACGATGGGCGGGCCGAGCCAGGCGAGCGCCGGCATGAACGTGATGGGCCTCATGCTGGCCCGCGTCGACGGCCGCCCGGTCGATTTCCTGACGGCGATCGTGCATCTCGTGCTGTTCTGGATCGGCAACGCGCTGCTGACGCCGTTCATCGTGCTCGTCGGCCTGTTCACCGACCGCGGCCGCCTGCTGCACGACCTGCTGCTCGGCACCGTGATGGTGCGCCGCGACCGCTATTGACGAAGGTCAAGACCTGCGGACAAGCCTTTTCGGCACGGCGCATGGCCTTTTCCCGGGTCGATTCCGGCTGAAGGGCCATGCGCCGGTTGACCTTTTCCGCAACTAGGCCAATCTACCGGAATACGAAGTGTCACACAGCGACGGAGTCGCTTCACGGCAGATGAATACGCAGGCGACATCCTCTCCCCAGTTCTACCTGACCGCGCCGGCGGCATGCCCCTACCTGCCGCAGGAGATGGAGAGAAAGGTGTTCACCCATCTCGTGGGTGAGCGCGCGCCCGAGCTCAACGATCTCCTGACCCAGGGCGGCTTCCGCCGCTCGCAGAACATCGCCTATCGTCCCGCCTGCGAGACCTGCCGCGCCTGCATCTCCGTGCGCATCCTCGTCAACGAGTTCGAGCCGCGCCGCAGCATGCGCCGGGTGCTGGCGGACAATGCCGACCTCGTCTCACACGAATATCCGGCCGAGCCCTCCAGCGAGCAATATTCGCTCTTCCGCCACTATCTCGACGCCCGCCACCAGAAGGGCGGCATGTCGGACATGTCGGTGCTCGACTATGCGATGATGGTCGAGGACACGCACGTCAACACCAGGATCATCGAATACCGCCTGCGCGAGGAAGGGGCCGGCCTCAAGGAGCGCCCGCAGGGCGAGCTGATCGCCGTCGCGCTCACCGACCGCATGGGCGACGGCCTTTCGATGGTCTATTCCTTCTACGCCCCGGACCAGACCCGCCGCTCGCTCGGCACCTTCATGATCCTCGACCATATCCGCCGCGCCCGGCTTCTCGGCCTGCCGCATGTCTATCTCGGCTATTGGGTCAAGGGATCGCGGAAGATGGACTATAAAACAAAGTTTCTGCCGCAAGAGCACCTGATGCCGCGCGGCTGGGAACGCTATGATGGCGACAACGCCGCCCCATAACAGAGTCGGTCCCGCCGTGCCCCCGACAAGCGATCCCGCCCTCCACCGCAAGGGCCTCATCATAACCGCCATCGGCGGCCTCTCCCTCTCCTTCGACATTCCGCTGATCCGTTCCGCCGACGGCGAGGTCTGGTCGGTGCTGGCGACGCGCAGCATCGCGACCTTCGTCATGGCGATCTTCGCCTGGTCCGTCATGCGCTTCGCGTTCCGCAAGCCCGTGGCGCTGGTCCCCGGCCCGCTCGGTCTCCTGATCGGCCTGCTCTACGGCATCAATTCGCTGACCTTCATGCTGGCGGTGTTCAACACCTCCACGGCGAATGTCGTCTTCATCCTCGCCTTCACCTCGATGTTCGCCGCGATCCTCTCGTGGATCTTCCTCGGCGAGCGCCCGTCGAACGCGACGCTCCTCACCATGGGCGCGATGGTCGCCGGCGTGGCACTGATCGTGCATGACGGGCTGGAAAGCGGCAATTTCTTCGGCGACGCCATGGCGGCCTGCTCGGCCTTCCTGCTCGCCTCCGCCATCACGCTCAGCCGCCGCTCCGGCATGGACATGGGCTTCGTGCCGCTCGTCACCGCCATCTTCCCCGGCATCGCCGCGCTGCTCCTGCTGCCGGAAACGGGCTTCCAGATCGCCCATCCCCCCTTCATCCTCTTCAACGGCCTGATCATGATCCCGCTGGCCTTCTTCTGCCTGGCGACGGGGCCGCGCTATCTCTCCGCGCCGGAGGTCGGCATGTTCTATCTGCTGGAGACGGTGCTCGCCCCCATCTGGGTGTGGATCGTCTTTGCCGAGACGCCCACCACGCAGACCCTCATCGGCGGCTCGATCCTCATCCTCGCCCTGCTCGCCCATTCGATCTGGCAGATGCGCTCGAAGGCCCGCGCCGCGAAGGAAGGCGACGCGGCGGCGGAGTTTCCGTTCACGGGATGAGGCTTGAGAACGGCGGTGCGCCATGTTATAACTTGGTTATAACGGAGCAAGGCCATGAACATCACCATCCGCAAGATCGGCAATTCCGAAGGCATCATCATCCCCAAGGACGTGCTTGACCGCATGGGGGTCAAGGCGGGCGATGAAGTCACCGTAACGAGTGAGGGCGGCAAGCTCATCCTCGCGGCGGCGGACGGCGATTTCGACCGGCAGCTCGCCCATGCCGAAAGATTCATGGATCGTTACAAGGTTGCGCTCAAGAAGCTCGCAGAATGAGCGTCCTCTTCCTTGAGCGCCGCCTTGTCGAGCGTCTCCACGGCATTCAGATAGAGCGGTTCGGCGGCGCTGTCGGATTACGCGATGAGAATGCCTTCGAGTCGGCGCTGGCCCGCCCCATCAACAAGGCCTTTTATGGCTGCGAGGACATATTCGAGCTTGCGGCCGCCTATCTCTACGGATTGGCGAAGAACCATGCCTTTGTCGACGGCAACAAGCGCATTGCCATCGTCGCCACCGCCGTTTTCCTGATGGACAACGGCTTCGAGATCGACACCGACGATGCGACGCTCTACACCTTCGTCCTTTCCGTCGCCGCCGGCGAGATCGACGAGGAGGGCGCGACGCGCTTCCTGCGCGACGTCAGCGTCCCCTATTCCGGCTGATCAGCCGCTGAACCGGCCGCTGCGCGGAAACCCCTTCGGCACGGTGCGGCCGGCGGTGGCGCGGTCGGCGAGCCATTCGGCGAGCTCTTCCTTCGAGCGGACGAAGGTGCGGCCGGCGCTGTCGTCCCAGGTCAGGCCGTCGGCGATGGCGAAGCAGCGGATGTCGGAAACGCCGCCGTCCTTGTAGCGCTGCAGGCGCACGCCCTTGCCGCGCGACATTTCCGGAAGCTGCGCCAGCGGGAAGACCAGCATCTTGCGGTTCTCGCCGACGACGGCGACATGGTCGCCGCGCACCGGCACGACGAGCCTCGCCTCGTCCGGCATGCCGACATTCATCACCTGCTTGCCCTTGCGGGTATTGGCGACCATCTCGCTTTCCGCGACCACGAAGCCGTTGCCGGCCTGCGAGGCGACGATGACCTTGCGGGCGGGATCGTGCACGAAGGCGGTCAGCACGTCCTGGTCGTTCTCCATGTCGACCATGATGCGCAGCGGCTCGCCGTGGCCGCGCCCGCCCGGCAGCTTGTCGGCGCCGAGCGTGAAGGCCTTGCCGCCCGTGGTGAAGACCAGGATCTTGTCCGTCGTCTGCGCCGGGAAGGCCACCTTCAGCGCGTCGCCCTCCTTGAACTGAAGGCCGGACGTATCCGAAATATGCCCCTTCAGCGCGCGGATCCAGCCCTTCTCCGAGATGACGACCGTGACCGGCTCCTTCTCGATCATCGCCTGCTGGATGGCCTCGACATCGGCTTGCGGGGCGCTGGCGAACTGGGTGCGGCGGCGGCCGAGCTCCGTCGCCTTGGCGAACTTCTTGCGCACCTCGCCGATCTCCCAGGCGACGGTCTGCCATTGCTTGTCGTTCGAGGCGAGCAGCGCCTCGATCTCCGCCTTCTCCTTCGACAGGTTGTCGAATTCGGTGCGGATCTCGAATTCCTCCAGCTTGCGCAGCGAGCGCAGGCGCATGTTGAGGATCGCCTCGGCCTGCACGTCCGTCAGCGAGAAGGTCTCCATCAGCGAGACCTTCGGCTCGTCCTCCTCGCGGATGATGCGGATCACCTCGTCGAGGTTGAGATAGGCGACGAGGTAGCCGCCGAGGATTTCCAGGCGGCGGTCGATGGCGGCGAGGCGATGGCGCGAGCGGCGCTGCAGGACTTCGCGGCGGTGCGCCAGCCACTCGACCAGCACGTCCTTCAGGCCCATGACCTTCGGCACGCGCCCCATCGACAGCACGTTCATGTTGAGCGGGATGCGGCTTTCGAGCTCCGAGAGCTTGAAGAGCGATTCCATCAGGATCGTCGGATCGACGGCGCGGCTCTTCGGCACCAGCACGATGCGCACGTCCTCGGCCGATTCGTCGCGGATATCCTCCAGGAGCGGCAGCTTGCGAGCGATCAGCAGTTCGGCGATCTTCTCGATCAGACGCGACTTCTGCACCTGATAGGGAATCTCCGTGACGACGATCTGGTAGCCGCCGCGGCCGAGGTCTTCCGTCTCCCATTTCGAGCGCACGCGGAAACCACCGCGACCCGTCTTGTAGGCCTCGATGATGCTTTCGCGGCTGTCGATGATGATGCCGCCGGTCGGCAGGTCCGGCCCCTGCACGAACTCGACCAGCTTCTCCACGTCGGCATCCGGGTTGCGGATGAGGTGGAGCGCGGCGTCGCACAGTTCATGGGCGTTGTGCGAGGGAATAGAGGTCGCCATGCCGACCGCGATGCCGGAGGAGCCGTTCGCCAGAAGGTTCGGGAAGGCGCCCGGCAGGACGATGGGCTCCTCGTCCTCCTCGTTGTAGGTCGGGCGGAAATCGACGGCGTCCTCGCCGATGCCTTCGAGCAGCAGCGAGGCGACCTCGGTCATGCGCGCTTCGGTGTATCGGTAGGCGGCGGCGTTGTCGCCGTCGATATTGCCGAAATTGCCCTGCCCGTCGACGATCGGATAGCGCTGCGAGAAATCCTGCGCGAGGCGCACCAGCGCGTCGTAGACCGACTGGTCGCCGTGCGGGTGGAACTTGCCGATCACGTCGCCGACGATGCGCGCGCATTTCTTGAAAGAGGAATTGGACCGAAGGCCCATCTCGCTCATGGCGTGGATGATGCGGCGGTGGACCGGCTTCAGGCCATCGCGCACGTCCGGCAGGGCGCGCTGGGTGATGGTCGACAGCGCATAGGCGAGGTAGCGCTCTTCCAGCGCCGCCTTGAGGTCGACCGGCAGGATGTTGTCGTCTCCGCCATCGGGCGGCAAGGTGTTTTGTCCCATCCCCCTTGACTAGCGTCTCGGCCGATTCGCGGCAAGGAATCCGGGCGATCCGGCTGTGGATAGCAATTTGTAACACTTACGTGAATTCCGACACCGGAAATCGAGAATTCCATGGAAAGTCCTAGCTGCATGAATATATTCACCGCGCCGCCCGTCAAGGAGCGGTAACGGCAAGGCAGCCGTCCAAGAAATCCAGAAAGAGAGCCTATTCATGATGCGCACCTCCCATTTTCGCGCCCTCCTCGCCGGCGCCGCGCTCGCTGCCCTGGCGAGCCCCGCCTTCGCACTCGACGGCGCGGACCTGCTGGCCAAGCTGAACGCGACCTATGCCACCAGCGGCGTATCCATCAGCTCCGCCAATGTGGTGGCCGACGGCTCGACCGTGACGCTGGAAGGCGCCGAGATGCGGGTGACCGGCGCCGAGACTCCGGTCAAGCTCGGTACCATCACCATGGAGGGCGTGGAGGAAGACGGTGACGGCGGCTATACGGTCGAGACCGTTTCCTTCGACGACGTCAACGCGACCGAGAATGAAACGACGGTCACGGCCGAGGATATCGCCATCACCGGCCTCACCATCCCCGGCACCGTGGTTCCCGGCACGCTCGAATCGCTGCTGATGTACGAATCGGCCTCCACCGGCCCGATCCGCGTCAGCTCGAAGGGCAAGGACGTGTTCTCCATGTCCGGCATGGAAGCGAACATCACGCGCATGGACGGCGATGCCGGCATCGAATTCGACGCCACCGCATCGGACCTCAAGGCCGACCTCACCACGGTCGAGGACCCCAAGGCCAAGGAAACCCTCGACAAGCTCGGCATCCAGTCGCTGGACGGCAAGGTCTCCATGTCGGGTAGCTGGGAGCTGGCGAGCGGCAAGATGACCCTCGACGAATATGCCTTCGACTTCAAGGATATCGGCCGCCTCAACATCACGCTGGCCTTCTCCGGCTACACGCTCGACTTCCTGAAGAACATGCAGGACGCGCTCAAGACGGCCGAAGCCGCCTCGGACAAGGAAGAGGCCAACGCCGCCATGGGCATGGCCATGATGGGCCTCATCCAGCAGCTCACCTTCGACAACGCCTCGATCTCCTTCGACGACGCCTCGCTCACCAAGAAGCTGCTCGACTATGCCGGCGGCGAACAGGGCGTGACGGGCGACCAGATGGCGCAGTCGCTGAAGGGCCTGGTTCCGATCATGATCGCCCAGCTCAACATGCCCGACCTGCAGAACCAGATCTCGGCCGCCGTCAACACCTATCTCGACGACCCGAAGAACCTGAAGATCAGCGCCGAACCGAAGGAACCGGTGCCGTTCCCGATGATCATGGGCGCCGCCCTCGGCGCGCCGCAGACCATCCCGCAGGTCCTCGGCGTCACCGTCACGGCCAACCAGTAAGCCCGTTCGACCGGCTGAAAACGGAAAGGCCCGGAGCGATGCTCCGGGCCTTTTGCATATTGCGAGGCCGGCATCGGCGCCGGCCCTCGAAAAAGCTCAATCCTTCTTGGACGGAACGACGCGCAGCGCCAGTTCCCGGAGCTGCGTCGGCGTTGCCGGCGACGGGGCGTTCATCAGGAGGTCCTGCGCCTGCTGGTTCATCGGGAACAGCGAGATCTCGCGGAGATTCTTCGCGCCGACGAGCAGCATGACGACGCGGTCGATGCCGAAGGCGCAGCCGCCATGCGGCGGGGCGCCGTACTGGAAGGCGCGGTAGAGGCCGCCGAAGCGCTCCTCCACGTCCGCCTGGCTGAGGCCGACCTTCTCGAAGGCCTTGACCATCAGTTCCGGCGACTGGTTACGGATCGAGCCCGAGGCGATCTCGAAGCCGTTGCAGACGGCGTCGTACTGGTAGGCCTTCAGCTCCAGCGGGTCCTTGCCGTCGAGGGCTTCCATGCCGCCCTGCGGCATCGAGAAGGGATTGTGGGCGAAGTCGATCTTCTTTTCCTCTTCGTTGTATTCGTAGAAGGGGAAATCGACGATCCAGCACATCTCGAAGCGGTCGCGGTCGACGAGGTTCAGCTCCTCGCCGGCGCGGGTGCGCGCTTCGCCGGCGAACTTGTAGAACTTGGCCGGATCGCCGGCGACGAAGAAGCAGGCGTCGCCGTCGTCGAGGCCGAGCTGGGTGCGGATGGCTTCCGTGCGCTCCTCGCCGATGTTCTTGGCGAGCGGGCCGGCGCCCTCCAGCCTGTCGGCTTCCTTGCGCCAGAAGATGTAGCCAAGGCCGGGCTGGCCCTGCGACTGGGCCCAGGCGTTCATGCGGTCGCAGAAGGCGCGGCTGCCGCCGGTCCTGGCGGGGATCGCCCAGACCTGAACCTTGGGGTTCGAGGCGATCATGTTGGCGAAGACCTTGAAGCCGGAGCCGGCGAAATGCTCGGTGACGGCCTGCATGACGATGGGATTGCGCAGGTCCGGCTTGTCGGAGCCGTATTTGCGGACCGCCTCGTCATAGGGGATGCGCGGCCAGTTCTTGGTGACGGGCTTGCCTTCGGCGAATTCCTCGAAGACGGCCGTCATCATCGGCTCCATGGTCTCCCAGACGTCTTCCTGGGTGACGAAGCTCATCTCGACGTCGAGCTGGTAGAACTCGCCCGGCAGACGGTCGGCGCGCGGGTCCTCGTCGCGGAAGCAGGGGGCGATCTGGAAATAGCGGTCGAAGCCCGCGACCATCAGGAGCTGCTTGTACTGCTGCGGGGCCTGCGGCAGGGCGAAGAACTTGCCTTCATGGATGCGCGAGGGCACGAGGAAGTCGCGCGCGCCTTCCGGCGAGGAGGCGGTCAGGATCGGCGTCGTGTACTCGGCGAAGCCCGCCTCGCCCATGCCGCGGCGCATGGCGGAGACAATCTGCGTGCGCTTGACGATGTTCCTGTGCAGCGTCTCGCGGCGCAGGTCGAGGAAGCGGTATTTCAGGCGCACGTCTTCCGGGTAGTCCGGCTCGCCGAAGACCGGCAGCGGCAGTTCCTTCGCCGAGGAAAGAACCTCGATCTCCTGCGCGTAAAGCTCGATCTCGCCGGTGGGCATCGCCTTGTTGACGGTGTCCTCGGTGCGCGCCTTGACGAGGCCGTCGATGCGGATCACCCATTCGCCGCGCACCGTCTCGGCCAGCTTGAAGGCCGGCGAATCGGGATCGGCGACGACCTGGGTGACGCCGTAATGGTCGCGCAGGTCGATGAAGAGCACGCCGCCATGGTCGCGGACGCGGTGGACCCAGCCGGAGAGACGAACGGTGCCGCCGACATCGGACTTGCGGAGGGCGGCGCAGGTGTGGCTGCGGTAACGGTGCATCGTGGTATCCTGAAATGCTGACAGGCCGCGCGGGAAGGTCCCGGCGCAGCTACCCAAGAAAATCGCGCGGACAAGCGCATGGCGGCGGCCGTTTGTCAAGGCTTGGGCGGGGTAAACGCCGGGTGCCCGCCCCTCATCCGGCCTGCCGGCCACCTTCTCCTTGGCTGCGGGGAGAAGGGATATGCCGCCCTCTTTTCCCCAAACAATGCCGGCTCATGAGGCACGTCCCCTCTCCCCGCCTGCGGGGAGAGGGTTAGGGTGAGGGGCAAAGCGGCGGGGAATCACTCGATCTTCAACCAAACTCCGCACGGTTCAGCATCAGCCATTGCAGCATCATGATCGTCTTGGCGTCGACGATGCCGCCGGTGGCGATCAGGCCATAGGCCTCGGCGATGGACATTTCCATCACCTCGATATCCTCGCCCTCCCCGTCGACGCCGCCGCCCTTGCCGTCGCGCCTGGCGGAATCGATATGGGCGGCGAAGCAGGAGACGCGCTCCGTCAGCGTGCCGGGGCTGGAATAGGTGTCGAAGAGATGGCGCACGTCGCGGACCGCGTAGCCCGTCTCCTCCATCGCCTCGCGGGCGATCGCCGCCTGCGGGCTGTCGCCGTCGAGCAGGCCGGCCGGCACTTCGAGCAGGAAGCCGTCCGGATGGCCGCCGAAGAAGGCGCCGGGGCGGAACTGGCGCACCAGCACGACCGATTGACGCGCGGGGTCGACCAGCAGGATCGCCGCCGCCGCGCCGTGGTCGTGCACCTCGCGGTCGAGGAACTCCACCCGGCCGTCGGCGCGGGTCTGTTCGAGGACGACGGTGCGCAGATGGATGAAACGCTTCCAGACCGTCTGCTGCTCGACGATGCGGATGGGCGATTGCGGTTCTGCTTGCATGGAAATTCCTCAGGCCTTGCGCAGCCAGACGCGGTTGTCGTGGAAGGCCGCGCCGCCATAGGGCGCGACGGGGTCGGCTCCGGTCAGCACGTTGATGCCCTCGCCGTCGAGATGGGCGGAATTCGGCCAGATGCCCTCGGCGATCAGCACGCCGGGCTTTGTGTCGGCCGTCACCTTTGCGTGCAGGCGGATATCGCCGCGCGGATTGCCGAGGCGGACGATATCACCGTTTTCGATGCCGTTCGCCATGGCGTCGTCGGGATGGATCATCACCTCGGGCCGGCCCTCGCGCTCGCGCGAGCCTTTGGTTTCCGTGAAGGTGGAATTGAGGAAGCTGCGGGCCGGCGAGGTGGCGAGGCGGAACGGGTGCTCGGCGTCCACCGTCTCGATCACCGCGACATAGTCCGGGAAGGCCGGCAGCGACGCATGCGGGCCGAAAGCGCCGAGCGCCTTGGGCGGCTTGTTGGGGGCGGGCGTGTTGGTCCAGTCCGGGCGGAAGCGGAATTTCCCGTCCGGGAAGCCGAAGCCCTTGGCGAAATGCGCCGCCTCGAAATCCGGCTGGCAGTCGATCCACTTCTCCTGTCGCAGCCCGTCGAAATCCATCTCGTAATAGGGCAGCATGCGGGTGATGTGCTCGCGCTCGTCGAGGCCGAAGCCGGGCAGATGCGCGACGCCGAGGCGTTTTGCCAGTTCCTCGATGACGAAGAGATTGGTGCGCACGGTCGACGGCGGCTCGACCAGCTTCGGGCCGAGCAGGATGTGCTGGTGGCCGCCGCCGCGATAGATGTCGTCATGCTCGACGAACATGGTGGCCGGCAGCACGATGTCGGCGAGTTTCGCCGTGTCGGTCATGAAATGCTCGTGCACCGCCACGAAGAGGTTTTCCCGCAGGAAACCCTGCCTGACGAGGCGCTGCTCCGGGGCGACGTTCGCCGGATTGGTGTTCTGGATCAGCATGGCCATGACCGGGCCGCGCTCGCGCAGCGCGACGGCATCGCCGGTCAGCACGCGGCCGATCTGCGACTGGTCGAGCATGCGGATATCGGGGTCCGCCATCCTCGCAAGGGTCAGCTCGGCCTTGCGCAGGCGGAAAATGTCCGAATTGCTGTGGAACGCGCCGCCGCCCTCGACTTGCCACGAGCCGAGCACGGTGGCGATGGAGAGCGCCGCGTGCATCGACACCGCGCCGTTGCGGCTGCGGGTGAAGCCGTAGCCGAGGCGGAAGAAGCTCCTCTTCGTCCGCCCGACGAGCGCAGCGAAGGCCTCGATCTCCGCGACGGAAAGGCCGGTGATCTCCGCCGCCCATTGCGGCGTGCGGGTGGAAAGATGCGCCTCGAGGCCGGCCGGGTCGTCGGCGAATTTCTCCATATAGGCGCGGTCGGCGTAACCGTCGCGGAAGGCGACGTGCATGACGGCGCAGGCGAGCGCGGCGTCGGTGCCGGGGCGCAGCTTCAGGGCGAGATCGGCCTGCTTCATCGTCGGATTGTCGTAGACGTCGACGACGACGATCTTCGCGCCGCGCTCCTTGCGGGCCTTGACGGCATGGGTCATCACGTTGACCTGCGTGGTGACGGGGTTGGTGCCCCAGATGACCACGCAGTCGGATTTCGCCATCTCGCGCGGATCGGGACCGCGCAGCGTGCCGGCGCCCATGGTGAAGCCGGTCCAGGCGGGATTGGTGCAGATCGAGCCGAAGAAGCCGGAATAGCGTTTCGCATGACGCAGGCGATCGATGGAATCGCGCTGCACGAGGCCCATCGTGCCGGCATAGTAATAGGGCCAGACGGCCTCGCCGCCATGCGCCTGCTCGGCCTTGACGAAATTCTCCGCGATGGCGTCGAGCGCGGCTTCCCAGGAGATGTCGCCCCATTCGCCGCCGCCCTTCGCGCCCTTGCGGACGAGCGGCTTCATCAGCCGGTCGGGGTGATAGAGCCGTTCGGCGTAGCGGGCCACCTTGGCGCAGACGACGCCGGCCGTGTAGCTGTTGTCGGCGCTGCCCTTGACGCGGCCGATGCGGCCGTCCGCGCCGATCTCGACATCGAGCGCGCAGGTGGAGGGACAGTCGTGCGGGCAGGCCGAATGGCCGATCCGCGGTTTTCCGAGATGGGGGGTCGCAACGTTCATGGCTTTTCTATATGGCAGAGCGGAAACCGCCAAAAGGCAAATCATTCCCCTCGGGCAACAAATCGTCTGCGCATCATGAACTATCGCCACATCTACCATGCCGGCAATTTCGCGGATGTGCTGAAACATGCCGTGCTCGCGCGCCTCGTCACCTATATGCAGGGCAAGGACAAGGCGTTCCGCCTGCTCGACACCCATGCCGGCATCGGCCTCTACGATCTTTCCAGCGAGGAGGCGCAGAAGACCGGCGAATGGCGCGACGGCATCGGCCGGCTGCTGGAGGGCGACATGCCGCCGGCCGTCGCAAAGATCCTTCAACCCTATTTGCAGGCGGTTCACGATCTGAATCCGCAAGGCGGGCTAACCCATTATCCCGGCTCGCCAAAGTTGGCGCGCATGCTCTTGCGCCCGCAGGACCGGCTTTCCGCCATGGAGCTGCATCCCGACGACTACGAGACGCTGCACCGCCTGTTCGACGGCGACTTCCAGAGCCGCATCACCCGTCTCGACGGCTGGCTTGCGCTCGGCGCGCACCTGCCGCCGAAGGAGAAGCGCGGCATCGTGCTGGTCGATCCGCCCTTCGAGATCGAGGGGGAATACCAGCGGCTGGTCGAGGGGCTGGAAAAGGCCGTGCGGCGCTTTGCCGGCGGGGTCTATTGCCTGTGGTATCCCTTGAAGAAGAACGCGCCGATCGCCGCCTTCCACAAGGCGCTGAAGGAGACGGGCATTCCGAAAATGCTCTGCGCGGAACTGTGCGTGAGGAGCGACCGGGAGACGACGGGGCTCACCGGCTCCGGCCTCGTCGTGGTCAACCCGCCCTTCACGCTCAAGCAGGAGCTCGACGTGCTGCTGCCCTTCCTCAAGGAGAAGCTGGCGCAGGACCGCTTCGCCTCGGCGCGCGCCTTCTGGCTCGCGGGGGAAGCGAAGGCCTCTTGACCTTTGCCGTCCGGCGGCAACAATCGCCGCCGAACCGGAGACCTTCATGACGCCCTCCTCCATCGCCGCGCGATGCGCCCTGCTGCTGCTGGCCGTGCTTGCCGGCTGCAACGACGAGAAACCGGCCGAAAAGCCAAGGACCGACGTGAGCCGCGCCGTGCCGGAGAAGCGGGCGGACGTGCCGCGCGGCAAAGGCTTCGATTTCTACGTGCTGTCGCTCTCCTGGTCGCCGACCTGGTGCGCCGACAACGATGCCGGCGGCCGGACGCAGCAATGCCGCCGCGGCGAGAACAACGGCTTCATCGTGCACGGCCTGTGGCCGCAGAACGAGCGCGGCTATCCGGAATTTTGCCGGACGCGGGAATCGGACCGCGTGCCGGAGAGCCTCGGCCGCACCGTGCTCGACATCATCCCGTCGATGGGGCTGGTCGGGCATCAATGGCGCAAGCACGGCAGTTGCTCGGGCCTTTCCCAGAAGGACTATTTCGCCGTCACCCGCGCCGCCTTCGAGCGCATCCGCATTCCCGCCGGCATGGGCGGCAGCGGCCGCCTCGCGCCCGACGCGGTGGAGGAGGCGTTCATCGCCGCCAATCGCGGCCTTACCGCAGGCGGCATGGCCGTCACCTGCGCGGACGGGCAGTTGGAGGAGGTGCGCATCTGCATGAACGCCGATCTCTCCTTCCGCGCCTGCCCCGCGGTCGACCGCGCCGCCTGCCGCGCCCGATCCATCGAACAGCCGCCCATCCGCTAGAACCAGGACCCCAGATGAAGATCTTCTATTCCGACGCCTCGCCCTACTCCGCCAAGGTGCGCATGGCCGCGCACTATGCCGGCCTTGCCGCCGAATCGGTCTCCGTGGACACCAATGCCGATCCCGCCGAGCTGCTGGCGGCCAATCCGCTGGGTAAGATCCCGACCCTCCTCACCGACGAGGGCCTCGCCGTCTACGACAGCCGGGCGATCATGAACCATATCGACCGCCAGACGCGCGGTTCGCTCTATCCGCGCAATGCCGTCAAGCGCACGGAGGTCGACGTGCTGGAGGCGACGGCGGACGGTATCTGCGACAGCCTGCTCGCCATCGTCTACGAGCGCCGCCTGCGGCCGGAGGAGAAGATCCACCAGCCCTGGATCGACCGGCAATGGCAGAAGGTGGAGCGCGCGCTCGACCATCTCGAGGCCAACATGCCGCGCCTCGGCAAGAAGCCGCATGCCGGCCATTTCGCGCTCGCCGCCATGCTGCGCTACATCGAGATGCGCTTTGCCGGCAAATGGCAGCGCGGCCGGCCGAAGCTGAAGCGCTACCTTGCGCGTTTCGAGGCCGTGTTCCCCGACTACGCGCTGTTCAAGGGCTGAGAAAACGAAAAGGCCGGGCTTTCGCCCGGCCTTTCCGCATTTCCAGAGCCGTGAGGCTTAGAACTTCACGCCCATGCCGACGCGAACGCTGTGGTCCTCGAAGCCGCTGCGAACACCGGCGCCATTGAAGTTCTTCTTGCCGTAGTCGCTGTAGCGGTATTCGACGCGGGCCGTGACGTTGTCGGTGACGAAGGCTTCCGCACCGGCGCCGGCCGTCCAGCCGAGCAGGGTCGCGTCGTCCTTGGCGCCGCCGTTGGTGACCTTCACGCTCGAAGCGGCGACACCGGCCGTGCCGTAGACGAGGACCGGGTTCAGGTCCACGCCGACGCGGCCGCGGATGGAGCCGTTCGCGCCCTGCTTGGCGGTGAAGCCGTTGGCCGTGTTGTCGACGCCCGAATAATTGAGGTCAGCTTCGCCGCCGTAGACCATCTGGCCGCTCTGCATGTTGTAGCCGCCATAGACGCCGCCGCCGAAGCCGTGGCCGCGGCCCTGACCCTGGCCGTTGAACTTGCCCTTCTGCCAGGAAGCCGTGCCACCGAGATAGGCGCCCGACCAGTTCTTGACGACCGGCTCGGAATATTCGGCGGCCGGAGCCTGCGGAACTTCGTCGATGGCGTCGGCAGCCTGCGCGGCCTGGAAGGCGACCATGGAAACGGTCGAAGCGATGAGGGTGGCGATGAGTGTACGCATGTTATTCTCCTTTACTAAACGACGCCCTCTCTGGGAGGCTTTCGGGCATCGTCATTCCTGTTCAGTCCCGCCCGGTTGAGGCGGAAATTGAATAAAGATTGAGGAATTGAAAGAGCCAAAATGTGAAATCATTGTGGCAGACAGGCGGCACAAATGGGATGTGACTTTTCCACAACAGGAAATTTGTTAACCACGATTTCAGTTAATACAGAATACGGTAAAATATACTTCAAATTACTTTGAAGCGCCTTCCGCGGTTAATTTTTCCGCAACCAATTCTCAGGGGGAGTTTAAGCCTGCGCCCAGATGTCTATATCTTTGGCCGGTTAACGGAATGAATCGGCAGGACGGATATTTCTTGAACAAGCCCCTGAAATCGGCCCTCGTGACGGGCGGCGCAAGGCGCATCGGCAAGGCCATCGTGGAGGACCTGGCGGCGAACGGTTTCTCCGTCGCGGTGCATGCGAACGAATCCCTCGATGAAGCAGAGGCCATCGTCCGCGCCCTTCGCGCCGAAGGCCGCACGGCCGCCGTCGTGCAGGGCGATCTTGCGGACGGGGCGGCGACGGCGCGGCTCATCGCGGCGGCCGCCGCGGCGATCGGCCCGCTCGACCTCCTCGTCAACAATGCCTCCGTCTTCAAGCCCGACACGGTCGACGCCTTCGACGATGCGCTCTGGGACCGGCATTTCGCGGTGCATGTGAAGGCGCCGTCCATTCTCGCCCGGGATTTCGTGCGCCAGCTTCCCGAGGGTGCGGCGGGCTCGATCGTCAACCTCATCGACCAGCGCGTCTGGAACCCGACGCCGCGCTACTATTCCTACACGCTCTCCAAATCCGCCCTGTGGATGGCGACGCGCACCATGGCGCAGGGCTTTGCGCCGCGCGTGCGCGTCAACGCCATCGGCCCCGGCCCCTCGCTGCCGAACGAGCGGCAGGACGACGCGGCGTTCCAGGCGCAGGTGGAGGGGCTGATCCTGCAGCGCGGGCCGTCGCTCGAGGAATTCGGCCGCGCGGTTCGCTTTTTGTTCGACACGCCGTCGATAACCGGGCAGATGATAGCACTCGACGGCGGGCAGCATCTCGCCTGGGAAACACCCGATGTCTGGGGAATAGCGGAATGAACAGCCGGAAGGTGGAGGATGGCGGCATCCTCTACGACGAGAACGAGGCGGACGACGAGGACGAGCTTGCCGAAAGCCCGGCCGAAGGCGCCGCCGCGCCCGGCATGGACTGGAACGAGGGCGGCGACCTGCCGGAGGGCGTCGTCGGGGCCGAGCTGATCCAGCTCTTCGTCAAGCGCCTGCCGAACAGCCCCGGCGTCTACCGCATGTTCAACGCGGACGGCGACGTGCTCTATGTCGGCAAGGCGCGCAGCCTGAAGAAGCGCGTGACGAACTATGCGCAGGGCCGCGGCCATTCCAACCGCATCGCCCAGATGATCCGCCTGACGGCGAACATGGAATTCGTCACCACGCGCACCGAGACCGAGGCGCTGCTCCTGGAGGCGAACCTCATCAAGCGCCTGCGCCCGCGCTTCAACGTGCTGTTGCGCGACGACAAGTCGTTCCCCTATATCCTCGTGACCGGCGACAGCCGCGCGCCGGCGATCTTCAAGCATCGCGGCGCGCGCAGCCGCAAGGGCGACTATTTCGGCCCCTTCGCCTCGGCGGGGGCCGTGGGGCGCACGATCAACTCGCTGCAGCGCGCCTTCCTCCTGCGCACCTGCACCGACAGCGTCTTCGAGACGCGCACCCGGCCGTGCCTGCTCTACCAGATCAAGCGCTGTTCCGCCCCCTGCACCCACGAGATCAGCGATATCGACTATGCCGGGCTGGTGCAGGAGGCGAAGGACTTCCTCTCCGGCAAGAGCCAGAAGGTGAAGGCGCAGATGGCGGCGGCCATGAACGCCGCCGCGGAGGACCTCGATTTCGAGCGCGCCGCCGTCTATCGCGACCGGCTGGCGGCGCTGTCCCACGTGCAGAGCCACCAGGGCATCAACCCGGCCGGCGTGGAGGAGGCCGACGTCTTCGCCATCCACCACGAGGGCGGCGTCTCCTGCATCCAGGTCTTCTTCTTCCGCACCGGGCAGAACTGGGGCAACCGCGCCTATTTCCCCAAGGCCGACCCGCAACTGACCGGCGCGGAGGTGCTGAACGCCTTCCTCGCCCAGTTCTACGACGACAAGCCCTGCCCCCGGCAGATTCTTTTGTCCGAGCCGGTGGAGGAGATCGACCTGCTCTCGCGGGCGCTCTCCGAGCGTTCGGGCTACAAGGTGGCGATCACCGTGCCGCAGCGCGGCGAGAAGAAGGACCTCGTCGACCATGTCGTCGCCAATGCCCGCGAGGCGCACGGCCGCAAGCTCGCCGAGACGGCCTCGCAGTCGCGCCTGCTGGAGGGCTTTGCCTCGACCTTCAAGCTGCCCTATGTGCCGCGCCGCATCGAGATCTACGACAACTCGCACATCATGGGCACCAATGCCGTGGGCGGCATGGTGGTGGCGGGGCCGGACGGCTTCGTGAAGGGGCAGTACCGCAAGTTCAACATCAAATCGACGGAGATCACCCCCGGCGACGACTTCGGCATGATGAAGGAAGTGATGACGCGGCGCTTCTCCCGCCTCATCAAGGAGGAGGGCCTGCCGGACCGCAACGCCGATCCCGGCGCGGAAGCCGCCGACCTGCCCTTCCCCGCCTGGCCCGACGTCGTCCTCATCGACGGCGGTCAGGGGCAGATGACGGCGGTGCGCGCCATCCTCGAGGACCTCGGCATCACCGACCAGATCGTCGCCATCGGCGTCGCCAAGGGCGCGGACCGCGAGGCCGGGCGCGAGCGCTTCTTCATGAAGGGCATCCCGGATTTCTCGCTGCCGCCGCGCGATCCGGTGCTCTATTTCGTGCAGCGCCTGCGCGACGAGGCGCACCGCTTCGCCATCGGCTCGCATCGGGCGCGGCGCAAGAAGGAGATGGTCAAGAACCCGCTCGACGAGATCGCCGGCATCGGGCCGACGCGAAAGCGCGCCCTGCTCCAGCATTTCGGCACCGCCAAGGCCGTCTCGCGCGCCGCGATGGCGGACCTGACGGCCGTCGGCGGCATATCGGAAAGCGTCGCCCGCCTCGTCTACAACCATTTCCACGACGACGCGGCCGGCTAGCTGGCCTTCGGCGGCGGGCCGGTGCTAGGATGCGCAAGGCAATCCGGGGAGCGGGAACCATGGCGGCTTTCAAGAGAACCCTGTCTTTCGCGGCCGGCGGTCTGTTGCTGGCGTCCGGCGCCGTCGCCCAGACGCAGGTGGGCGAAGCCAGGATGGTGAGCGTCACGGGGAAATGCGACGCGCTCGTCGTCGGCGACCGGCAGCTTTCCGGCGACTGCTCGGCAAAGCTGCTCAACGTCGTCTATCCGGACGGGCGCACCGGCTTCTATTTCGTGCTGACGGACGGGCGCATCGTCGCCTTCTCCGGCATGGACGGCGAGAACCCGACGCCGGACAGCGACGTGGTCGACCTCGACAAGGTCATCATCAGCCGCAAGGACACGCCCGACACGCCGGACGTCTTCCAGGTGAAGGGCGCCTGCGGCTTCGGCAACCCGATGAAGGGGCCGATGACCGTCTCCTGCGAGGGCACGCTTTCGGACGGCGGCAGGTTCTCCGCCGCCTTCACCACGGACGGCAAGCCGCCGGGTTGAGCGATATTTTCCCTTTTCATCCAGTCGGATGGCGCCGCTCCGTAAATTCGCCAAGAATTACCGGAAACAAAGGTTGACGGCACTGACACAAAGTCCTCATCTAGCCGCACCGACAGTCGAGACCCGAGAATCCATGGCTTCCCGCGCATATAGCATCCCCAATCTCCTCACCTACGCCCGCATCGTGGCCGTTCCCGTGATCGTGCTCTGCTTCTTCGTGGAGGGGCGGCTGGAATCGTCGGATTTCGCGCGCTGGACGGCCTTCTGGCTGTTCGTCGTCGCCTCCATCACCGATTATCTCGACGGCTATCTCGCCCGCATCTGGAACCAGACGTCGAATATCGGCCGCATGCTCGACCCGATCGCCGACAAGCTGCTGGTCGCCTCCGTGCTCCTGCTGATGGCCGCCGACGGCACCATCGCCGGCTGGACGATCTGGGCGGCCATCATCATCCTGTGCCGCGAGATCCTCGTATCGGGCCTGCGCGAATATCTCGCCGACCTCAAGGTCTCCGTGCCGGTGACGCGCATCGCCAAGTGGAAGACCGCGATCCAGATGGTGGCCATCGGCCTGCTGCTCGTCGGCCCGGCCATGGACGACCTTTCGCCCGCCGCCGCCGAGGTCGGCCTCGTCGCCGGCCTCGGCATCGCCCTGCTCTGGGTCGCCGCGATCATCACCATGTATACCGGCTACGACTATTTCCGCGCCGGCCTGAAACATATCGTGGACGAATAGGATGACGAAGCTCGTCTATTTCGCCTGGGTGCGCGAACGGATCGGCAAGGGCGAGGAGGAGATCGACCTGCCCGCCTCCGTCAAGACCGGCGGCGATCTCCTGCGCCACCTCAAGACGCTCGGCGAGGACTATGCCCATGCGCTGGAGCATGAGAAGGTCATCCGCATCGCCATCAATCAGGAGCATGTCGAGCACGACGAGCCTATCGCCGGCGCGCGCGAGATCGCCCTCTTCCCGCCGATGACGGGGGGCTGAGCAGTGGCGGGCGATGCCTCCGTCCCGGTCGTCGTCCGCGTCCAGCAGGACGATTTCGACGTCATGGCCGAGACGGCGCGCCTTGCCGGGGCAGGCGCGGCCGGGGCCGTCGTCACCTTCACCGGGCTCTGCCGCGACGAGGGCGGACGGCTTGCGGCGCTGGAGTTGGAGCATTATCCCGGCATGGCGGAGGCGCAGATCACCCGCATCTGCCGGCAGGCCGTCGAGCGCTTCGCGCTGCTCGGCGTCACGGCGATCCACCGGGTCGGCAGGATTGCGCCGGGCGGCAACATCGTGCTCGTCATCGCCGCCGCGCCGCACCGCCACGCCGCCTTCGACGGCGCGTCCTTCGTCATGGATTACCTCAAGACCTCGGCGCCCTTCTGGAAGAAGGAGCATTTCGCCGACGGCCGCGCGGGCGGCTGGGTGGACGCGAAGGAAAGCGACGACCGGGCGCGGGAAAAGTGGTCCTGAAGCCTACGGCGCCGGCCGGTCCCGCCGGAAGATCACCAGCAGCAGCACCAACGCCGAGAAGATGACGAGATCGCGCCAGAGGAAAGCGCCGTAGGCGCTCCAGACCGTCTCGGCAAGGCCCATGGCCGCGCCGCCGAGGGCCGAGCGTAGCGGCGCCCCCGCCCCGCCGATGGCGGCGATGAACAGCACCTTCACGCCGAAGACGAGGCCCGCGCCGAAATCCATGTTGCCGTAATAGGAGACGGCGAGGATGCCGGTGAGGCTGGCGACCAGCGCCGCGCCGGCATAGGCGGAGAGATAGACGCCCGCCGCGTCGACGCCGCACAGCTCCGCCGCCAGCCGGTCCTCGCTGACCGCCCGCCAGCGCCGGCCCCAGGCCGAGCGGGCGAGGAAGGCATGGCCGGCGGCGACGAGGACGGCGAAGGCCAGCGTGTTCAGCACTTGCAGCACGGTGAGCACGACCGGAAAGGCCGGATCGCGCCACAGCACGACGGGCGTCGCCAGCAGCGGCGGCAGCCAGAGGCTGCGCGTGCCGGAGGCAAGCCGCGCCGTCTCCATCAGCACCAGCACCACGCCGAGCGCGGCGACGACGACGGTATTGTCCGAGGAGAAGGCGAGCGGCCGCATGACATGGCGGCCGATGACGAGGCCCGCCCCGACGCCGTAGAGAAGCGCGGCAACCGCCCCGAAGGCGAGCGCCGCCGGCAGCACCAGCCAGAGCCGGCCCCAGCCATAGGCGGTGAATAGCACGAACATCTGCGCCGAGAAGGCGAAGAGCGCGCCATAGCCGATATCGGCCCGCCGCGTCACCGCGAAGGCGATCGAATAGCCGAAGGCGAGCGCCGCATAGAGCGCGGCGACCGGCGCGGCATTGGCGACCTGCTGGAGGAAATAGGCCATGGGCGCTCCGGGCTTTGGCGGATTATAACTGGTAAAACGGCTTTTGCCAGTTATAATATCGCATGAGCTTTGCCTGGACCCGACATCGTTTCTCCGGCGGCGCGCTCGCCCTCGACGTCGCCAATTCCGTCGTGCTGCGCGGCTTTCCCGAGCGGCGCATCGACCGTTTCGCCGATCCGGCCGTGATGGACGCCTTTCCCGCCGGCGCGAACCGGCATGGGGCGGAGCGCGACCTCCTCGGCCCGCTCGAGCCGGTGGACGAGGAAGCGCGCGCCGGGCTCGTGGAATTGCGCGAGGCGATCGACCGGCATTTTCGCGCGGCGGCGCAGGGCGCGGAGCGGCCGGCGCTGCTGGCCGACCTGCTCGAGGCGATCGCGGCGACGCTGCGCCGCTCCGGCACCCGCCCGCGCGCGCTCGACTGCGCGACCGCCCGCTCCGCCCTCTCGCTGCTTTCGCGGCCCGAGCCGGCGCGGCTGAAGATCTGCCCGAACTGCGAATGGCTGTTCCTCGACCGCAGCCGCAACCGCTCGCGCGCCTGGTGCGACATGGCGGTCTGCGGCAACCGGGCGAAGGCGAGCCGCCATTATCGCCGCAACCGCGAGGAGCCACGGCCATGAGACGATTGCTGGCGATCCTGCTGCCGCTGGCGCTGCTGCTTTGCGCCTGCCAGCGCGAGACCGGCACCGATCCGCTGAAGCTGACGGGCCGGATGTTCGTCTTCAACTACCGCCTCGCCTATGCGACCTATCTCGTCACGCTGGAGCAGGTGCGGCCCCTGCCCGAAGGCTCCGTGGTGAAGGCCGAGTTCGAGAACCCGGCGGGCGGCGCGCCGCTGCTGCTGGAGCGCCGGATCTTCCCCAACCTGCCGCGCGTGGTGCTGGAAAGCCCCGACGTGACCTGCGTGAAGAAGGACCGGCCCTACAAGGTGACGATGAGGCTGGTGGGGCCGGACGGGCGCGCATTGCAGGCGCTGGAGACGGAGGTGACCTCCAATGTCGACCAGAGCATCCTTCCGGCGAAGGCGCTGATCGTCGGTCCCGGCTATGACAGGAACCCGGAGGTCTTCAAGGACGGCAAGGCGCCCGAGCATTTCGAGACGGCAAAGTGCGCGGCTGAGCCTTGATCGCCGGCAAACGGAAACCGGGGCCTTTCGGCCCCGGTCGCGCAATCATCGCAAAGGCTTCCGGCCGGGGCCGGAGAGATCGATTCAGCCGACGATCTCGGTGTCGGAGAACCAGTACCTGATTTCCTGGGCGGCGGTTTCCGGGGCGTCGGAGCCGTGCACGGAGTTCTCGCCGATCGACAGGGCATGCGTCTTGCGGATGGTGCCCTCGTCGGCATTGGCCGGGTTGGTGGCGCCCATGACTTCGCGGTTCTTGAGGATCGCGTTCTCGCCTTCGAGGACCTGGACGACCGTCGGGCCGGAGGTCATGCCTTCGACGAGCTCGCCGAAGAAGGGGCGTTCCTTGTGAACGGCGTAGAAGCCTTCGGCTTCGCGCCGGCTCATCCAGACGCGCTTGGAAGCCACGACGCGCAGGCCCGCGTCCTCGAGCATCTTGGTGATCGCGCCGGTCAGGTTGCGCTTCGTTGCGTCCGGCTTGATCATCGAAAAGGTGCGTTCAATCGCCATTTTCCCGTTTCCCTTGGTTTTCCGGTGAAAGTGGCGGTTCCAATAGCCGCCAACGCCTCGCAAAACAAGAGGGCGGCGGCGCGATGGCCGCGGAATTGCGGACGGGCGGCATCTTCCCGGTCCTGCAACAGTGGTGATACAGTCCGGGTGTAAGGAAGCGCTCGGCACCGGTCTCGGGGGCTGCCTCGTCCTGTCACCCCGGTGACAGGCACGGGCGACCGGTGATGGGATAGTGCCGCCATCGGGGCGGCCGCCCGGCGGCACACGCCTTGCCCGGAGAGAGGAAGAACGATGGCAAGAACGAACGAGGAGTGGGCAGCCCTGCTCGGCAGTACGCTCAGCAAGATGGCCCGCGTCTACGGCACCGACGCACCGGACGCCTACCTGCCGGAGGAATGCTATCCGGTCATCGAGAAGACCTTCGACGTCGCGCTCGCCGAGGCCCGCGCCGAGGGCTACGCGGCCGCGCTCAGCGAGATGCAGCCTGTCCGCCCGGCCCGCGCCGGCGCGGGCCTGCGCCTCGCCAGGATCGGCCAGGTGATGCGGGCGATCCCGCTCGCCCGGCGTCTCGCCTGAAAGCGGGCGCGCGGCGCTGCGCCGGACCCGGCCGAATCTTTCCCGCGGCATACGCAAAATTAACCATGCAATCCGATAGTTACGCCTGAAGATCCTCCAGCGCGCGAGCCTTCCGCCCGCGCCCCCACCTGACGGCGTTTCATGAACAGCAAAGTCGCCTCCGCCCCGAAAGACGCCCAGCCGGCCGTGCCGCCGATCATGGCCCGCATCGCCCATGTCATGGCAAGCCTCGCCATCGCGCCCCTGCCGCGCAATTACGAGCTGCTGTTCGAGGCGCTGAACGGCAATGCCGGCGTGGCGCGCGAGATCGCCTCGCTCGGCAAGACGCCCGACCAGGCCTCGCTCGACGCCGTCGCCCTTCGCCATTCGCTGCCAAGCCACAATGTCCTGGCCGCCGGCCAGGCGGCCGGCGAGGCCGTGCGCCTGCTCTCGGAGATCGCCGGGGCGGCGGAGGAAAACCAGCGCCGCCGCGCCGCCGCCATCCAGGAGATCGAGGAGACCGCCGCACGCATGAGCCGCGACCCGGTGCTCGGCATCTCCGACTTCGCCAGCGACGCGGCGCGCCTGCTCTCGATGATCCGCGACGTCCTTGCGGCGGACCGCGCGGCGAGCGCCCGCGTCGGCGACCTGCAATCCCATCTCGACGGCCTGCGCTCCGGCCTGTCCGTCAGCCGGGAGGCGCTGACCCATGATCCGGTGACGGGACTTGCCAACCAGGCCGCCCTGCTCGGCGGCCTGAAGCGGCTGTTCCAGGACGATGCGGACGACGGCACGTCGGCGCTGCTGCTCTTCCGCGTCGAGCAGCTCCGGGAATTTGCCGAGACTCACCCGGCGGGCGCGGCGGAGAAGACGCTCAAGCGCCTCGCCGCCATCTTCCGCCAGTCGGTCAAGAAGAACGACCTCGTCGCCCGCACCGGGCCGGACCTCTTCTGCCTGCTGCTTTCCGACGTCAGCCGCGAGAACGCCGTCACCATCGCGCGGCGCGTGGCGAGCCGGGTTGCGGAAGAGGCCTTCCCCTTCATGGACCGCGAGCTGCCGGCCGGCTTCCTGACGCTGACGGCCGGCGTTTCGATGAGCGATTCGGCGAAGTCGCCGGCGATGTTCTACGACCAGGCGGACCAGGCGCTCGCCTATGCGGGGGAAACCGGCGTCGCGCTGCGCATCTATTCCGCCGAGGTCGCCGAGCGGGCGGGCCGCGGCTATCGCGCCGGCAACGCGGCCTGAACGGCCTGCCCCTTGCCTTGGGCGGCTCCCCCGCCCTATAGACCGCGAATGATCACGATTTCCGGCCTCACCGCCCGCGTTGCCGGGCGTCTCCTCATCGACAACGCCTCCCTCTCGCTGCCGAGCGGCGCGAAGGCGGGGCTCGTCGGGCGCAACGGCACCGGCAAGTCCACGCTGTTCCGCGTCATCACCGGCCAGCTCGCGGCGGAGGCCGGCACGATCTCGCTGCCGAAAAACGCCCGCATCGGCCAGGTGGCGCAGGAAGCGCCGGGCACCGACGAATCGCTGATCGAGATCGTGCTCGCCGCCGACAAGGAGCGCGCCAGCCTCCTCAAGGAAGCCGAGACGGCGAGCGACCCGCACCGCATCGCGGAGATCCAGACGCGCCTGACGGATATCGGCTCCCATTCGGCCGAGGCGCGCGCGGCGAGCATCCTTGCCGGCCTCGGCTTCGACCACGAGGCGCAGCAGCGCCCGGCGAAAAGCTTTTCCGGCGGCTGGCGCATGCGCGTGGCGCTGGCGGCCGTGTTGTTCTCCGAGCCGGACCTCTTGCTGCTCGACGAGCCGACCAATTATCTCGACCTCGAGGGCACGCTCTGGCTGGAGGATTATGTGCGGCGCTATCCGCACACCGTCATCATCATCAGCCACGACCGGGACCTGCTCAACACCGCCGTCAACGCCATCGTGCATCTCGACCAGCAGAAGCTGACCTTCTATCGCGGCTCCTACGACCAGTTCGAGCGCCAGAAGGCCGAGGCCGACGAATTGCAGATGAAGGCCAAGGCGAAGAACGAGGCCGCGCGAAAACACCTGCAGAGCTTCATCGACCGCTTCAAGGCCAAGGCGACCAAGGCCAAGCAGGCGCAGAGCCGCGTCAAAGCGCTGGAGCGCATGGGCACGGTCGCCGCCGTCGTGGAAACCCATGTGCAGCCGATCACCTTCCCGGAGCCGGAAAAGCAGCCGGCCTCGCCGATCGTCGCCATCGAGGGCGGCGCGGTCGGCTATGTGCCGGGCAAGCCGATCCTCCGGCAGATCAACCTGAGGATCGACAACGACGACCGCATCGCCCTGCTCGGCTCGAACGGCAACGGCAAGTCGACCTTCGCCAAGTTCATCTCCGGCCGGCTGGAGGCGGAGAGCGGCGCGGTCAAGCGCGCGCCGGGCCTGAAGATCGGCTTCTTCGCGCAGCACCAGATGGACGACCTAATTCCCGAGCAATCGCCCGTCGAGCATGTGCGCCGGCTGATGCCGGAGGCGCCGGAGGCCAAGGTGCGCGCCCGCGTCGCCCAGATGGGGCTGGCGACGGAGAAGATGTCGACGGCCGCGAAGGACCTTTCCGGCGGCGAGAAGGCGCGGCTGCTGATGGGCCTTGCCGCCTTCGACGCGCCCAACCTGCTCATCCTCGACGAGCCGACCAACCATCTCGACATCGACAGCCGCCGCGCGCTGATCGAGGCGCTGAACGACTATGACGGCGCGGTGATCCTGATCTCGCACGACCGCCACCTCATCGAGGCGACGATGGACCGGCTCTGGCTGGTCAATGACGGCACCGTCCGGAATTTCGACGGCGACATGGAGGAATATCGCGGTCTCATCGTCCAGTCCGGCCGCAAGGACGACAGGGACAGGCCGGCCGCCAACGGCGGCGAGGCCAGCAAGGCGGAGCTGCGCAAGGCCAATGCCGACCGGCGCGCCCAGCTTGCCCCGCTGAAGAAGAAGATCAATGAAATCGAGGCGCTGACGGCGAAACTCAACAAGCAGATTCAGCTTCTCGACGGGGAGCTGGCCGACCCCATGCTCTATGAGAAGAACCCGGCGAAGGCGGCGGAGAAGGCCAAGCTGCGCTCCATGGCCGTCGACAAGCTCAACGAAGCCGAGGAGCAGTGGCTGGAGCTTTCGGCCGAATACGAGGAGGCGATGGCCGGCTGACCGGCCTTTCGCCCCCGTGGGAAATGCCCGGAAAACAGGCGGATAGCGGCAGGACTTGCTAAGACGAAAGTCGTAGGCGGGCCCTTCCGCTTGTGCGCCCGCTCCGCTTGAAAGCCCCTTCCCGACATGGTTAGCTCCCGCGTGATGACACGAGGGCGGCAGAAGCCGCCCGCCATTGGGAGGAAACTATGGATCGTCGTTCATTCATCAGGAAAGCCGGTGCGGCCGGCATCGGCGGCGCGGCCGCCGGCATGCTCGCCGCACCGGCACTCGCGCAGAGCAATCCCAAGATCAACTGGCGCCTCGCCTCGTCGTTCCCCAAGTCGCTCGACACGATCTACGGCGGCGCGGAGGTGCTGTCGAAATACCTGTCCGAGGCGACCGACGGGAACTTCCAGATCCAGGTCTTCGCCGCCGGCGAGATCGTTCCCGGCCTGCAGGCCGCAGACGCGGCCGCCGCCGGCACGGTGGAGGCCGCCCATACGGTCGGCTACTACTACTGGGGCAAGGACCCGGTCTGGGCGCTCGGCGCGGCCGTGCCCTTCGCGCTCAACGCGCGCGGCATGAACGCCTGGCAGTATCATGGCGGCGGCATCGACCTCTACAACGAATTCCTCGCCACGCAGGGCCTCGTCGGTTTCCCCGGCGGCAATACGGGCGTGCAGATGGGCGGCTGGTTCCGCAAGGAGATCAAGACCGTCGCCGACATGCAGGGCCTGAAGATGCGCATCGGCGGCTTCGCCGGCAAGGTGGTCGAGAAGCTCGGCGTCGTGCCGCAGCAGATCGCCGGCGGCGACATCTATCCCTCGCTGGAAAAGGGCACGATCGACGCCGCCGAATGGGTCGGCCCCTATGACGACGAGAAGCTCGGCTTCTACAAGGTCGCGCCCTACTATTACTATCCCGGCTGGTGGGAAGGCGGCCCGACGGTGCACGCCATGTTCAACAAGGCGGCCTACGAGGGCCTGCCGAAAGCCTACCAGTCGCTGCTGCGCACCGCCTGCCAGGCGGTCGACGCGGACATGCTGCAGAAATACGACTATCTCAACCCCTCGGCCATCAAGCGCCTCGTGGCGGCCGGCGCGAAGCTGAGCCCGTTCAGCCAGGAGATCCTGTCGGCTTGCTTCGACGCCTCCAACGAGGTCTATGCCGAGATGGAAGCCACGAACCCGACCTTCAAGAAGATCTGGGACTCGATCAAGGCGTTCCGCGGCGAATATTACCTCAACGCCCAGATCGCAGAATACAACTACGACACCTTCATGATGATCCAGCAGCGCGGCAACAAGCTGTAGGCGACCGCGAAGGACCGGACGGAAAACCCCGGGGCAGCGATGCCCCGGGGTTTTGTTTTGGATGCCGCCGGAGACGGTGGTGCTTTGTCATGCCCCTCCTCCGGCCTGCCGGCCACCTTTTCCCCGCAAGCGGGGCGAAGGGACCTCGCCGCGCTGTTTTCCCGCGCTCACGGGCAAGGCATCGCCACGGCTTCCTTCTCCCCGCCTGCGGGGAGAAGGTCGCGGCAGCGGGATGAGGGGCAAGCCGGCGGCGGCCCCGCCCCTCAATTGAACGACGGCGGGCTCGACAGGTCCGTGGCGGGCTTCTGCTCCGTAGCGGGCTCGCCGCCTTCGGCCGGCTTCTCGCCGCCGCCTTCCAGCGGATTGCCGGCGGGAAGCTGCAGGCCGCCCGGCAGGCCGAGGCCGCCGCCATTGTCGGGCACTCCCAGGCCGCCGCCGAAGCCCGGCACCTCGATCCTGATCGTCGCCGGGTCGACGCCGGTGCCCTCGCCCTTGTAATGCATGACCATACCGGGGAAGAGGATGGTGAGCGCCACCATGAGGATCTGGATGCCGACGAAGGGCACCGCGCCCCAGTAGATCTGCCCCGTCGTCACCGGCTGGGTCATCTTGCCGGTCACCTTGTCGAGATAGGGCACGCGGGCGGCGACCGAGCGCAGGTAGAACAGCGCGAAGCCGAAGGGCGGATGCATGAAGCTCGTCTGCATGTTGATGCCGAGCAGCACGCCGAACCAGATGAGGTCGATGCCGAGCTTGTCGGCGGCCGGCGCCAGCAGCGGCACGATGATGAAGGCGAGCTCGAAGAAATCGAGGAAGAACGCCAGGAAGAACACCAGCACGTTCACCGCGATCAGGAAGCCCGTCTCGCCGCCCGGCAGCGAGACCAGCAGGTGCTCGACCCACAGATGCCCGTTCACGCCGTAGAAGGTGAGCGAGAAGACGCGGGCGCCGATGAGGATGAACAGCACGAAGGCCGAAAGGCGCGTCGTGGCGGTGAGCGCCGAGCGGACCACCTCCATGCTGAGCCGCCCCTTGGCCGCCGCCATGGCGAGCGCGCCGACCGCGCCCATCGCCCCGCCCTCCGTCGGCGTCGCGATGCCGAGGAAGATCGTGCCGAGCACGAGGAAGATCAGCGCCAGCGGCGGGATCAGCACGATGATGACCTGCTGGGCGAGCCGCGACATCATGTTGATGTTGAGGGTCTTGTCCAGCAGCGCCACGATGTAGATGAAGATGACGCCGACCGTCGCGCCGAGGATGTCGGCGTTCTCGCCATGGGCCGGGTAGAGATAGACATGGGCCGCATAGGCGAAGCCCGCGGCGACGACCAGGGCGATGGCGAGCGAGGTGACGCCCGACCCCAGCGAGCGCGCCTCCAGCGGCAGGGCCGGCATGGCATCGCGCTTCAGGAAGGTCATCAGCAGGATATAGGCCATGTAAAGGCCCGTCAGCACGAGGCCCGGGATGAGCGCGCCGGCATACATGTCGCCGACCGAGCGGCCGAGCTGGTCGGCAAGGACGATCAGCACCAGCGAGGGCGGGATGATCTGCGCCAGCGTGCCGGAGGCGGCGATGACGCCAGAGGCGATCGACCGGTCGTAGCCGTAGCGCAGCATGATCGGCAGCGAGATGAGCCCCATGGCGATGACCGAGGCGGCGACGACGCCGGTCGTGGCCGCCAGCAGCGCGCCGACGAAGATCACCGCATAGGCGAGGCCGCCGCGGATCGGCCCGAAGAGCTGGCCGATCGTGTCGAGCAGGTCCTCCGCCATGCCGGAGCGCTCGAGCACGATCCCCATGAAGGTGAAGAACGGGATGGCGAGCAGCGTGTCGTTCGACATCACCCCCCAGAGCCGCTCCGGCATGGCGTTGAGCAGCGGCCAGGACAGGTTGATCGAATCGGACAGCGGCGCGAGCTCCACGCCGACGACGAAGAAGAGCAGGCCGTTCGCCGCCAGCGAGAACGCCACCGGATAGCCGAGCAGCAGGAAGACGATCAGCGACAGGAACATGATCGGCGCGAGGTTTTCCGCGATGAACTCGATCATGCGCCCTTCTCCTCTGCGACGGCGGCGTCGAGCGGGGCGTGGGCCGGCACATAGGGCGTCGGATCCTCCATGTCGCCGCGCATGATGGCGATCTTCTTGATGATCTCCGAGACGCCCTGGAAGGCGAGAAGCACGAAGCCAGCGAGCAGGATGGCCTTGGCCGGCCAGACGATCAGGCCGCCGGCGCTGGAGGAGCCCTCGCCCGAGCGATAGGACATCAGCACGTAGGGCACGAGGAAATAGACCATCAGCAGCACGAAGGGCATCAGGAACAGGAGATGGCCGAGAAGGTCGATCCAGTGCTGCAGCCGGCGGGAGAACTTGCCGTAGACGACGTCGATGCGGATATGCTCGTTCTGCGCCAGCGTATAGGCGGCGGCGAGCATGAAGGCCCCGCCGAACAGATACCATTGCGCCTCGAGCCAGGCGTTGGACGATGTGTTGAAAACCTTCCGGACGATGGCGTTGCCGGCGCTGACGAGCACGGCGACAAGGATCAGCCAGCCGACGGCCTTGCCGATATTCTCCGTGACAGCGTCAATCAGCCGGCTGAAAACCAGCAGCGTCTTCATGAAAACTCCTCCCCGCCCGGCGTGTTATTGCTTTGGTGCCAGGCCCCGCCAGAGTGCCGATTTCAGGCCCTGTTGCAAGTCCGAAGCCCCGGCCCGGGAAGCCGCCTTAGACGAAAGGCGAATAGGGCGCGCGCCCGTTGCACAAAGGATAGGCAATAGACGGCGCGACGGCGGCCTTGCCCCCGCTAGAGGTTCTGCTACAACAGCATCCGATTTGTCATACAAATGAGGGCGGAGACATGTCACCGATCAATCTCGCAATCGTCGGCGTCGGCAAGATCGTGCGCGACCAGCATCTTCCGGCCGTCGCGAAGAATGCCGACTACCGGCTGATCGCCGCGGCGAGCCGCCACGGCACGGTCGACGGCATCGACAATTTCAAGACGATCGACGCGATGCTCGCCGCCGTTCCGGCCATCGACGCCGTCTCGCTTTGCATGCCGCCGCAATACCGCTACGAGGCGGCGGAGAAGGCGCTTTCGGCCGGAAAGCACGTCTTCCTGGAAAAGCCGCCGGGCGCGACGCTCTCCGAGGTCGCCGACCTCGAAGCCCTCGCCGCCGCGAAGGGCCTCTCGCTCTTCGCAAGCTGGCATTCGCGCTATGCGCCGGCGGTCGAGGCCGCGAAGGCCTTTCTCGCCGGCACGACGATCCGCTCCATGCGGGTGATCTGGAAGGAGGACGTGCGCCACTGGCACCCGAACCAGGAATGGATCTGGCAGGCCGGCGGCCTCGGCGTGTTCGATCCGGGCATCAACGCGCTCTCCATCGTCACCCATATCCTGCCGCGCCCGGTCTTCATCACCGCCGCGACGCTGGAATTCCCGGAGAACCGCGACGCGCCGATCGCCGCTTCGCTGACCTTCTCCGACGCCAGGGGCCTCGACCTTGCCGCCGAATTCGACTGGCGCCAGACCGGCAAGCAGAGCTGGGACATCGTGGCCGAGACGGAAGCCGGCGAGATGCTCCTCTCCGAAGGCGGCGCCAAACTCTCCATCGACGGCAAGCTTGTGCACGACGAGCCGGAGCAGGAATACCCGATGCTCTACCGGCGCTTTTCCGAGATCATCAAGGCCGGCCGCTCCGACGTCGACCTCGCCCCCCTCCGCCACGTCGCGGATGCCTTCATGCTGGGGCGGCGGAAGTTCGTCGAGGCGTTTCACGATTGAGGATCGCCCGACAATGTCGTGACAATCATGGCGATTTCTGCTAGGAACGGCATGATTGGAGATCGCCACGATGCGCAACAGCGTTCGCTCGGAAAAACTGGACCTGCGATTGACGGCCGAAGCCAAGCGGACCTTGGCCGCGGCAGCGCGCGCCACGCATCGCAGCGTCAGCGAATTCGTCCTTGAAAGCGCCCTGGCGAAGGCCGAGGAATCCTTGCCGGATCGCCAGCAGTTCGGCCTCGACGCGGAACGCTGGCAGGCTTTTCTGGCCGCGCTCGACACGCCCCGCCAACCGCATCCGCGGCTGAAGCGCCTGCTGACGACACCGAGCGTCTTCGAGCGGGATGCGGACGGCTAGAGGTGGCCCTGCGGATCGAGAAACTGCGCCGCGACCATGCCGTCGACACCTTCGATTGCGGACAGGGCGGCCTCAATCGGTTCCTCGTCCGCTTTGCCTTCCAGGCGCAACTGGCCGGCGGCTCGCAAACCTATCTCGCACTGAACGAGGATGCCGTCGTCGGCTACCATACGCTCGTCTTCGGGGATGTGCGCTTCGAGGACGCGCCCGAGCGTTTGACGAAAGGCATGGCGCGCCATCCGATCCCGCTGATGATCCTCGCGCGGCTTGCCGTCTCCTCGCAATGGCAGGGAAAAGGCCTCGGTTCCGGCCTCCTCAAGGATGCGATGCTTCGCACGGTGGCTGCGGCCGACATTGCCGGTCTTCGCGCGCTCGCCGTTCACGCGAAGGACGATACCGCGCGGTCCTTCTATCGTCATTTCGGCTTCATCGAATCGCCGAGCGATCCGATGCACCTGTTCATCCTGATAAAGGACGTCCGAACCCTGCTGTCGGCGAACGGCTGACCTTCAAGCCTTCTTCATCCAGCGCCCGTCGCCGTTCTGCTGCCAGTAGGTGAGCTGGTGGCCCTCGCCTTTCAGGCGTTTCCAGTGGCCGCGCGCCGTCTCCACCTCGGCCTGGTCGTAGCCGTCGAACATGAAGATGACGCGGTCGTAGGCGTCGAGCGACGGGGGTTCGGCTCCGGCGACGAGGAAGCGGACGGTGGCGGCGTTGGCGTTGTCCGGCGTGGTGGTGAGCAGCACCGGCTGGTCGGCGGGGAAGGCCTGTTCGTCGGTGCCGTGCGGCAGGAAGCTGTCCTCGCGGAAGGTCCACAGATGGGTGTCGAGCGCGTCGCGGCGCTCAGCGTCGCCGGCCTGCACGACGACGCGCCAGCCGCGTTCCAGGCTCTTGTCGAGCAGCGGCGGCAGCGCGTCTTCCAGCTTGGATTCGGTCAGGTGGTAGAAGAGGACCTCGCTCACCCGCCGGTCACCCCTCGTAGTTCGCGCGCACCAGCTCGTCGAGCAGGCGCACGCCGAAGCCGGAACCCCAGGACTGGTTGATCTCGTCGGACGGCGAGCCCATGGCGGTGCCGGCGATGTCGAGATGCGCCCAGGGCGTGTCCTTGACGAAGCGCTGCAGGAACTGCGCGGCGGTGATCGAGCCGGCATGGCGGCCGCCGGTGTTCTTCATGTCGGCGAACTTGCTGTCGATCATCTTGTCGTATTCGCGGCCGAGCGGCATGCGCCACAGGCGCTCGTTGGTGGAAAGGCCGGCGGCGGTGAGGCGCGCGGCGAGCGTGTCGTCGTTGGAGAACAGGCCGGCATGATGGCTGCCGAGCGCCACCATGATCGCGCCGGTCAGCGTCGCGAGATTGACCATGAATTGCGGCTTGAAGGTCTCGTTGCAGTACCACAGCGCATCACACAGCACGAGGCGGCCCTCGGCGTCGGTGTTGATGACCTCGATGGTCTGGCCGGA
>JBDHSZ010000008.1:0-44184 GCA_039812945.1 Shinella sp.
ACCTCGCCGTCGAAATGGATTTCCCCCTCGTAGGAGCCGGCCGGATAGACGCCGCTCAACACTTTCATGAGGGTGGACTTGCCCGCGCCGTTCTCCCCGACAAGGGCGTGGATCTCGCCTTCGCGGACCTTCAGGTTGACGTTGTTCAGCGCCTTCACGCCGGGGAACGTCTTGGTGATGCCACGCATTTCCAGAAGAGTCTTGCTCATATACCAGTTTCCAGCGGCCATCCGCCGTCGTCAAGGCGGCGGAACCGAGCGTAGTCGCTCTGCGATCCGGAGAAAAGAGGGTTCGCGCACAGGACGCGAACCCCGGAGAGTTTTTCGAAAGATCAGTTCTTGAGCTGGTCGGCCGTGTAATAGGCCGAGTCCGTGACGAGGATCTGCTCGGCATTGGACTTGTCGACGGCGACGGGCTTCAGGAGGTAGGACGGGACGACCTTGACGCCGTTGTCGTAGGTCTTGGTGTCGTTCACTTCCGGCTCCTTGCCTTCCATGATCGCGTTGACCATGCCCACCGTGACCTTGGCGAGTTCGCGCGTGTCCTTGAAGATCGTCGAATACTGCTCGTCGGCGAGGATCGACTTGACCGAGGGCAGCTCGGCGTCCTGGCCGGTGACGATCGCCATCGGCTGGTCGCCCGAGCCGTAGCCGACGCCCTTCAGGGCCGACAGGATGCCGATGGACAGGCCGTCATAGGGCGAGAGCACGCCGTCGACGCGGCCGTCGGTATAGGTCGAGGACAGCAGGTTCTCCATGCGGGCCTGCGCGACCGCGCCGTCCCAGCGCAGCGTGCCGACGGTTTCCATGCCGGTCTGGCCCGACTTGACGACGATGTCGCCCTTGTCGATCAGCGGCTGGATGACCGACATGGCGCCGTCGTAGAAGAAGAAGGCGTTGTTGTCGTCCGGCGAGCCGCCGAACAGCTCGACGTTCCACGGCTTGGTGTCCGGGAATTTGGCCTTCAGGCCGTCGACGAGGCTGGTGGCCTGGAGCACGCCGACCTGGAAATTGTCGAAGGTGGCGTAGTAGTCGACATTGCCCGAATCGCGGATCAGGCGGTCATAGGCGATGACCTTCACGCCGGCGTCGGCCGCCTTCTGCAGGATGTCGGAGAGCGTCGTGCCGTCGATGGCGCCGATGACGAGCACCTTCGCGCCCTTGGTGACCATGTTCTCGATCTGCGCGAGCTGGTTCGGGATGTCGTCGTCGGCGAACTGCAGGTCCGGCGTGTAGCCGGCGTCCTTGAACAGCTTTTCCATCGTCTCGCCGTCGGAAATCCAGCGGGTCGAGGTCTTGGTGGGCATGGAGATGCCGACCATGCCCTTGTCCTGGGCGAAGGACGGCGCCACGAACGACGCGACGCTGATGGCGGCGGCGGCGAGAAGCGAAGTGATCATTTTCATTGAAAGGTCTCTCCCTTGTGCGCACTGGCCGAAATCGCGGCCAGGCATTGTTCCGTGCGCGGCGGGGCCGCTGTCAGGCGACGGCCTGGACTGGCCGGGCAAAATCCCGCCCGCCCCCACTCCCAAGGACCCCAGCGCACATTGGCGCAAGGTCTACCGAATTGCCATAACTGTCAAATGCAATGAACTTCTAAACCGATATCAGGTTTGATATACAAGATGGCAAATATACTATTTTTATGAATGGGAGGAATCATGCGCCCGCATGAGGACATCGACGACCAGCTCTTTCCCGGCGAGAGCTTCGACAAGCTGCAGGGCGTCGGCCTCCTGCGCAGCGGCCTGAAGCTCAGCCACCTGCGCATGATCGTCGCCATCGAGGAGCACCGGCAGGTGAGCGCCGCCGCCGACGCGCTGAACATCTCGCAGCCCGCCGCCTCCCGCATGCTGACGGAAATGGAGACGATCCTCAAGGCCCAGCTTTGCGAGCGCATCTCGCGCGGCGTCGCGCTCACCGCCTTCGGCCGGGCCTTCGCGCGGCGGGCGCGCACCATCCTGCTCGAGCTGCGCGAGGTCGACCGCGAGCTCTCGGCGCTGAAATCGGGCACCGGCGGCTCGGTCTTCCTCGGCTCGGTGACGGCGCCGGCCATCAGCCTCGCCGTGCCGGCGATCCAGCAGGTCAGCGCCGCCTATCCCGGCATCGAGGTGAATGTGCGGGTGGAGACGAGCAACGTGCTCGCCCGCGAACTGCTCGCCGCCCAGCAGGACTTCATCATCGCCCGCGTGCCCGACGACCTCAATCCGCGGCTGTTCAACGTCACGGAGATCGGCATCGAGAAGGCCTGCCTCATCGTGCGCAAGGGCCATCCATTGACGGAGAAACCCATCGTCGGCCTTGCCGACCTGCCGCGCTACGACTGGGTGTTCCAGCCGGCCGGCACGCTTCTCAGGCGCCGCATCGAGGAACTGTTCATCGCGGCCGGCGTGCCGCTGCCCGCCACGGTGGTCAACACCTCGTCGATCCTCCTGACGACCGCCATCGTCTGCGGCTCGAACGCCATCGCCCCCGTCGCGCGCGACATGGCGAACTTCGTCGCCGATGTCGGCGCGCAGGCCGGCGAGATCAGCATCCTCAACACGGATTTCGAGATCGACATCAAGCCCTACAGCCTTATATCCGTCAAAGGCCGGGCGCTCCCACCGAGCGCCAAGCTGCTCTATGATCTGATCTGGCAACGCAGCCGGACGCTTTCGCCGGACTGAGCGAGGAAGACACGATGTTCGGCATGACCGTTTTCGAATCCGTGCTGGAACGGCTGAAGGCCGAGGCGCGCGAGGATGAGGAGGACACGCGGGAGGACGGCGGCGGTTCCGTGCGCGGCCTGACCTCGGGCTTTGCCGGCCTCGGCCTGGCCAGCACCTTCGTCTCAGGCGCGCAGGCCGCCGCCGCCTATCTCGATCTCTACGAAGCCCCCCGGCCGCCGGAGCCGGAAAAGCCCGCGCCGCCGCCGCATCTCCTGCGCACGATGCCCGAAGAGGTCGCGGCGGACCTCGCCCTCACCGGCAGCGAGGACGTCGATGCCCTCACCGCCCGCCGCCGCAGCTTCGCGCGCGACAACCACCCCGACCGCGCGCCGGCCGAACTGCGCGCCAACGCGACGCTGCGCATGAAGATCGCCAACATGCTGATCGACGAGACGATCCGGCGGATCGCCGTGGAGAAGAGCTTGGGGCTGTCGGGCTAGCCTTTCGTTTCACCGCCCTCTTCCGGCGGCTTTGCGGCCGGCGCGGAGGGCTTGAAGAACAGGATGAGGCTGGCGAAGGCATAGGCCGTCACGACGAGGAAGATGGTGCCCCAGGTCTGCTCGCCGTTGTAGAATTCCACCGCCGTCCATGCGGCGCAGAACCCGACCAGAAGCAGCCGCCGCCACAGCGGACGGTAGAACGGATGGTCGGGATCGATGAACTTCATGAACGTCTCCTCACGCGCCTGGCGTTTTCATAGGCGGTTTCCGGCCGCGATGGAACCCGTGCCGCCGGCCGCCGCCTTCCCACATCAACGGACCATATCGAAACGGACTTGACGCCGCGAGCAGAAAATGGAATAAACATTCCGTAATCTGAATTTCTCGGTCTATTTATTCTGTTTTGACGTCTTGCAATCCGGGAGGAGCAAGAGGTCGCCCGCCCCGCAAGGGATCGGTCATCCGGACAATCGTGTGGCGCCACCGGACGTCACGTTAAGGAGGAGAACGACATGAAAAAATTCATTCTTGGTTCGGCGCTTGCCGTGATGCTGTCGACGGCGGCCCATGCCGAGACGATCGGCGTGACGATGGCGCAGTTCGACGACAACTTCCTGACCGTCCTGCGCAACGGCATGTCCGACTATGCCAAGACGCTGGACGGCGTCGAGCTGCAGGTCGAGGACGCGCAGAACGACGTCGCCAAGCAGCAGAGCCAGATCCAGAACTTCGTCGCCTCGGGCGTCACCGCCATCATCGTCAACCCGGTCGACACCGACGCGACCGCCGCCATGTCGAAGGTCGCATCGGACGCCGGCATTCCGCTGATCTACGTCAACCGCGAGCCGGCCAACGTCGACCAGTTGCCGGAAAAGCAGGCCTTCGTCGCCTCCAACGAGAAGGAATCCGGCACGATCCAGACCGAGGAGGTCTGCCGCCTCCTGAACGGCAAGGGCAAGGTCGTCGTCATGATCGGTGAATTGTCCAACCAGGCCGCCCGCATGCGCACCCAGGACGTCAAGGACGTCGTGGCGACCGATGCCTGCAAGGGCCTGGAGATCGTCGAGGAGCAGACGGCCAACTGGCAGCGCACGCAGGGGCAGGACCTGATGACCAACTGGCTCTCCGCCGGCGTGGAGTTCGACGCGGTCATCGCCAACAACGACGAGATGGCGATCGGCGCGATCCAGGCGCTGAAGGCCGCCGGCCGCACGATGGACAGCGTCGTCGTCGCCGGCATCGACGCCACGCAGGACGGTCTTGCCGCCATGGCGGCCGGCGATCTCGACGTGACGGTGTTCCAGGACGCCGCCGGCCAGGGCAGAGGCTCCGTCGACGCGGCGCTGAAGCTGGCCCGCGGCGAGAAGGTCGACACCAAGGTCTACATCCCCTTCCAGCTCGTCACCCCGTCCAACCTGGCCGAGTTCCAGGCGAAGAACTGACCGGCCATCCGGCCCTTCGATGAAAGACCATGAAGGACCCGCGCGCCCGCGCGCGTGTCCGCCGTTTCAGGTAACTCCGGGAGGGAGGGACAATGGTCATCAGTCCGACCACCATGGCCGCGGTTCGCGCCAGCGGCGCCATTCCGAATGCTGAATATCTCCTGTCTGCGGAAGGCATCCGCAAGGAATTCCCCGGCGTCGTCGCGCTCGACGACGTCCAGTTCAGGCTGAAGCGCGGCACCGTGCACGCGCTGATGGGGGAGAACGGCGCGGGCAAGTCCACGCTGATGAAGATCCTCGCCGGCATCTACACGCCGGACGAGGGCGACGTGCTGCTCAAGGGCCAGAAGATCCGCCTGCAGTCGCCGCTCGACGCATTGGAGAACGGCATCGCCATGATCCATCAGGAGCTCAACCTGATGCCCTTCATGACGGTGGCGGAGAACATCTGGATCCGCCGCGAGCCGAAGAACCGCTTCGGCTTCGTCGATCACGGCGAGATGAACCGCAAGACGGCCGAGCTGTTCAGGCGCCTCAACATCGCCATGGACCCGCAGACCCAGGTGCGCGACCTCTCGGTCGCCAACCGGCAGATGGTCGAGATCGCCAAGGCCGTCTCCTACGAGAGCGACGTGCTCATCATGGACGAGCCGACCTCGGCGCTCACCGAGCGCGAGGTGACGCATCTCTTCCAGATCATCCACGACCTGCGCTCGCAGGGCATCGGCATCGTCTACATCACCCACAAGATGAACGAGCTGTTCGAGATCGCCGACGAGTTCTCGGTGTTCCGCGACGGGAAGTATATCGGCACGCACGCCTCGTCCGACGTGACCCGCGACGACATCATCCGCATGATGGTCGGCCGCGAGATCACCCAGATGTTCCCCAAGGAGGAGGTGCCGATCGGCGACGTCGTCCTGTCGGTGAAGAACCTCACCCTGAAAGGCGTCTTCCACGACGTCTCCTTCGACGTGCGGGCGGGGGAGATCCTCGGCCTTGCCGGCCTCGTCGGCTCGGGCCGCTCGAACGTCGCCGAGACGCTCTTCGGCGTGACCCCGGCGACCTCCGGCACGATCGCGATCAACGGCGAGGAGGTGACCATCGACAGCCCGAACACGGCGATCCGCCACCGCATGGCCTTCCTGACGGAAGACCGCAAGGACACCGGCTGCCTGCTGATCCTCGATATCCTGGAGAACATGCAGATCGCCGTGCTCCAGGACAAGTTCGTCAGGAACGGCTTCGTCGCCGAGGGCGAGCTGACCGGGGTCTGCGAGGAGATGAGCCGCAAGCTGCGGGTCAAGACGCCGAACCTTCACGAGCGGATCGAGAACCTTTCGGGCGGCAACCAGCAGAAGGTGCTGATCGGCCGCTGGCTGCTCACCCATCCGCGCATCCTCATCCTCGACGAGCCGACGCGCGGCATCGATGTCGGCGCCAAGGCGGAAATCCACCGCTTCGTCACGGAACTCGCCCGCGACGGCGTCGCCGTCATCATGATCTCGTCGGAAATGCCCGAGGTCCTCGGCATGAGCGACCGCGTCATGGTCATGCACGAGGGCCGCGTCACCGGCATCCTCGACCGCGCGGAGGCGACACAGGTCAAGGTCATGGAACTGGCAGCCCAATAGTTCAGCGCCGCAGAGCGGCCGCAAGGCCAATGGTTCAGGGCCGCGAAGCGGCCGCAAGGGAGGTAATCATGAGCATGAATTCCGCCGCGCAGGCGCAAAGCGCCGCGCAGAAGCCTGCCCGCCGGCTCCCGCCGGAACTCAGCATCTTTCTCGTCCTCATCGGCATCGCGCTGGTCTACGAGATCCTCGGCTGGATCTTCGTCGGCCAGAGCTTCCTGATGAACCCGCAGCGCCTGACGATCATCATCCTCCAGGTCTCGGTGATCGGCATCATCGCCGTCGGCGTCACGCAGGTCATCATCACCGGCGGCATCGACCTGTCCTCCGGCTCGGTCGTCGGCATGACGGCGATGTTCACGGCCTCGCTCGCCCAGGCCTCGACCTGGCCGCGCGCCCTCTACCCGTCGCTGACGGACCTGCCGGTCATCGTGCCGGTGGCCGTCGGCATCGGCGTCGGCCTGCTCGCCGGCTATATCAACGGCCAGCTCATCGCCCGCACCAAGATCCCGCCCTTCATCGCCACGCTCGGCATGATGGTGTCGGCCCGCGGCATCTCCAAGTGGTACACGAAGGGCCAGCCGGTCTCCGGCCTGACGGACCAGTTCAACTTCATCGGCACCGGCATCTGGCCCGTGGTGATCTTCCTCGTCGTCGCCGTGATCTTCCACATCGCGCTGCGCTATACCCGCTACGGCAAGTTCACCTATGCCATCGGCGCGAACGTGCAGGCGGCCCGCGTCTCCGGCATCAATGTCGAGGCGCATCTCGTCAAGGTCTACGCCATCGCCGGGGCGCTGGCCGGTCTTGCCGGCGTCGTCACCGCCGCAAGGGCCCAAACCGCGCAGGCCGGCATGGGCGTGATGTACGAGCTCGACGCCATCGCCGCCACCGTCATCGGCGGCACGTCGCTTGCCGGCGGCGTCGGACGCATCACCGGCACGGTCATCGGCACCGTCATCCTCGGCGTCATGACCTCGGGCTTTACCTTCCTGCGCGTCGATGCATTCTACCAGGAGATCGTCAAGGGCGTGATCATCGTCGCCGCCGTCGTGGTCGACGTCTACCGGCAGAAGAAGCGCAAGGCGTAAATTGAGGCGAATAGGGAGTAGCGAATTGCGAATAGCTTGCCGACAACTCCTCCCTATTCGCTATTCGCTACTCCCTATTCGCTCCCCACAAACGAGGAAAAAATGACTGTGAGATTTGGTCTTCTCGGCACGGGCCGCATCGGCAAGGTGCATGCCGGGGCCGTGACCGGCAACCCCGATGCCGTTCTCGTCGCCGTCGCGGACGCCTATCCCGCCGCGGCCGGGGCCGTCGCCTGGCAATACAACTGCGACATCCGCACCATCGAGGCGATCGAGACCGCCGACGACATCGACGCCGTCGTGATCTGCACCCCGACCGACACCCATGCCGACCTCATCGAGCGCTTCTCGCGGGCCGGCAAGGCGATCTTCTGCGAAAAGCCCATCGACCTCGACATCGATCGCGTCAGGGCCTGCCTGAAGGTGGTGGAGGAAACGGGGGGCAAGCTGATGGTCGGCTTCAACCGCCGCTTCGACCCGCATTTCATGGCCGTCAGGCAGGCCATCGACGACGGCCGCATCGGCGACGTCGAGATGGTGACGATCACCTCGCGCGATCCGGGCGCCCCGCCGGTCGACTACATCCGGCGCTCCGGCGGCATCTTCCGCGACATGACGATCCACGACTTCGACATGGCCCGCTTCCTGCTCGGCGAGGAGGTGGCCTCGGTCTTCGCCACCGCCGCCGTGCTGGTCGACCCGCAGATCGGCGAGGCCGGCGACTATGACAGCGTCTCCGTGATCCTGCAGACGACGTCCGGCCGGCAGGCGGTCATCTCCAATTCCCGCCGCGCCACCTACGGCTACGACCAGCGCATAGAGGTGCACGGCTCGAAGGGCATGGTCAGCGCCGAGAACCAGCGCCCGGTCTCCATCGAGATCGCCAATGGCGAGGGCTACACCCGCCCGCCGCTGCACGATTTCTTCATGACCCGCTACACGCAGGCCTATGCCAACGAGATCGCCGCCTTCATCGCCGCCATCGAGACGGGCGCCGCCCTCTCGCCCTCAGGCGCGGACGGCCTTGCCGCCCTCGCGCTTGCCGACGCGGCCGTGCGGTCGGTGAAGGAAAAGCGCCAGATACCCGTCGCCTGACGGAGGCCCCCTCCCAGGCAACTTGGCCGGGCGTCCCCCCGTCGCCCGGTCCTTTTATTCGCCCGCCGCCCGTGCCGCGATGATATCGTGGTCCATCTCCGCCAGCGCCCGGTCGAGATGCCCTTCCAGCACCAGCGTCGCCTCCTCCGGCACCACCGATATCGGCGGCGCGCCGAACAGGCGCACCTGCTGCGACTGCGCCAGCCCCTCCTCCAGGCCGCGCCGGATGAGATCGAAATAGCGCGTGCCGGGGCCGGTGATGGCGATCGGCATGTTGTCGTAGAGGCTCACCATGCGCGACAGCCCCTGCCCCAGCGCAAGGCCGGCCTGGCGGAAGGCATATTCCGACATGCGGTGGCCCTGCCGGGCGCGCAGCGCGATCTTGTCCATCTCCGTGAGCGGCACGAACTTGGCGGGGATCGTGTCCGGCGGCACCTCGAAGGCCGTGCGCAGGATGCCGTAGAAGCCGGCGGAGGCCTCGATGCAGCCCTGCGCGCCGCAGCGGCACAGCTTGCCGTCCGACGCATTCAGCATGTGCCCGAAATTCGGCGCGGTGACGGAAAGCTCCCCCGTCCGGTCGAACCGCGCGATGCCGAGCCCGATGCTGTGGCCGAGCGACAGGGTGGCGACGGCCTGCAGGTTCTCCACGCCCGCCCGCTCCATGCGCAGCGCCATGGCGTGCGCGACGAGCAGCGTCTCGTTGCTGAGCAGGATCTTCGCGCGCCAGTGCGGCTGGAGCAGCGCGGCGAAATCCACCTGCTGCGCGCCGAAGACCGGCGACCAGAGGAGCCGCGCCGAGGCGGGATCCACCAGCCCCTTGCTGCTGATCGAGACGACCAGCACCTCCTCCCGCGCGATCTTCGAGCGGCTCGCCAGCTTCTCCAGCGCGCCGACGAAGGCCTCCGCGAAGGGCTGCGTCGCGGCGTCCGCATGGTTGCGCGCCTCCTCGAACCGGTCGATCAGCGTGCCGCCGTAATCGGCCAGCGAATATTGCACGACATCGGAGGAGATGCGCACCGCGGCGAGATAGCCCGCCCCGCGCCGCTGGCCGAAGATGACGCGCGGCCGGCCGCGCGAGGCCGAGGCCTGCTGCTCGCGCCGCTCCAGCACCTCGGCCTTCTCCAGCTCGGCGGTGATGGCCGAGACCGTCGCCGAGGCAAGGCCGGTATGATGGGAAATGTCCGTATGGGCGAGCGGCCCGCGCCGGCGCAGCGACGCGAGGACGAGCGCGCTGTTCTGCTGACGCACAAGCTCCGTGCTCGACTTCACCAGCATCTTCCGTTTCCGCCCGCCTTCATAAGCTGCAACACATGCCCCTCCCAAAGCATCTGTCACGCCGTCATTCAAGGCTTTTCTAAACCGTGTTGACAGCCTGGAAAAGTTCTGACATTTATTTTCTCGACTGTCGAGAAAAAAGTCCCGGCATCGTCGGGAGGGGTTCGCGGCAGTATTATCGTGATCGGTCGTTGAATGGACGGGAGGTTCGTCCGGACGGCCGGTATTCACTTGGGAGGATATCATGAAGTTCGTTTTGAAGCTGATGGCAGGGGTTGCCGTCATCGTTTCCCTGCATTCCGTCGCACACGCCAAGGACCTGGTGGTCGGCGTCTCCTGGTCGAACTTCCAGGAAGAACGCTGGAAAACCGACGAAGCCGCCATCAAGGCAGCGCTCGAGGCCTCCGGCGACAAGTATATTTCCGCTGACGCCCAGTCCTCCGCCGCAAAGCAGTTGACGGACATCGAGTCGCTCATCGCCCAGGGCGCCAACGCCCTCATCGTCCTGGCGCAGGACAGCGACGCCATCGGCCCGGCCATCGAGAAGGCCGCCGCCGAGGGCATCCCGGTCGTCGGCTACGACCGCCTGATCGAGAACCCGGCCGCCTTCTACATCACCTTCGACAACAAGGAAGTCGGCCGCATGCAGGCCCGCGAGGTGTTCAAGGTGAAGCCGGAAGGCAACTACGTCTTCATCAAGGGCTCCTCGGCCGATCCGAACGCCGACTTCCTCTTCGCAGGCCAGCAGGAAGTGCTGAAGGAGGCCATCGACGGCGGCAAGATCAAGAATGTCGGCGAAGCCTATACCGACGGCTGGAAGCCGGAGAACGCCCAGAAGAACATGGAGCAGTTCCTGACGGCGAACGACAACAAGGTCGATGCGGTCGTCGCCTCGAACGACGGCACGGCCGGCGGCGCAATCGCCGCGCTGGCCGCGCAGGGCCTTGCCGGCTCCGTCCCGGTCTCCGGCCAGGACGCCGACCATGCCGCGCTGAACCGCGTCGCGCTCGGCACGCAGACCGTCTCCGTCTGGAAGGACTCGCGCGAGCTCGGCAAGCGCGCCGCGGAGATCGCGGCGGAACTCGCCAGCGGCAAGACCATGGACGAGATCGACGGCGTCACCACCTTCAACGGCGGCCCGAAGGGCGTCGAGATGAAGTCGGTCTTCCTCGCCCCGCTGCCGATCACCAAGGACAACCTGAACGTCGTCATCGACGCCGGCTGGATCTCCAAGGACACGGCCTGCCAGGGCGTCGCCGCCGGCTCGGTCGCGGCCTGCGACTGAGCCCGTACGACCTGACCATCGCCGGGCGCCGCAACGACAACCGTTGCGGCGCTTGCGCAAGATGGGCAGCGGGCGGAGGATGAGGCGACGGCCCGTCCTCGGAGCGGGATGAGGAAAGCCCGCCTGGAACCGGACCACGCCCGGACGACACGTTCAACAAGAGTGAGGGGGACGGCAAGCGATGGCCGACGTCACGAATACCGCACATGCCAACCGCGCGCGATCGGCGAGCGAGAATCCGGTGAAGCGCTTCTTCCGCGCCACCGAGATCGACACGCGCCTGCTCGGCATGGTCGGCGCGCTGCTGATCATCTGGATCGGCTTCAACATCCTGTCCGGCGGCCTCTTCCTGACGCCGCGCAACCTTTGGAACCTTTCCGTCCAGACCGCCTCCGTCGCCGTGATGGCGACCGGCATGGTGCTGGTCATCGTCACGCGCAACATCGATCTTTCGGTCGGCTCCATCCTCGGCTTCGTCGGCATGATCATGGGCGTGCTGCAGGCCGAACTGCTGCCGCAGCTCCTCGGCTTCAACCATCCGGCCACCTGGATCGTCACGCTGCTCGCCGGCCTCCTGCTCGGCGCGGCCATCGGCGCGCTGCACGGCGCGATCATCGCCTTCCTCAACGTGCCGTCCTTCATCGTCACGCTCGGCGGCCTGCTCGTCTGGCGCGGCGCCACCTGGTTCGTCACCAGCGGGCGCACGGTCGCCCCGATGGACGCCACCTTCCGCCTGATGGGCGGCGGCACCGAGGGCTCGATCGGCGCGACGGCGAGCTGGATCGTCGGCATCCTCGCCTGCATCGCCATCGTCGCGACGATCGCCAACTCGCGCAAGCAGCGCAAGCGCTTCGGCTTCCCGCTCCGCCCGATGTGGGCCGAGTATTTCCTGGTCGCCGTCGGCTGCGCCCTGGTGCTCGGCGCGATCGCCGTCGTCAACAGCTATCCCTGGCCGGTCGCCATCGCCCGCAAATATGCCGACGCCAACGGCATCGCCTGGCCCGATGGCGGCCTGTTCATTCCGCACGGCATCGCCATTCCCGTGCTGATCGCCATCGTCGTCGGCATCGTCATGACCTTCATCTCGACGCGCCTGCGCTTCGGCCGCTACGTCTTCGCGCTCGGCGGCAACCCCGAGGCGGCCGAGCTCGCCGGCATCAAGACCCGCTGGGTCACGGTCAAGATCTTCGCGCTGATGGGCATGCTCTGCGCCATCGCCGCGGCGATCTCCACCGCCCGCCTCAACGCCGCGACGAACGCGCAGGGCGAGCTCGACGAGCTCTACACCATCGCCGCGGCCGTCATCGGCGGCACGTCGCTCGCCGGCGGCATGGGCACCATCGCGGGCGCCATGCTCGGCGCCCTCGTCATGCAATCGCTGCAATCGGGCATGGTGCTGGTCGGCATCGACACGCCGTTCCAGCGCATCGTGGTCGGCATGGTCCTCGTCGTCGCCGTCTGGCTCGACACGATCTACCGCGCCCGCGCCAAGTAAGAGAAGAGGAGCCCATCCAATGACGGACACCCGTACGCCCCTCGTGGAGATGAAGAACATCTCCATCTCCTTCGGCGGCATCCATGCCGTGGACAATGCCTCGGTCGATCTCTATCCCGGCGAGGTCGTCGCCCTGCTCGGCCACAACGGCGCCGGAAAATCGACGCTGATCAAGATCCTCTCCGGCGCCTACAGGCGCGATGCCGGCGAGATCCTGATCAACGGCGAGCCCGCCGAGATCAACAATCCGCGCGACGCCAAGAAATACGGCATCGAGACGATCTACCAGACGCTGGCCGTCGCCGACAATGTCGACGCCGCCGCCAACCTCTATCTCGGCCGCGAGCTGCGCACCCCCTGGGGCACGCTCGACGACGTCGCCATGGAGGCCAAGACCCGCGAGGTGATGGGCCGCCTCAACCCGAACTTCCAGCGCTTCAAGGAGCCGGTGAAGGCGCTTTCGGGCGGCCAGCGCCAGTCGGTGGCGATCGCCAGGGCCATCCTCTTCGACGCCCGCATCCTGATCATGGACGAGCCGACGGCGGCGCTCGGGCCGCAGGAGACCGCGCAGGTCGGCGAGCTGATCAAGCAGCTCAAGAAGGAAGGCATCGGCATCTTCCTGATCAGCCACGACATCCACGACGTCTTCGACCTCGCCGACCGCGTCTCGGTGATGAAGAACGGCCAGGTCGTCGGCCACGCCCGCACGGAGGACGTGACCAAGGACGAGGTCCTCGGCATGATCATCCTCGGCAAGGTCCCGGAAAAAGCCATCCCCGGCCCCGGCGCCATGCAGACCGCCTGACAAGCAAGGACGCCGCCGGCAACCCGGCGGCTCCCCTTCAGGCCGGCAATCCGCCGAAGAGATTGCCCATCCCCGCAATTTCCCGATTGAAGCCCGCCCCCAGCTAGGCTAAGAACCCTCTCATCGGACAGGCGATTCACCGCCTCGGGATGCACCCGTAGCTCAGCTGGATAGAGTGTTGGATTCCGATTCCAAAGGTCGCAGGTTCGAATCCTGCCGGGTGCGCCACTTCAAAACATAATCCGTAGACACCCTCGTCGCAGCAGTATCCCCGAGGAATTCCGCATGGACGTGGTCATCTATCATAATGCGCGATGCGGCACCTCGCGGAATGTGCTGGGCCTCATCCGTGATGCGGGGATCGAGCCGATCGTCGTCGATTACCTCGCTTCGCCGCCGTCGAAGAAGGAGTTGCGGGCGTTGATCGGCGCGGCCGGCCTTACGGTGCGGGCGGCGTTGCGGGAGAAGGGCACGCCCTATGCCGCGCTCGGGCTGGACGATCCCGCCCTTTCCGATGAGACGCTGCTCGATCATATGGTCGCGGAGCCGATCCTTATCAATCGCCCCTTCGTGAAGACGCCGCTCGGGACGCGGCTCTGCCGGCCGCCGGAGGTGGTGCTGGAGATTCTGCCGAACACATAACAGGGCCTCCGCGAAAAGGCGGGCGGGAAGGGATTGCCGCGATGGCAAGCCGCCTGACGTCGAGCAATAGTCGTCATCCCTGCCACGCTCCTCACGTCTCCTTCGGCGGCATAGGCCCGGCAGGCAGGCCGAGGGCCGTGCGGAGCGTCGTCTCGCTGTGTTCGGCGAAGCGTCGGGCGGCGCTTCGGCCGCCGGGCTCGTCCCGCGGCGGCAAGGGGCCGGTGAGGCGGGCTGCGATTTCCTCGGCGCTTGCGGCGATGTGCGGGAGGGTCTCGGCCATGCACAGGCGATGGGCGATCGAGCCCTGCCGCACGACGACGGGGATGCCGAGTTGCACCGCCCGGCCGAGAATGCCGATCGTATGGTCGCCGATGCGGGGATAGAAGCACCAGACGGCCTCGCTGCCGGCATAGACGCCGAGCAGTTGGGCATCGGAAAGCATGCGGTCGACCAAGACGCCGCCGGCCTCGCACAGCACCGCGGCATGCTCGGCCGCCGCCGTCTCGACCTTGCCGCAGGCGACGAACTGGCAGGCCCGGCGCAACGGGATGGACCGGGCATAGATATCGGCGAAGAGATCGAGCCCCTTGCGCACCGCCTGCTTGCCGATCGCCATCAGCACCGGGCGCTCGACCCACCGCCGCTCGGCGCGCAGCGCCTCTATGGCCTGGCGCTCCTCCTCCGTCAGGTCCCAGAGCTGGAAGTCGTAGATCCAGCCGTCGGCGATGGAGGAGAAGGCCGGGAAGGCGCTGAACGGCAGGATGGTGAGCGTCTGTATGCAGCGGCGGCGCTTCAGCCGCTGCAACACCGCGCGTTTCCAGCGCCAGCGCCAGCGGGACGAGGCGGCGATCGGCAAGGGCCGGAAGAGCAGGCCGGCCGTGCGGCGGCCGAGCGCGGCCCGTAGCAGTCCGACGACGACATAGAGGAGAAACGTCTCCTCGACCGCCAGGAACAGCACGGGCGCGGGAGAAAGGAAGAGATCGGAAAGCCGGGCGCGGCGCACGCCGAACAGGCGCTCCAGCCCCCGCAGGTAGGAGGCAAGCCGGCCGCTCGCGGTTCTGGTATAGAGCAGCGGGATCGCCTGCCGGCCTGCCCGTCCGCCTTCTTGCGCACGCGGCCGGAGCCGGCGGCCGGTTTCCGTTTCGATATCTTCCGGCCACGGCTCCGTACGCGCAAACGAACCCGCTGCCGGCAGCAGCTTCGCGCCCACCAGCATGACGTCTCCTGAAAATCATCGTGAACAGCGCCGGGCGGCTTCCGCCCCCGGCGCGCAACGTCGCAATATATTTCGGCCGGGCGGAACCGCCGGCGCACAACCATTCCTTTAATAATGTGACCTTAGCTTGTTGTGGACAAATATCAAGTAGGCCACCACAACCTCTGCGGATAGCGCGGGCAACCGTGGCGCTTGCTGCACGGGGCCGAAGCGTCCATAACGGCCGCGGGCTCGAGCGCAGCGGGGGAACCAGCATGAACCTCAAGGAATTTGCCGCCCGCATCGGCCTGTCGCAGACGACGGTGAGCCGGGCGATGAGCGGCTATCCGGAGGTGAAAGCCGAAACGCGGGCGCGCGTTCTGGAGGCCGCCGAGCGGCTCGGCTACCGGCCGAACATCAGCGCCCAGCGGCTCGCCACCGGCCGGGCCGGGGCGATCGGCATCGTCTTCCGCGGCGGCGGGCGCTTCGGCCCCCATTCGAGCGAGTTCATGGGCGGGCTGTCGACGCGCCTGCAGCAGGACGGCATCGACATTCTCGTCTCCACCGTCGAGACCGGCGAGGAGGAAGCGGCCGCCTATCGCCGCCTTGCCGCCAGCAAGCGCGTGGATGCGGTAGTCCTGCACGCGCCTTCCTGCGTGGATGCCCGCATCGCATTGCTGCAGGCGCTGGAGCTGCCCTTCATCGTGCACGGGCGCAGCCGGGCGGAAAAGCCCTTCGCCTTTCTCGACATCGACAATTTCGGCGCGGTCGAGACGGCGACGGAGCACCTCGCCGCTCTCGGCCACCGCCGCATCGCGCTCATCAACGGCGACACGGCGAGCACCTATGCAAGGGACCGGGACGAGGCCTATCGCAGGACGCTCGCCGCCCATGGCCTCCCCGTCGATCCGGCCCTGATCGGCCACGGCGAGTTCACCGACGAGACCGGCTTCCGGCTGATGCAGGCCTTCCTCGCCCTTCCCTTCCCGCCGAGCGCCGTGCTGGCGGGCTCGATGATGTCGGCGCTCGGGGCGATGCGGGCGATCCGCATCGCCGGGCTGACGGTGGGCGCGGACGTCTCCCTCGTCGCCCATGACGACGTCTTCCCCTATCTCAGCCCCGACAATCTCGTGCCGGCGCTCACCACGACGCAATCGCCGATCCGCGCGGCGGGCGAGCGGATCGGCGACATGGTGGTGCGGCTCTTGCAGGGAGAAGAGCCGGAGGCCTTGCAGGAGGTCTGGCCCGTCGATTTCATCCTTCGCGGCTCGACGGGCCCTGCCCCGGCCTGACGTCACACCTTCAGCTCGCACCGCCCCTTTTCGGTCTCGATGGCGAGGTCGAGGACCTTCTGGAGTTCGGCCGCGTGGCGGAAGCCGGGCTCGATCTTCTGGCCGGCGGCGACGGCGGCGGCGAAGCGCTGGTAGTTGGTCGGCACCGTGCCGGCGTCGATCTCCCGCCAGACGGCCTTCTCGACATCCTCGCCGAGGCAGCCGCGCAGCCTCGAGCCCTCGGTGGAATGGATCACCTCCAGCGCGCCGCGGTCGCCGTGCATGCGCAGGCGCAGCTCGTTGAGATGACCCGTCGCCCAGCGGCTGGAATGGATGACGCCGAGCGCGCCATTGGCGAAATCCACCGTCATGGTGAAACTGTCGTTGGCGTCGAGGTCGTATTCGCCGATCCGGTTGTCCGGCGCCTTGTCGAAGGCCTTCAGCCGGGCGAAGACGTGTTCCACGTCGCTCGCCGCGCCGTAGCTGGCAAAATCGAGGATGTGGATGCCGACATCGCCGAGCACGCCGTTCGAGCCGTGCCGGGTGGAGAGCCGCCAGAGCCACTGGCTTTCCGTCGCCCAGTCGCCCCAGGCCTTGGAGACGAGCCAGCTCTGCAGATAGGAGGCCTCGACATGGCGCACCCGGCCGATCTCGCCGGCCAGCACCATGGCGCGCGCCATCTGCAGCGGCGCGACGTTGCGGTAGGTGAGGTTCACCATGGTGACGAGGCCGGACGCCTCCGCCGCGCGGGCCATCTCGTCGGCCTTGGCGTAGTTCTCCGCCAGCGGCTTCTCGCACATCACGTGCTTGCCCGCCGCCAGCAGCGCCAGCGTCGTCGGATGGTGCGCGCGGTCGGGCGTCACGTTGGTCGCCGCGTCGAAGCCGTCCCAAGCGATCGCCTCCTCCAGCGAGGTGAAGACGTTGGGGATGCCGTGCAGGTCCGCGAAGGCTCTCGCCCGCAAGGGGTCGACATCGACGGCGCCGACGAGTTCGACACCGTCGATGGCGGCGAAGTGCTGGGCATGGGTATTGGCCATGCCGCCTGTTCCCAGGATGAGAAGTCGCATCGATGGCCTCAGCGATAACCGGCTTCGCCGGCTTCATGCAGTTTCGGGCCGCGCTCGACGATCGGCTCCAGCGCCTTTTCGACCGGCACGTTCGGCGCGTCGTGGATCGCCGTGTAGCTGCCCTGCGGATTGAAGGCCCATTTGACGCCGTTGACCAGCACCTTCTGCACGGTGGCGTCGTGATAGGTCGGATAGGTCTCGTGGCCGGGGCGGAAATAGAAGACGTTGCCCGCCCCGCGGCGCCAGGTGAGGCCCGAGCGGAACACCTCGCCGCCGGCGAACCAGGAGATGAACACGGTCTCCAGCGGCTCCGGCACGGAGAACTGTTCGCCATACATCTCCTCGTTCTCCAGCACGAAGTTCTCGCCGAGGCCCTCGGCGATGGGATGGCGCGGATTGACGACCCAGACGCGCTCGCGCTCGCCGGCCTCGCGCCATTTCAGCGCGCAGGGCGTGCCCATCAGCCGCTTGAAGATCTTGGAGAAATGGCCGGAATGGAGGACGAGGAGGCCCATGCCCTCCCACACGCGCCTCGCCACGCGCTCCACGACCTCGTCGCTCACCGCGCCGTGGTCCTTGTGGCCCCACCAGAGCAGCACGTCCGTCTCGGCAAGGCGCGCCTCCGTCAGGCCGTGTTCCGGCTCCTGCAGGGTCGCCGTCGTCGCGGCGATGGCGGGATCCCGGTTGAGCGCCCCGGCGATCGTGTTGTGCATGCCGTCCGGATAGATCGAGCGGACGATCTCGTTCGTCTGCTCGTGGATGTTCTCACCCCATACGATGGTGCGTATCGCCATGTGCCGTTCCTCTGAAACTGGAAATTGAAACCGCTTTCAATTCGACGGAAGCGATAGAGGCAGTCCCGCCTCTTGGCAAGCGGGGGGCTGCCCGATTCCGGCTCCCTTTCAATGAAATGTCGATTTGGAGAAAAGGTTCAGCACGACGACGCCGGCGATGATGAGGCCGAGGCCAAGGACGGCGGCAAGATCGAGCTTCTGGCCGAAGCCGACATAGCCGACCAGCGAGATCAGCACGATGCCGAGCCCGCTCCAGATCGCATAGGCGATGCCGACCGGCAGGTAGCGCAGGCTCCACGACAGGAAGAAGAAGGCGATGGCATAGCAGACCACCATCGTCACCGTCGGCGCGAGGCGCGTGAAATGCTGGGCGGCCTGCATGGCGGAGGTGCCGAGCACCTCGAAGACGATGGCGACGACGAGGATGGCATAGACGGCGGTGAGGTTCATGACGGATCTCCGGCGCCAATGCGCCAACGGCGTCTCGATGACGCGAATTGCAAATGGGTTCAGGCGCGCGAGAGCGTCAGCAGCCGCTCCAGCATGGCCGCGCGCGTCGGCTCGTCCATGACCGGCGCGCCGAGCAGGTCGGCAAGCCACAGCCCGTCCACCGCATAGCGCACCAGCATGGTGTCGATGGCGGAATCCGTGCCGACATTCTCCGCAAGCTGCCGGTCGAGCCATTGTCGCCAGCGCTCGCGCAGATGCGGCTCGGAAATGAGCGCGACGGTCAGCACCTTCCAGCGCTCGCCGTCCGCCATGCCCGCCGGCAGGAACCAGATGGCGACATAGGCCCGCGTGAAGCGCCCCCTCGGCTCCGGGTCGTCCCGCATCCTCTCCGCCAGCACCCGGTCGAACTTCTCCGTCAGGTCGTCGAACAGCCCGTCGAGCAGCGAGAGCTTGTTGGGGAAATGGTGCAGCAGGCCGCCCTTGCTGACGCCCGCCGCCTGGGAGACCGCATCGAGGGTGACGCTCGACGGCCCCTTTTCCAGCGACAGCCGCGCCGCGACCTCCAGCAATTGCTGGCGGACGGCTTCGGGATGCTTCTTGCGGTGATGGGCCTTGCTCATGCCATAAACATACCGTCTGGACGGTTTCTTGTCAATCGGCCGGAGACGGGCGCGCGGGCGCTTCGTCGCAGCGCCGAGGGCCGGGATTGCGCGCCCCGCGCGGCGGCGCTAAGACCGGCGGGAACGGGAAGAGCGATAGTGGACACGACGGAAAACCGGGAGCGGCAGGGCGAGACGGTCACCCTCTACGAGGCGGTCGGCGGCGAAGCGGCGGTGCGCGCGCTGACCCGGCGTTTCTACGCGCTGATGGACACGCTGCCGGAAGCGGCCCGCTGCCGCGCCCTCCACCCGGCCGACCTTTCCGGCAGCGAGGAGAAGCTCTACGAATACCTGACGGGCTGGCTCGGCGGACCGCCGCTCTATACGCAAAAGCGCGGCCATCCCATGCTGCGCCGCCGCCATTTCATGGCGTCGATCGGCCCGGCGGAGCGGGACGAATGGCTGCTCTGCTTCGTGCGCGCGCTGGAGGAGACGGTGCCGGGCGAAGCGCTGCGCAACGTCATCCTCGAGCCCGTGACGCGGCTCGCCCACCACATGCAGAACCAGGAATGAACCCGATGTCCTTTTCGCTTCGTTCGGCAAGCCTTCTTATCGCCGGCCTGATGGGCCTTTCCGGCGTCGCCGCGGCCGCAGCGGCCTCCCACGGCAGCGATCCGCGCCTTATGGCCGGCGCCTCCGCCATGTGCCTTGCCCATGCGCCGGCGCTGGTCGCGCTTTACGCCGCCTGGCCGTCCATGCGCACCGCGCCGCTCGCCGCCGTGCTGCTGATCCTCGGCACCGCGCTCTTTGCCGGCGACCTCGTCTTCCGCCATTTCGCGGGACACGGCCTCTTCCCGATGTCCGCGCCGACCGGCGGGGTCACGATGATGGCCGGATGGCTGGCGGTGGCGCTCGGCGCCTTCCTGCCGCGGCAGGACACATGAAAACCAGCGCTCCGGGCATCCCCGAAGCGCTGGCGATCTCGAAACAGGCCCGGATGGCGCCTAGAGCATTTCCAGCCGAAGCGAAGCCGCTTTGGCGTCGGATAATGCGTCAAAAACAAGAATCTAGAGCATTTCCGGTGAACCGGAGTTCACCGAAAATGCTCTAGGCGCCGACGACCGCCGTGAACCCCTCGAATTTCGGCGGACCGAGATAGAGGCCCCGGTTGTCGCCGGCGTTCTTGTGGGCCTGGCGGAAGTTTTCCGATTGCGTCCAGGCGGTGAAATCGTCCTTGCTCGCCCAGACGGTGTGCGAGGCGAAGAGCGTGTAGCCCTCCTCCGCATTGGTGTCGCCGCGCAGAAGATGGAAGGTCTTGAAGCCGGGCATTTCGGCAAGGCTGGATTCCCGGCCCTTCCAGATAGTCTCGAAGGCGTCCTCATGGCCGATGGCGATGCGGAAGCGGTTCATGGCGACGAACATGCGGCAATATCCCTCAGTGCGAATCCAGCCGCATCCTGAGCGGCCGGGGGAATGCTACGACATTGTCGTTGCGCGCTTCAAGCGTGGGCGCGTCCTCGAAACGCGCCTGACGGGCCGGCGGGCGGGCGTCCTGCGCCGGAAAGGCCGTGACATTGGCGCTGCCGAGGATTTCCGCCCGGCGCGTCAGCAGGGCGTAGAGTTCCGGCACGAGGCCGTCGCCGTTCTGCGCCGCCAGCTTGTGCAGGCCGATCATCATGAAGGCTTCGGGTCTTTCGTCGCTCACTGCGTACCGTCTCCCTGGCTCATGCTCTGCAGGGCGCGCTCGAAGGAGGATTTGCTGCCGTTGCGCAGCGGCACGAAGGCCTTCTCCCACTTCTTGCAGCCCGTTTTCACGCGGATGCAGGCATCGTGGCTGATACAGTCGATGGGGCAGAAGACGCAGTCGACCGAGGGCAGCACGTTGTCGATGCGCGAGACCGCCTCGCGCAGGCCGCCGTCGTGATGGATGAGGTTGGCGCCATAGGAGCTGGCGATCTGGCGCAGATGCGCCACCTGGCAATCCCGGCCGCCGACATAGAGGAAGCTGCGTCCCTCGAGGCCGGCTTTGTCCGCCTTCTGGGCGTCGCTGTCCTGCTGCTGGCGGGCCTGCTGCTGCTGCCTGTGCTTCTCGCGCATCGCCTTCCTCTCCGCTTCGCCGGTCCGGCGCTTCACCTTGGTGACTTCCACGCTGCGGGGCGCCTGCGGCGCCCTCGCCTCGATCCGCGCGGCGGCCGGCGGCGCGTCGGCCGGCGCCTGTGGGCCGGCGAGCTGTTTCTTGAGCGCGGCGAGCTGGCGCTCCAGGTCCGCGATGCGCCGGTCGCGCTCGGCGATCATGGATTTCAGGACCGATTCCATGCGGCCCGCAGTCATCGAATTCATGCAACTCCCCTTTGGCACTCCGCGTGGTCGGAGCCTCGGTTCGGGGGCAACCTACAAAACTTGATTTTCAGAGTAAAGTATAAACATGACTATGAAAGTCATATTTTCACGCAAAAAATTCCCGCCGGCTGGAGGACGGCGGGAAAGGAAGCCTCAGTTGAAGACGATCGGCACGTTGAAGGCCCAGGACGAGCGCCCGGCCGCCTCGGGGATCTTGGCGAAGGGCGCGGCGCGCTGCACCGAATCGACCGCCGCCCGGTCGAGCGCCGCGCTGCCGGAGGAGCGCGCGACGCGGATGCCGCTCGCCTGCCCGCCGGAGCCGACGACGAAGCTCACCACCACGCTGCCGCGCTCGCCGCCCGGCGCGCGGCGCTTGGCCCGGTTGATCTTGTTGCGCACCTTGCCCGGATAATTGCTGACGGCGGCATTGCCCGCCATGGACGAATTGCCCTTCTTCTGGCCGCCGACGGAGGCGGTCTTCACCTCGGCCGAGCCGTCGACCTCGCCCCTGGTGGCGTTCTCCCGGGCCTTGCCCTTCTCGCCGGCCTTCTTGACGATCTTCTGCTTCGGCTGCTTGCGCTCGACCTTCTTGACCGGCTGCTCCTTCTTCACCTTCGGAACCGGCTTGACCTCTTCCGGCTCGATCTCCGGCTTGATCTCCGGAACGGGCACCGCCGCGATCTCCACCTCGGCGGAGGGGACGATGAGCTCCTCGACGGGCTCGGACAGGACGGGATCGACCGGCGCGATCTCGGCCATCTCGGGCTGGATCTCGGTCGGCTGGATTTCCGCGACGTCCTGCGGCACCGGCTCGGCGATGTCGGGCTGGATCGTCTCGGGCGTGATCGCCTCCTCGGGATTGCCCGATTCCACTGCCTCGAACGCGCCGTTGCCGAGCATCGCCACTTCCGCGACGACCCCGCCGGCGATCAGCGCCTCCTCGTCCTTTGGCGCGGGCGCCATGGTGAGGATCGCCGCCGCGCCGGCATGGGCGAGCAGGGAAAGAATGCCCGCGCCGCCCCAGAGCCACTTGCTACCAGCCATGATATCACCCGTCATCCCGTTCGACGCGCCGCAGCGTCATGCGCGGCGCCACTCAACTCAACCTTCGAGGCCGGCGGCCGCCTTGCTGCGCGTGGCGATGCCGTCCATGCAGCGGCTCTTGTCGAGCCCCTCGCCCTCGCAGACCGGCGCATCGTTGATCAGCAGGTTCTTAACCGTCTCGCACTTGATGCCCGGCACATCGAACTGGCGCACCTTCGACTTGCCCGCCGGCAGGTCGCGGAAATCGAGCAGCGCAAGGCGCTCGACCGTGCCCTTGTCGTTGAAGATGACGAATTCGAAAGAGACCTTCGAGACGTTCTGGGCAAAGCCGTTCGCCGCGACGAAGGTGAAGAGGCAGCCTTTCTGGGAAGGCGCCAGCGCGTTCAGCTCGACGTCCAGCCCCTTGGCGGCGGCCTCCTCGGCCGCGGCGCCGCAAGCGGCGGCGGCGGACATCAGCGCCGAAAGAAGAAGGATGCGTGGGGTCATTGGCTCGCCTGTTCGTGTACCGGTTCGAAAATCGGCCGAGGGCACCGGCCGCGGTCTTCCCGGTGCCCCAAAGATTTAACATGACTTTGCGGCACCGGTATTGCGTGCATAAATAAATATGAGTTATGAAGTCAAGATAGTAAACGACAAAAACCCCGTCAAACCTCTGTTCCGTCAGGACGTTACCGGTCCGTCGCAGCATGGTGGAAACGACAGGGCGCAGATCGATGAAGGCCAGCCGATGACCAGCACGACCCGACCGACCCCCGCCGAAATCCGCGCCTTCCGCGCCGAGAACCCGAAGATGCGCGAGCGTGACATCGCCGCCCAACTCGGCATTTCGGAGGCCGCCCTCGTCGCGGCCGAGGTCGGCCTGACGGCGATCCGCATCGACGGCGGCGCAAACCGCTTCCTGGAGCGCGCCGCCGCGCTCGGCGAGGTCATGGTCCTCACCCGCAACGAAAGCGTCGTGCACGAGAAGATCGGCGTCTTCGAGAAGATCGACACCGGCAAGCACGCCTCGATCGTGCTCGGCGAGAACGTCGACCTGCGCATCTTCCCCAGCGCCTGGGCGCACGGCTTCGCGGTGACGAAGACCGATGGCGAGCAGGTCCGCCGCAGCCTGCAGTTCTTCGACAAGGCCGGCACCGCCGTGCACAAGGTGCATCTGCGCCCCGCCTCCAACCTGGAGGCCTATGACGCCATCGTCGCCGACTTCCGCCTGGAGGACCAGTCGCAGGACTTCGTCGAGGTCGCCCCGGAAAAGACCGTCGAGACCGGCCCGGTCGACGTCGCCGCGCTGCGCGAAGGCTGGAGCGCCATGACGGATACCCACCAGTTCTTCGGCCTGCTGCGCAAGCTCAAGGTCGCCCGCCAGGACGCCGTGCGCAGCGTCGGCGACGACTTCGCCCATGAGGTGCGCGCCGACGCCGTCAGCGAATTGCTGCGCGCCTCGGCCGAGCGCGAGGCCGACATCATGTGCTTCGTCGGCAACAACGGCGCCATCCAGATCCACACCGGCCCGGTGAAGAACATCCAGCCGATGGGCCCGTGGATCAACGTCATGGACCCGACCTTCCACATGCACCTGCGCACGGATCACATCGCCGAGTGCTGGGTGGTGCGCAAGCCGACCTCCGACGGCCACGTCACCTCGCTGGAAGCCTATGACGCGAGCGGCGAGATGATCGTCCAGTTCTTCGGCAAGCGGAAGGAAGGCATGGCGGAGCGCGCCGACTGGCGCGAGATCCTCGCCGGCCTGCCGCGCCCGGACAGCGCCGCCGCCTGAGCGGGAGAGCGGCGTTTCCGGCGAGCCCGTGTTGCGATTTTGCGTCCGGAACCGCCCTGAAGACAAATGCACTAGGACAGGGTCTCCCGTGAAGACGGCGGGCCCCTGGAAACCCTGTAGGATCGCATCATGAGCAAGAGCTTCGATTTCCGCCGCGCCCGCCCCTGGGAAGTGGCCCTCACCGTCTTTGCGCTTTCCGCTCCCTTTCTCCTGCCGTTCACGGCAGGCGGCGACGGCGGCTTCGTCCGCCAGGCGGTCGCGCAGGAGATGCAGAAGGTCGACAGCTCCAGGCTCGTGACGATCGGCGGCGCCATCACCGAGATCGTCTATGCGCTCGGCGAGGAAGGCCGGCTCGTCGCCCGCGATTCCACCAGCATGTATCCGGAAGAGGCGATGAAGCTGCCGGATGTCGGCTATATGCGCGCCCTCTCGCCGGAAGGCGTCATCGCCGTCAACCCGACCGCCATCCTCGCCGTCGAAGGCAGCGGCCCGCCCGATGCCCTCGCCGTGCTGAAGAGCGCCGGCATCCCCTTCGAGACCGTGCCCGAGGGCTACGACCGCGCGGCGATCCTCAGGAAGATCGCCATCGTCGGCGATTTCCTCGGCGTGCCGGAAAAGGCCAAGGCCCTCGAGGAGAAGGTGGGCGCCGACCTCGACAAGGCCATCGCCGAAGCGGCCAGGCGGCCGGAAAGCGAGCGCAAGCGCGTCCTCTTCGTCCTCAGCTTCCAGAACGGCCGCATCATGGCCGCGGGCGGCCATACGGCGGCGGACGGCATCATCGCCCTTGCCGGCGCGGTCAACGCGACGGACGGCGCGTTCGACGGCTACAAGCCGCTGACGGACGAGGCCGTCATCGACGCGAAGCCCGATATCGTCATGGTCATGGCGCGCGGCGCCGGCACGAGCACCGACGAGGAGATTTTCGCTCACCCGGCGATCTCGCTCACGCCGGCCGCCAAGAGCAAGGCGATCGTGCGGCTGGACGGCCTGCACATGCTCGGCTTCGGCCCGCGCACCGCCTCGGCCATCACCGACCTCGACAAAGAACTCTACGGCAAATCCGGCAATGTCTCTCAATGACGCCATGCGCGGTCCCATTGCGCGCGGCTTCCGGCTGATGCGTTCCGGCGAGGCGCAGAGGACCGGCGACCGCACGGCCGCCGCGCGCCTGACGCTCGCCGTGCTCGTCGTGCTCTCCCTCACCGCGCTCGCCCTTTCCATCGCGACCGGCGCCTCGGACGCCTCGGCGCTGGGCGTCATCGGCGCGCTCGTCTCGGGCGCGGAAGACACCGCGCTCAGCCTGCGCGACCGCATCATCGTCTTCGACATCCGCATGCCCCGCGCCCTGCTCGGCTTCCTCATCGGCGCGGCGCTCGCCATGTCCGGCGCGGTCATGCAGGGCCTGTTCCGCAATCCGCTGGCCGATCCCGGCCTCGTCGGCATCTCCTCCGGCGCGGCGCTCGGCGCGGTGCTGATGATCGTGCTCGGCAGCGCCCTGCCGGCCGGCATCATGCTGGCGCTCGGCGCCTATGCGCTGCCGCTCGCCGCCTTCGCCGGCGGCCTCCTCACCACGCTGCTGCTCTACCGCATCGCCACGCGCGGCGGGCAGACCTCCGTCGCCACCATGCTGCTCGCCGGCATCGCCATCGCCGCGCTCGCCGGCGCCGTCACCGGCATCCTCATCTACATGGCCGACGACAAGCAGTTGCGCGACATCACCTTCTGGGGCCTCGGCTCGCTCGCCGGCATGACCTGGATGAAGCTCTTCGCCGCCGGCCCGATCATCCTCGTCGCCCTCCTCGTCGTGCCGTTCCTCGCGCGCGGGCTCAACGCCATCACCCTCGGCGAGGCCGCCGCCTTCCACATGGGCGTGAAGGTGCAGCGGCTGAAATACACCGCCGTCGTCGCCGTCGCCGGCGCGGTCGGCGCCTCGGTCGCCGTCAGCGGCGGCATCGGCTTCGTCGGCATCGTCGTGCCGCATCTGCTGCGCATCGTCATCGGCCCGGACCATCGCTACCTGCTGCCGGCCGCCGCGCTGCTCGGCGGCGTGCTGCTGCTCGGCGCCGACATGCTGGCGCGCACCATCGTCGCCCCGGCGGAACTGCCGATCGGCATCATCACCGCGCTTGCCGGCGCGCCCTTCTTCCTCTGGGTGCTGTTGCGCGACCGCACGCGGAACGGCTGGTGACGGCCATGATCAGCGCAAGGAACCTCACGGTCAGCCTGTCCGGCAAGACCATCGTGCACGGCGTCTCGCTGGAGGCCAAGGCCGGCCGGCTCACCGCCATCGTCGGCCCCAACGGCTCCGGCAAGACGACGACCCTCAAGGCGATCGCCGGGGAGCTCGCCAGCAAGGGCGACATCCGTCTCAACGGCCGGGACATCCGCGCGCTGGAACCCTGGCAGCTCGCCACCAGGCGCGCCGTGCTGCCGCAGGCGGCGACCATCGCCTTCCCCTTCACGGTGCGCGAGATCGTCCGCCTCGGCCTCACCGTCGGGCCGAACCGCCATGCGGGCCGCATCGACGCGGTGACGGCCGAGGCCCTTTCGGCCGTCGACCTCGCCGGCTTTGCCGGCCGCTTCTACCAGGAGCTCTCCGGCGGCGAGCAGCAGCGCGTTCAGCTTGCCCGCGTGCTGTCGCAGATCTGGGAGCCGGTGCTCGACGGCGAGCCCTGCTTCCTGATGCTCGACGAGCCGGTCTCGGCGCTCGACATCCGCCACCAGCTCACCATCATGCAGCTCGCCCGCCGCTATTGCGAGGGCGGCGGCGGCGTGATCGCCGTCATGCACGACCTCAACCTCACCGCCATGTTCGCCGACCATATGGTGATGATGAAGGCCGGCCGCATCGAACATTCCGGCGCCCCCGGCGAAGTGATGACCGACGATGCGATGGAGAGCGTCTTCGGCTGCCGCATGCGCATCAACGGCGTGCCCGCCGCCGGCGTGCCCTTCGTCCTGCCTCACACCGCTTCGGCCTGATTTTCCAGCGCCTTACGGAACCTTTCGCACCTTTGCGCGTTTGTCTGACCGCAAGACCGTTCCGCCAAGGGGGTGGAGCGCTGTTCGGCCCGCGCCTGCCGCGGGCGACCGCAAAGGAGAAACGGCATGGCCACCGGACTGTTTTCGTCCCGCAGCAAGACCCTTCGCAACGGACTGGGCGAGGAAGCCCAGGCGGTCGAGGAGCGGATCGCCGAGCTGCGCGAGGAGATCGCCTCGCTCGCCCGCGTGCTCGCCAAGGATGCCGCGAGTGGCGCCGGCAACATCCGCAAGAAGGCCCGCGCGGCGAAAGCGGAGGTCGACGATGCCGCCCAGGACCTCAAGGACCGTGCGCAAGGCGATATCAGCGACATGATCGCGGCCGGCGAGGACATCCTCGCCGATCTCCAGGCGCGCTACCAGGATTCCGGCCGCAAGGCCCGCAAGGCCGTGCACGATCACCCGCTCGCCACGCTCGGCATCGCCGCGGCGGCCGGCTTCGTCCTCGCCGCCCTGCTGCGGCGCTGATCGTCCCGCCTCACGACCGGAGCCGCCGCGCGGCGGTTCCTTCCTCTCATTCCATGCGGAGCACGAACGGCATGCTGTCCCTGGGGGCCATTCTCATCCAAAACCTCGTCACCCGCGTCACCGACCGGGTGGACGAGACGGTGGACATCGCCCGGCGCAACGCGATCGCCGGCCTTGTCATCGGCGTGCTGCTGCTCAGCGCCTATGGCCTCGCCCTCGTCGGGGCCTCGGTGGCGCTTGCCGAGCGCTACGGCACGGTCCCCGCCCTCTTCGGCCTTGCCGGCGGCTTCCTGCTGCTGGCGCTGATCGTCCTTGCCGTCGTCGCCGCGCGCAACAGGCGCGAGCGCGAGCTGCGCCGCATCCGCCGCGATCGGCTCGCCGCCCGCCGCGACCTCATGGCGGCCGCCGCCACCGCCGCCGTGCGCAAGCCCTTCGCGGCCACCGCCGTCGCCCTGGCGCTCGGCTTCCTTCTCGCCCCGAAATCGCGCCGCGACGACTGATCCTTACAACGGCACGCGGATGACCGCCGTGACGCCCTTCGGCAGATACTCGACATGCACGCTGCTGCCGAGGATCTTGTCGAGGCTGCGCTCGATCAGCACGGAGCCGAAGCCGCGCCGGTTGCCCGGATGCACCGGCGGCCCGCCGACCTCGTGCCAGGTCAAGTGGAGAACGTGCTGGCCCTCCTCGTCGAGCACGCGGGCGGTGATCACCACCTTGCCCGTGCGCACCGACAGGGCCCCGTATTTGCGGGCATTGGTGGCAAGCTCGTGCAGCACGAGGCCGAGCCCCACCGCCTGGTCCGGCCCCAGTTCCACCTCGTCCTTGTGGATCTCGACCTGGCTCTCGTAGTCCATCGCATAGGGCATGATCTGCTTCTGCAGCAGCATCTTCAGATGGATCACGCCCCATTCGTGGTCGCTGAGCAGGCCATGCGCCTCGGAGAGCGACTGCAGGCGCCCGGCGAAGGCGTCCATGAACTCGACCGGATCGCTCGTCTGCCGCAGCGTCTGGCGCGCCAGCGATTGCAGCATGGCCAGCGTGTTCTTGACCCGGTGGTTCAATTCGCGCAGCAGGAGGCGCGTCCGCTCGGAGGCGAGCTGGGCGTCGGTGACGTCGACATTGATGCCGAGGAACACGCTCGGCCGGCCCTCCGCGTCCCATTCGTGCACGCGGCCGCGGCCGAGCAGCCAGCGGCCGGTTTTCATCGCCCGGAACACGCCGTCATATTCGTTGCCGGTGGCAAGCGCGTTGCGCAGCCGGCCGATGGTGCGCTTGCGATCGGCCGGATGCACGCAGGAGAAGAACTTGCGCGCGCTCATCGGCTTCGCCGGCTTCACGCCGAGCATGCGGTAGAAGGTCTCGTTGCCGGAAACGATGCCGGTCGAGGTGTCCCACAGCCAGCTCGCCACATTGGCGGCATCGAGCGCCAGCGCATGGCGCTTCTCCTCGCGGGACAGCAGCTCCGCCGCCAGCGTGCGCCGCCGCGCCTCGTCCTTCAGCTTGATGAGCGAGCCGGCAAGCGCCGCCAACCGCTTCAGCCGCTGCAAGCGCTCCGCCGCGACAGGCTCGCGGGGCCTTGCATCGAGGACGCAGACGGTGCCGATCGCCCGGCCGTCGAGCACGATCGGCGCGCCGGCATAAAAGCGCAGATGCGGCTCGCCGGTAACGCTCGGCAGGTCGGAAAAACGCGGATCCTTCCGCGCATCGGCGACGGTGAACGGCTCGCCGGGACAGACCGCGATCATCCGCGCGCAGAAGGAATCCTCCGAAGGCGCCCGGATATCCGGCGTGCCCAGGCGGGCAAGGAACCATTGGTCCGTGCGGCCGAGCACGGTGACGAGGGAGATCGGCGCGTCGAAGAGCGCGGCGGCGAGCGCGGCGATATCGTCGAAATCGGCATCGGGGCCGAGAAAGACCGGCATGGCCGCGTCGAGCGCCGCCAGACGGTCGGGCTCGGCCAGGACCGCGGCGACTTCGGACGACGATGGCTGGATATTGTCCTTCATATGGTTCCGGTACGCGATTCCGCATCCGTTTTCACCCGCCGAGCGCGCAACCGGATGCAAATTCGCGCCGATCTTTCTTGATCTTCCCTCCGCCCGCCAGAAAGACGGGCGGCCTGCCCTTGCCTCACGATGCGAAGGCGCGCGAGGTGATCGGCGCGGACACCGCGTCCGGCCCGTAGTCGCTTTCGCCGTTCACCTGCAGAAGCTCCTGCAGGCGCTGGCGGGCGCGGTTCACGCGGCTCTTGATCGTGCCGAGCGCGCAGCCGCAGATTTCCGCCGCCTCCTCGTAGGAGAAGCCGGAGGCGCCGACGAGGATGATCGCCTCGCGCTGCTCGTCCGGCAGCTTCTCCAGCGCCTTCTTGAAGTCCTGCATGTCGAGCGAGCCGTATTGCGAGGGATGCTGCGCGAGGTTCTCGGTGAAGATGCCGTCGGAATCCTGCACCTCGCGGCCGCGCTTGCGCAGCTTGCTGTAGAGCTCGTTGCGCAGGATCGTGAAGAGCCAGGCCTTCATGTTCGTGCCCATCTCGAACTGCTCCTGCTTGGCCCAGGCCTTCATGATGGTGTCCTGCACGAGGTCGTCGGCCTGGTCGGGCCGGCCGATGAGCGAGATCGCGAAGGCGCGCAGGCTCGGCAGGACTGCCAGCATCTCGCGCTTGAAAGTCGTCTGTTCCCGGTCCATCGTGTCCTCACTCGGCCCGTTGCACGCCGCTTTCGACGGCATCCAGCTTCTCGAGAAGATCCAGGAATCTCTGGGGCAACGCCTCCTCCTGCACCGAATGATAGAACGCGCGCAGCTTCGTCGCGATTTGCGCATTCGGATCGTCGGGTTTCCTGGGAGGCTTGTCCATGCTGTGTGTAGTGCTCACGCTATTCACTCTTGGCCACTTTCATTTATCCGCGCCCTTTAATCTGCGCCCATGTCACGCCCTTGTGACGATTTTGGCTTGGAAATGCCCGCGGTGAAAAAAAGTTCCCGTCCCCGGAACCTAAATTTGGCTTCCGCGTTGAAACCGTCAACTGCCAATGCAGCAAATCGAGAACAGGGGAACATCATGCCGATCTCCGACCGCATCGGTCCACACCTGCCGGCCCTGCGCCGCTATGCACGCGCCCTCACCGGCACCCAGTCCTCGGGCGACGCCTATGTGGCGGCCATGCTGGAGACCATTCTCGTCGATCCCTCGGTCATGCCGGAAGGCGGCGACGACAAGATGAGGCTCTTCTGTCTCCTCAGCCGCATCATCTCCTCGCTGCCGGTCTCCATGGGTCGCGGCGCGAGTTCCATCGTCCCCGGCGCGGAAGCGCCCTTCGATCTTTCGGGCGTGCCGCCGCTCGGCCGGCAGGCCCTGCTGCTGGCGACGGTCGAGGGCTTCCCGGTCGACACGGCCGCCGAGATCCTCGAGGCGGACACCGACGCCATCCGCGCCCTGCTCGACGCCGCCTTCGCGCAGATCGCCGCCCAGGCCGAGACCGGCATCATGATCATCGAGGACGAGCCGCTGATCGCGCTCGACCTTGCCCATATGGTGAACGGCATGGGCCACCGGGTCACCGGCATCGCCCGCACCCAGGCGGAGGCCGAAGCGCTGTGGAGCAGCAGCAGGCCCGGCCTCGTCCTCGCCGATGTCATGCTCGCCGACGGCTCCTCCGGCATCGACGCCGTGAACACGATCCTCTCGCGCACCGATATCCCCGTCATCTTCATCACCGCCTATCCGGAAAAGCTTCTGACGGGCGAGCGTCCCGAACCGGCGTTCCTCGTGTCGAAGCCCTTCAACCCGGAACAGGTGAAGGTGCTCATCAACCAGGCTCTTCTCTTCACGCCGCAGGCCCGCGCAGCGGCTTGATCCCGCTCCCGGACGACCGCAGCGGCGGCGCGGCGGCGGCGGTGGGATGGCACGCCCACCGCCGCCACTTTCCTGTCCGCATCGCGCACAAGAAAAACAGCCAGCGCCTGGGGGGCACTGGCTGCTTGAGTCTCCACGAACCGGAGGGGGACACGGTGCCGTGGTGATCACCGGTCGAGGGGCTCGCATTTGGGGGATATGCGCAGACCGGTGACGACGGAGAAACCCACGGTCCGCGCTTTGGTTCCGGTCGGTTGCAACTTTTTTCGAGAATCGTCTCAGCCGATCGCCTCCAGCTCCGCCCGATGGCGGCAGAGCGCGAGAAAGCACCGGTAGTCCCGCTCGTAGCCGGCCCTGCGGGCGGCATCGGGCCTAAGCTCCGTGCCCCCGGCATACATCGCCGCGCCGGCCGCCGGAAGATCGGCATGGAGCCCGCCGGCGACCGCCGCGACCATCGCCGTCCCCGAAAGCACCGCATCGCCCATGCCCGGCACCACCACGCGGCAGCCGGTGACGTCGCGGTAAAGCTCGATCAGCAGCGGATTGCGCACATGGCCGCCGGCGACATGCAGCGTGTCGACCGCATAGCCGTATTCTCCGAGCGCCTCGAGGATATGGCGGATGCCGAGCGCGATGGCGACCGCAGTGCGCCAGTAGAGCCGGCACAGCCCGTCAAAGGAGGCATCGAGGGAAAGCCCGCTGATCACGCCGAGCGCATGCGGATCGGCAAGCGGCGAGCGATTGCCGTGGAAATCGGGCAGCACATGCAGCCGCGCGGCGAAGCTTTCGCCTTCCAGCGCCCGCAACTCGCCGATGCGCGCGGCGATCCGCGCATGGTTTTCCGCGCTGGGCTCGCCGCCGGCGCTGTGGCTGCGCACGACATGGTCGAGCAGCGCGCCCGTCGCCGACTGGCCGCCCTCGATCAACCATTGCCCCGGCAGCACCGCCTCGTAATAGGGCCCCCACATGCCGAAGCCGAATTTCTCCGCGCGCGAGAAGGCGACGATGCAGCTCGACGTGCCGCCGATCAGCGCCAGTCGGCGCTCCAGCGTCTCCGGGTCCCCGGCAAAGGGGCCGAGCACGCCGAGCGCGCCGGCATAGGCGTCGATGAGGCCGGTCGCCACCACGCAGTCCGTATGAAGGCCGAGATCGGCGGCGGCGTCCGCCGTGAGCCGCCCGGCGGCCGCGCCGACCGGCAGGGTCTCCTCCGGCAGGCGGCCGCGCTCGCGCAGGTCCTCAAGCCCGATCGCCTCGAGGAAGCCGTCGCTCCACCCGCTCTCGCGATGGGAGAGGTAGTTCCACTTGGCGGCCGTCGTGCAGCGCGAGCGGGCGGCGGAGCCGGTCGCCCGCCAGGTGACGAAATCGGCGAGGTCGAAGAAATAGCCGGCCCTCGCCCATTGCTCCGGCCGGCGGCGCTTCAGCCACATCAGCTTGGGCATCTGCATTTCCGGCGACATCACGCGGCCCGAATGGGCCAGGACGGGATGCTCCGTCGCGGTGCACAGGTCCGCCTCCTCCAGCGCGCGATGATCGAGCCAGACGATGGTGTCCCAGCGCGCGTCCTCGCCGCCGGAAACGGCAAGCGGCCTTCCGGCCGTGTCGCGCACCACCAGCGAGCAGGTCGCGTCGACGCCGAGGGCGGCGATGCGGGCGGCATCCGCCCCCGCCGCCGCGCAGGCGGCCTTCACCGCGACGCAGACGGCCCGCCAGATATCCTCCGAATCATGCTCGGCGATGCGGGCGCTCGGGCGGCGCATGGCGATCGGATGCTCGGAACGCCCGAGCAGGCCGCCGCTCCGGTCGAAGACGCCGGCGCGGGCACTGCCCGTGCCGATGTCCACCGCAACGATCAGATCGCGCATCAATCTTCTTTCCCGCCGTCCTCTTGCCTGCGGACAAACTGGAGCAATTCCCGCATGTCGTCAAACAAGGCGTCGGGTCGAAGCTCCAGCAGTGTCGCCCGGTGCTGCGGCGAGCGCGCATGCGAGCCGCCGGCGAAGGCGACCACCCGCATGCCGGCGGACTTCGCCGCCGCGATGCCGGCGGGACTGTCCTCCACCACGACGCAGCGGCCCGGCGCCACGCCCATCGCCGCGCTGGCATGCAGGAAGAGATCGGGCGCCGGCTTGCCGCGCTCGACCATCGAGGCGCTGAAGATGTTCGGCTCGAACCGGTCGATGAGACCGGTGACGGAAAGCGACAGGCGGATGCGCTCCGGCTGGCTCGACGAGGCCACGCAATGGGCGATGCCGAGCCGGTCGACCGTCTCGGCTATGCCGTCGATCGGCTGGAGCTCGCTGCGGAACCGCTCGTAGAGCACCTTGCGCATGGCGTCGAGGAAGGCGGCGTCGATGGCGAGGCCATAGTCGTCCCGCAGGATCTCCGACATGCTTTTGAGGCTGCGGCCGAGGAAGCGCTCATGCGCCACCGCCTCGCTCATCCGCACGCCCGCCGCCGCCAGCGCCTCGACCAGGACCGTGATGGAGATCGGCTCGCTGTCGACGAGCACGCCGTCGCAATCGAAGATGACCAGTTCTGTCGCTTTGGCGGCCATGGCGTTCCGTTCCGTTGTCGGCCCCTTCGTACTGCCTGCCTCCCGCGGCGGAAAGCCCCCTATAGGCCGGGGCTGCCTCAGCCGGCCAGCCCGTTCTCCAGATAGCGCCGCAGCGTCGCGCGCGTGCCTTCGCGCTGGAGCGCCCCGAGGGCGTTCGCAAAACGGCGGCGGAAGAGGTCCGAGCCGGCGACGGAGCCGAAGATGTCCTTGAATTCCAGGAAGGCGTACGGATCGCTCTTCGCCACCTTTGCGGCCGCGTGGATGCGGTCGATGTTCGGATCGTTGAAGGTGATCGCCTTGCCGCTGTCCGTCGTGCCGGCGAGATAGTGGCACCACAGCGCCGAGACCAGCGACAGGCCGACGACGTCCTCGCCGCGCGACAGCCGGTCGGCGGTGGAGGGCAGGATGAATTTCGGCTGGCGGTTGGAGCCGTCCTGCGCGAGGCGCGGGATCGTGTCGGCGATCTTCGGATTGGAGAAGCGCCGCTCGATCAGCGCGAAATAGTCGTTAAGGTCGGTGTCCGGCACGGGCGGGATGACGGGAATGATCTCCTCCCGCTCCAGCTTGGCGAGGAAGGCGCGGATATCCGCGTCCTCCATTGCCTCGTGCACGAAATGGATGTCGAGCAGCGCCGCCGGATAGGCGATGGCCGCGTGGCCGCCGTTGAGGATGCGGATCTTCATGTGCTCATAGGGCGCGACGTCGGGCACAAACTGCACGCCGGCCTTCTCCAGCGCCGGACGACCTTGCGGAAAATTATCCTCCAGCACCCATTGCTTGAATTCCTCGCAGAACACCGGCCAGGCGTCGTCGATGCCGTAGTCGGCGGCGACGATGCCGATCTCGCGCGGCCCGGTGGCGGGGGTGATGCGGTCGACCATGCCGTTCGGGAAGGCGACATTGGCGTCGATCCAGTCGGCGAGAGCGGGGTCGGAAAGGCGGGCAAGGCCGGAGACGGCGGCATGCGTCACCTCGCCGTTGCCGGGAATGTTGTCGCAGGACATGACGGTATAGGGCGCGATGCCCTTCTCCCGGCGCGCCTTCAGGCCGGCGAGGATGAGGCCGAAGACGGTCTTCGGCTCGGCCGGGTTCGCCGCGTCGGCGGCAATCGCCGGATGGGCCGGATCGAAGACGCCGGAGGCCGGATCGATGAAATAGCCGCCCTCGGTGATGGTCAGCGAGACGATGCGGATGGCCGGATCGGCAAGCTGCGCGACGGTCGCCGCCGCGTTGCCGGGGGCGAGATAGCCGATCATCGCCCCGGTGACACGCGCGCCGGAGCGGTTGTTGTCCTGCTCGACCACCGTGGTCAGGAAATCCTGCCCGGCGAGCTTGTCGCGCATCGCCGCGTCGGAAGGCAGCACGCCCGCGCCGACGATCGCCCAGTCGTGGTCGAGGCCGAGATTGAAGAGATCGTCGAGATAGACCGCCTGATGCGCCCGGTGGAAATTGCCGACGCCGAAATGCACGATGCCGGCCTTGAGGCCGCCGCGCTGATAGGCGGGCACGCCGGCCGTCTTGGCGATCTCCGTGAGGGTGGCGAGCGACAGTTTCGTGGTCATGGGTCCAGTCCTTCCGGTCTCTTCTCGTGCCGTGTCCGCGCGGGGGCGCAGGCTCAGCTCATCCAGTTGCCGCCGTCGACATTGTAGGTCTGGGCGACGACATAGTTGCTCTCCTGCGAGGCGAGGAAGATCGCCATGCCGGTAAGGTCCTCCGCCGTTCCCATGCGCCCGAACGGCACGTCCGCGCCGACGAGGCGCTTCTTCTCGCCGAGCGGCCGGTTCTCGTATTTCGCAAAGAGCGCGTCGACGCCGTCCCAGTGCTCGCCGTCGACCACCCCGGGCGCGATGGCGTTGACATTGATGCCGTGACTGATGAGGTTCAGCCCCGCCGACTGGGTGAGGCTGATGACCGCCGCCTTGGTGGCGCAATAGACGGCGACGAGCGCCTCGCCGCGCCGGCCCGCCTGGCTCGCCATGTTGATGATCTTGCCGCCGCGCCCCTGCGCGATCATCTGCCGCGCGGCGGCCTGCATCGTGAAGAGCGTGCCGGCGACATTGATCGAGAACAGCCGCTCGTAGCTCTCCCGCGTGATCTCGACGATCGGCGCGAGGTCGAACAGCGCGGCATTGTTGACGAGGATGTCGAGCCCGCCGGCCTCCGCCACGCAGGCCGCGATGGCCGCGTCGATCGACTCCTGCCGCGTCACGTCCATCCGCACCGCATAGGCCGCCGGGCCGATCTCCGCCGCCGTCGCCTGCGCCCGCCCGATATCGATGTCCGCGATGGCGACGCGCGCGCCCTCGCGGATATAGGCCTCGGCGAAAGCGCGGCCGATGCCGCGCGCCGACCCGGTGATCAATGCGCTCTTGCCTTCCAGTCTTTTCATCGGATCGCCATTCCCTTCTCGTCAAACCGATGGATACGGTTCTCGTCGGGCGTGATGAAGAGTGTGTCGCCGCTGGTGACGGGGAAGTCGCCGTCGGCGCGCACGGTCATCATGCCGACGCCCTCGGCATTGACGTGCAGGAAGGTGTCGGAGCCGAGATGCTCGGCGACGCCGACCACGCCCTTCCAGGTGCCGCCCTCCTTGGACAGTTTCAGATGCTCGGGCCGCACGCCGACGGTCGGCGCGCTCCAGCGCTTCGCCGCCTCGCCCCGCACGAAGTTCATGCGCGGCGAGCCGATGAAGCCGGCGACGAACAGGTTGTCCGGCTTGTTGTAGAGGTCGAGCGGCGAGCCGACCTGCTCGATATTGCCGGCGTTCAGGACGACGATCTTGTCGGCCATCGTCATCGCCTCCACCTGGTCGTGCGTGACGTAGATCATCGTCGTCTTCAATTGCTGATGCAGCTCGCTGATCTCGAGCCGCATCGTGCCGCGCAGCGCCGCGTCGAGGTTCGACAGCGGCTCGTCGAATAAAAAGGCCGACGGCTCGCGCACGATCGCGCGGCCGATCGCCACGCGCTGGCGCTGACCGCCGGAAAGCTGGCCCGGACGGCGGTCGAGGTAGTTGGCAAGGTTCAGCACCCGCGCCGCTTCGGCCACCTTCTTCTCGATCACCGCCGGATCGGTCTTCGCCATCTTCAGCGGAAAGGCGATGTTGCTCCTCACCGTCATGTGCGGATAGAGCGCGTAGGACTGGAACACCATGGCGAGGCCGCGCTTGGCCGGCGGGGCGTCCGTCACGTCCTTGCCGTCGATCTCGATGGTGCCCGACGTCGTGTCCTCCAGGCCGGCGATCAGCCGCAGCAGCGTGGACTTGCCGCAACCGGACGGGCCGACGAAGACGACGAACTCGCCGTCCTCGATGGCAAGGTCGATGCACGGGATGACCTGCGTGGCGCCGAAGGCCTTGTTGACCTGTTTCAGGATGATCTTGCCCATGGTTTTCTCCCTTACTTCACGGCGCCGAAGGTCAGGCCGCGGACAAGCTGTTTCTGGCTGAACCATCCCATGACCAGGATGGGGGCGATGGCGAGCGTCGAGGCCGCCGACAGTTTCGCCCAGAACAGCCCCTGCGGACTCGAGAACGAGGCGATGAAGGCGGTCAGCGGCGCGGCGTTGGTCGTCGTCAGGCGGATCGTCCAGAAGGATTCGTTCCACGCCAGGATGATGTTGAGCAGCAGCGTCGAGGCGATGCCCGGCACCGCCATCGGGGTCAGCACGTGGACGATCTCGTCCCAAAGCCCCGCCCCGTCCATGCGCGCAGCTTCCAGGATTTCTCCCGGAATCTCGCGGAAATAGGTGTAGAGCATCCACACGACGATCGGCAGGTTGATCAGCGTCAGCATGACGGTCAGCCCGATGCGCGTGTCGAGCAGGCCGGTGTCGCGGAAGATCAGGTAGATCGGCACCAGCACGGCGACGGCCGGCATCATCTTGGTCGACAGCATCCACATCAGGATGTCCTTGGTGCGCCTGGTCGGCGAGAAGGCCATCGACCAGGCCGCCGGGATCGCCACGGCGAGCGCCAGCAGCGTCGAGCCGATCGAGATGACCACCGAGTTGAGGAAGAACTTGAAGTAGCCGCTCTGCGCCTGCACGGCGGCATAGCTTTCGATGGTGCCCGAGGGGATGAGGTTGAACCCCTTGATCGCCTCGGTCTCGGACTTGAACGAGGTGACGATCGTATAAAGGATCGGGAAGAAGATGATCAGCGCGATCACCCAGGCGGCGATGGTGAAGACGGCGGTTCTTCTCGTCGAGACGGCTCTGGCCATGGTCGCTCCCCTTACTTGTCGAGGTTCTTGCCGACGGCGCGCATCAGGAAGATGGCGACGACATTGGCGAGGATGACGGCGATGATGCCGCCGGCCGATGCCCCGCCGACGTCGTAGCCGAGCAGCGCGGTGCGGTAGATCAGGAACGGCAGGTTGGTCGAGGCATAGCCCGGCCCGCCATTGGTGGTGACGAGGATCTCCGCGTAGACGCCGAGCAGGAAGATCGTCTGGATGAGGATGACGACGGTGATCGAGCGCGACAGGTGCGGCAGCGTCAGGTAGATGAAGCGCGCCACGAAGCCGGCCCCGTCCATCTCGGCCGCCTCCTTCTGCTCGCCGTCGAGCGATTGCAGCGCGGTGAGCAGGATGAGCGTGGCAAACGGCAGCCATTGCCAGGCGACGATGATGACGATCGACAGCAGCGGGAAGCTTGCGAACCAGTCGACCGGCTGGAAGCCGAGCGCCCGGTTGATGTCGGCGAGCACGCCGTAGCCCGGATGCATGATCATGTTCTTCCACACGAGTGCCGCCACCGGCGGCATGACGAAGAAGGGCGAGATGATCATGATGCGCACGATGCCCTGCCCCCACATCGGCTGGTCGAGCAGGAGCGCGATGGCGATGCCGCCCACCACGGTGATGAGCAGCACCCCGCCGACGATCAGCAGCGTGTTCCAGATCGACTGGAAGAAGGCCGGGTCGGTGTAGAAGAACTGGTAGTTGAACAGCCCCGCAAAGTTCACATTGGCCGGGTTCAGCAGGTTGTAGTTCTGGAACGAGAACCACAGCGTCATCGCCAGCGGCACGATCATCCACACCAGCAGCAGCCCCACCGAGGGTGCAAGCATCAGACGCGCAAGACCGCGCGTGTTCTCCGTCGCCATGATTTCCTCCCGTGGGCCGGTGCGGCCGGCCGATGCTGTCAAGTCGTCCATGCTGCGGCAGAGCTGCCCCTCATCCCCCTGCCGGGACCTTCTCCCCGCCAGCGGGGAGAAGGAGGAAGACGGTGAGCCCATCCCTCCTCGCCCCGTTCACGGGGAGAGGATGCCGGCAGGCAGGTGAGGGGCAAGCGCCGAATGCGATATCCCGCGTCCTCGGCTGCCCGGAACGCATCCCGGGCAGCCTGTCCTTGGGGAGGAGGCTTACTTGATGTAGCCGGCGCGGGTCATCTCGCGCACCGCCGTCGTCTGGGCCTGGGCCAGCGCGTCGTCCACGGAGGACTGGCCGGCGAGCACCGCCGAGAAGAGCTGGCCGACCGTCGTGCCGAGGCCCTGGAATTCAGGGATCGCCACGAACTGGCCGCCCGTATAGGGCACCGGCTTGACCGAGGGCTTGGTGATGTCGGCCGCATCCATCGCAGCAAGGGTCGGAGCCGCGAAGGGCGCTGCCTTCTCGTACTCGGCGTTCTTGTAGAGCGAGGTGCGCGTGCCCGGAGGAACGTTCGCCCAGCCTTCCTTGCTGGCGACGAGCTCGGTATAGCCCTTGCCGGTCGCCCAGGCGATGAACTTCTGCGCGGCTTCCGCCTTGGTCGAGCTTGCCGGAACGGCGAGGTTCCACGACCAGAGCCAATGGCCGTGATTGCCGTTGCCGGTATCCGGGAAGATCGCGTAGCCGACCTTGTCGGCGACCGTCGAGTCCTTCGGGTTGGAGACGAAGGAAGCGGCGACCGTCGCGTCGATCCACATGCCGCACTTGCCCTGCTGGAACAGCGTCAGATTCTCGTTGAAGCCGTTCGACGACGCGCCCTGCGGGCCCGCGTCCTTCATCATGTCGACGTAGAACTGGAGGGAGGCCTTCCATTCCGGCTGGTCGAACTGCGGCTGCCAGTTCTCGTCGAACCAGCGTCCGCCGAAGGAATTGTCGAGCGCGGTGAGGAACGCCATGTTCTCGCCCCAGCCGGCCTTGCCGCGCAGGCAGATGCCGTTGATGTCGGCGCCGCGGTCGGTGATCTTGCGCGCCGCATCGCCGATGAATTCCCAGGTCGGGGAATCCGGCATGGTGAGGCCGGCCTTTTCGAACAGGTCCTTGCGGTACATGATCATGGCGGATTCGCCGTAGAACGGCGCGGCATAGAGCTTGCCGTCCACCGAAAGGCCGCCGCGGATCGCCGGCAGCAGGTCGTCGACGTCATAGTCGTCGCCGAGCCCGTCGAGCGCGACCAGCCAGCCCTGCTTCGCCCAGATCGGAACCTCGTAGTTGCCGATCGTGACGATGTCGTACTGGCCGCCCTTCGTCGCGATGTCGGTCGTGACGCGCTCGCGCAGCACGTTCTCCTCGAGCGTCACCCACTCGAGCTGGATATCCGGGTTCTTGGCCGTGAAGTCTTCCGTCAGCCCCTGCATGCGGATCATGTCGCCGTTGTTGACGGTGGCGATCGTGAGGGTTTCGGCATTGGCGAAACCGCACAGGAGAGCAGCCGAGCAGGTGCCCAGCATAAGAGTTCTCAAATTCATTGTCTTCCTCCCAGAAGGATATTGAGCATTTGCTTCGCTCGTGAGCAATTACTCACAATTTCGCATCGAAAGTCAACGGCCATTCGTTGCTGCATCGCACAATGCGAACAGCCAGGCCTTGAATCACATGGGAAATTTCTGTCGGGAAGACGCCGCGTCAGGCCGAAAGCAGGTAGCGCGCCGTGGCCTCGTCGGTGATGACGCCGTTGATCATGCGCCCGCGCAGCGCCGCCAGCAGCGCGGCATATTTGCGCTTGCCCTTGGCAAGGCCGATGACGGTGGTCGTCTCGCGCGGCGGCAAGGGCACGGAGGCGACGCGCTCGTTGATGCTGCCCTCGAGCAGCTTGCCGTTGCGGTCGAACATCCAGCCGCAGATCTCGCCGGCGGCCCCCTCCTCCATCAGCCGCGCCATCTCCTCGGGATCGAGGAAGCCGTCGAGGCAGAGCGGCGCGTCGGCGCCGAGCTCGCCGATGCCGACAAAGGCGACGTCCGCCTCGCGGCCGAGCCTGAGCGTCGACTGCACGAGGCTCTGGCGGTGCAGCAGGTCGCGCTCCTCCGCTGAGGAGACGAGGACGGGCAGCGGCATCGGATAATGCCGCGCCTTCACCGCATCGGCCATCGAGAAGATGACGTTGTAATAGGCGGCCGAACCGTCCGGGCCGATATTGCCGGTCAGCGACATGATGCGGTGCTGCGGGCATTCCATCGCCGGAAGCTGGTCGATGGCCGCCTTCAGCGTGCGGCCCGTGCCGACCGCCAGCACGATCGGCTCGCTCCTCTTCAGCCAGCGCTCGATTTCCGCCGCGCCGGCCTCGGCGATGCCGATCGTCGTGGAGGTCGAGCCCGGATCGCCCGGCACGATGTCGACATGGACGAGATCGAACTTCTTCCTGAGCGCCTCGCCGAGCTCCAGGCATTCGGCGATGGGATGGTCGAGCCGCACCTTGATCAGCCGCTCGGCGACGGCGAGCGAGACGAGGCGCTGCGCCGACTGGCGCGAAATGCCCATGGCGGCGGCGATCTCGTCCTGCGTGCGGCCGGCGACGTAATAGAGCCAGCCGGCCCTTGCCGCATCGTCCAGCCGCCCGGCTGTCTCCGTCCGCTTCGCCATCGTGTTCCCCGGTTGCTTCCCCCGATTTGCTGCATCTTTTCGGGTCACCTGTCAAACGTCATGTGGCGGCGCGGAACGGATGGCCAGGGCCGCGCCGCCTCGCCGGGAATGCGGAAAGATAACCGGAAAACTCATGTTTATTTTCCCGGCAGGCCCTGGAAAACCGGCATTTCCCTTGAAGTTTTACCGTTTGATAAAAAAACCGACCTGAGTTACCGTTCCTCATTCAAAAAGCCCACGCGAATGGGAGATAATGATGGGAACGACGCAATCTGGGATTCATCGGGGGCGTCTTGCGCCGGCCGACTACGAGACGAACTTCTCCGACCTCCATCCGCGCCTCGACGACCATGAGGCGCTGGTCGCGGCCGACCGCTGCTACTTCTGCTACGACGCGCCGTGCATGACGGCCTGTCCCACCTCCATCGACATTCCGCTGTTCATCCGCCAGATCTCGACGGGCAATCCGATCGGCTCGGCCAAGACGATCTTCGACCAGAACATCCTCGGCGGCATGTGCGCCCGGGTCTGTCCCACGGAAACGCTCTGCGAGCAGGCCTGCGTGCGCAACACCGCCGAGCACCGCCCCGTCGAGATCGGCCGCCTGCAGCGCTACGCGACCGACGTCGCGATCACGGAGAACAGGCATTTCTACGAGCGCGCAGGGCGCACCGGCAGGGCGATCGCCGTCGTCGGGGCCGGCCCGGCGGGCCTTGCCTGCGCCCATCGCCTCGCCATGGCGGGCCACGACGTCGTGATCTTCGAGGCGCGCGAAAAGGCCGGAGGCCTCAACGAATACGGCATCGCCACCTACAAGGCCACCGACGATTTCGCCCAGAGGGAGGTCGACTACGTGCTCGCCATCGGCGGCATCGAGGTCAAGAACGGCCTCAAGCTCGGCCGCGACTTCACCCTTTCCGACCTCACCGCCAATTTCGACGCGGTCTTCCTCGGCATGGGCCTTGCGGGCGTCAACGCGCTCGGCGTGGAGGGCGAAACCCTGCCCGGCGTCGGCGACGCCATCGACTTCATCGCCGAACTGCGCCAGGCGGCCGACAAGGCGAGCGTGCCGGTCGGCCGGCGCGTCGTCGTCATCGGCGGCGGCATGACGGCCATCGACGCCGCCGTGCAGGCAAAACTGCTCGGCGCGGAGGAGGTGACGATCTGCTACCGCCGCGGCAAGGAGCACATGAACGCCTCGCCCTTCGAGCAGGACCTCGCCGCCTCCAAGGGCGTGATGATCCGCCACTGGCTCCAGCCCAGGCGCGTCATCGCCCGCGACGGCCACGTCGCCGGCATCGAGATGGAATATACCGAGCTGCGCGACGGCAGCCTCGTCGGCACCGGCGAGACCGGGGCGCTCGCCGCCGACCAGATCTTCAAGGCCATCGGCCAGACCTTCGAGGCGTCCGGGCTCGGCTCGCTGGCCCTTTCCGGCAACCGCATCGCCGTCGACGCCGAGGGCCGCACCTCCGCCCCCAATGTCTGGGCGGGCGGCGACTGCGTGAAGGCCGGCGAGGACCTGACGGTCACGTCCGTCGCGCAGGGGCGCGACGCGGCCGATTCGATCAACCGCATGCTGGCCGCCGGCGCGCAGCCTTCCATCGCCGTCGCCTGAGGGGAGATGAGACATGGCTGATCTTCGCAACAATTTCGTCGGCATCAAGTCGCCCAACCCGTTCTGGCTCGCCTCCGCGCCGCCGACCGACAAGGCCTACAACGTCGAGCGCGCCTTCAGGGCGGGCTGGGGCGGCGTGGTCTGGAAGACGCTCGGCGAGGAAGGCCCGCCCATCGTCAATGTCAACGGCCCGCGCTACGGCGCGATCTGGGGCGCCGACCGCCGCCTTCTCGGCTTCAACAATATCGAGCTCATCACCGACCGCGACCTCTACACCAATCTCATCGAGATGAAGCAGGTCAAGATGAAATGGCCGGACCGGGCGCTCGTCGCCTCGATCATGGTGCCCTGCGAGGAGGAGAGCTGGAAGGCCATCCTGCCGCTGGTCGAGGAGACCGGCGCCGACGGCATCGAGCT
>JBDHSZ010000009.1:0-43792 GCA_039812945.1 Shinella sp.
CAAAACTGCCTCCTAAAAGGCAGTCTTGAATCACGCTTCCGCTGATTTGGGAATCCACTTTGTCAACAGGGCCTAGGGTAACCGCGACGTAAATCTGCAATGCCGCGCTGCACACCGGCATGTTTCAAATCGAGGTTGGGGGCAATGCAAAAGTCGTTTCTGGGCGCCATCGCGGCCACGCTGTTGGTTGGGGTGGCCGGCGCGCCGGGCGCTGCCAGCGCCCTTACCCTGAAGGAGGCGATGGCGATCACGCTGGAGTCCAACCCGGAGATCGGCCAGGCGCAGGAAAACCGCGAAGCCACCGAATTCGAGCTGCGCCAGGCGCGCGGCCTCTACATGCCGAGCGTCGACCTGGAAGCCGGCACCGGCATCCAGCGGCTCGACAACACCTCCCGCCGCCTCGGCGGCCTCGATGACGATCCGCTCTATCCCGCCGATGTCGGCATTTCCGTGACGCAGAAGCTCTTCGACGGCGGCGCGCGCCGCACCGAGCTGGAGCGCCAGGCCGCGCGCGTCGACAGCGCCTCGTTCCGCGTGCTCGAGCGTTCCGAATCCATCGCCCTGCAGGTCGTGCGCGAATATCTCGAGATCATGCTCCAGGGCGAGATCGTCCAGGAATCGCGCCGCAACATGGCCGTCCACCAGCAGATGCTCGGCGACATCAACTCGCTCATCTCCGGCGGCACGCTGACCGACGCCGACCGCCAGCAGGCCGAAGAGCGCCTGCTCGCCGCCAAGGTGCGCGCCAAGGAGGCCGAGGAGGAGCTGGAATCGGCGAGGATCCGCTTCCAGAAGCTGGTCGGCCAGCCCTTCTCCAATCCGTCCATGCCGGGCTCCATGGCCGCCGCCCTGCCGAAATCCCTCGACGAGGCGATCGGCCTTGCCCGCGCCAACAATGCCCGCATCAAGGTCGCCAATGCCGATATCGACGCGGCGGACGCCATGGTGAAGGGCGCCCGGTCGGACATGTTCCCGACCGTCTCGCTCGAAGGGCGCGCCCGCACCGGCATGGATATCGACGGCAACGAAGGCCGCAGCACCAGCTTCCAGGCGCGCGTCGTGGCGAAGTGGAACCTCTATCGCGGCGGCATCGACATCGCCAACGAACAGGAGCAGATCCGCCGCGCCAGCGAGCAGCGCCTCGTGCTGCACCAAAGCTACCGCGAGGTGGAGGAGGCCGTGCGCATCTCCTGGGATCGCCGCATCCGCCAGACGGAGCTTGCCGCGACCCTGAAGCAGCAGGCCGCCGCCAACGGCAGCCTGGTCGCCTCCTACCGCGAGCAGCTCGCGGTCGGCCGGCGCTCGCTGCTGGACGTGCTCGGCGCGCAGAACTCGCGCTACACCGTCAACGTCCTGTCGCGCACGGCCGTCTATGCGGCACGCTTTGCCGAATACCGGATCCTCGCCGCCAGCGGCATGCTGCTCAGCAGCATGAACCTTGCGGCCGCCAAGCAATCCGAGGCCTATGCGCGCACGGAGTTCAACGTCCCGGAAACGGCCGCCACGGAGACCTATCGCCGCCTGCCCTCCCGGCAGGTCAGCGAGCTTCCGCTGGATCTGCTGGCGCCGATGAAATAACCGGCAGAAAGCAGCACGCATGCCTTTTGGCGAACCGATTGGCTTGAGCCGGGGCGTTTTTCCGCTCCCGGCGAAAGGCGTCGCCCCGTCGCCTGCCCGCAGGCGATGCCCATGACCTTGTCTTCCGAAACGGACGAGATCGCACAGCCCCTCCGGCGACCGGCCGCGACGGGCACGGAAACGTTCAAGACCGCCTTCCAGCGCGTCGCCGTCTTCCTCGGCCGGCCCGGCTCGCAGGTCGTGCTCTTCTCGGGCGTGCCCTTCGATGAGGCCTCGCCGTCCTTCGAGGACGTGCAGCGCCTCAGCGACCGCATCGGCCTCGAGGTGCGCAGCTTCGGCTGGCGCGATCTCGCCGCCGGCAATTTCGATCTCCCGGCCATCATCCTCTTCAACGACGGCTCGGCGGTCCCGCTGCTGGAGATCCGCGGCGCGGGCGCGTCCTCCGTCGAGGCGCTGCGCAGCCAGATGGGCGGCCGCCTGCCGGACAAGGGCGACATCAAGGCCGTCCTCGCCTTCAGCACCGTCAGCGCGGATACGATGAAGTCGGCCGTCGAGGGCATGGACGGCGCGATCGTCCGCCAGCACTGGCTGGTGGGCGCGCTGCTGCCCTTCTGGCGCTCCTATGCGCAGGTCGCGGTCGCCGCGCTGTTCATCAATCTCCTGGCGCTCGCCTCGCCGCTCTTCACGATGAACGTCTACGACCGCATCCTGCCCAACGACGCGAAGGCGACGCTCTGGGTGCTGGCGCTCGGCGTGTCGGGCGCGATCCTCTTCGACCTCATCCTCAAGACCGCGCGCTCCGCGCTGATCGATTATGCCGGCCGGCGCGCCGACCTGAAGCTCTCCTACCTGCTCTTCGAGAAGGTGCTCAACGCCAGCATGTCCGCGCGGCCGATGCAGACGGGCGAATATGCCAGCCGCATCACGCAATACGAATTCGTACGCGAATTCTTCACCTCCAACACCATCAGCGTGCTGATCGACACGGTCTTCGTCTTCGTCTTCCTGATCGTCATCTATCTGGTGGCCGGCTGGATCGTCGTCATCCCCGCCTGCGCTTTCCTGCTGGCCCTGGCGATCGGGCTGATCGCCCAGCACCGCATCGGCCGCCGGGTCGCGGCGGCGACCAACGAATCCTCCATGAAGCAGTCGCTGCTGGTCGAGACGATCTCCACCATCGAGACCGTCAAGTCGCTGAAGGCCGAGCGCAACCTGCTGCGCAAATGGCACGAGCTCTCCAAGAAGGCCGCCCTGACCTCGGAGGAGATCAAGCAGCTCTCCTCCTCCGCGGCCAACTGGACGCAATTCGTCTCGCAGTTCGTCTCCGTCGTCATCATCCTCGCCGGCGCCTACGAGTTCTCGCAAGGTCGGATGTCCTCCGGCGCCATCATCGCGGCGGTCATGCTGTCCGGCCGCGCGGTCGCGCCGATGGGGCAGATCGCCATGACGCTGGCGCGCCTGCGCCAGGCGCTGCTGTCGCTGCGCATCCTCAACTCGATCATGGAAATGCCGGAAGACCTGCCGAACGCCACCGGCTTCGTGTCCCGCGATATCGAACGGGGCGCCGTCTCGTTCCAGCAGGTGGACTTCGCCTATCCGGGCTCCGACCAGAAGGTGCTGAACGGCCTGACCTTCTCGATCCGGCCGGGCGAGCGCGTCGGCGTGATCGGCCGCATCGGCTCGGGCAAGACGACGCTCGGGCGCCTGCTCGGCGCGCTCTATCCCCCCGCCGGCGGCAGCCTGATGATCGACGGCATCGACATCCGCCAGTATCACCCGGCCGTGGTGCGCACGGCGGTCGCGGTCGCCTCGCAGTCGGCGGACCTGTTCTCCGGCTCCGTGAAGGAGAACCTCCTCATGGCCAATCCGGAGGCAAGCGACGCCGAGATCATCGAGGTCGCGCGCCGCACCGGCGTCGACGAATTCGTCTCCCGCCACCCCCGGGGCTACGACATGCCCGTCGGCGAGCGCGGCAACGCCCTGTCCGGCGGCCAGCGGCAGGCGGTGGCGATCGCCCGGCTGCTGCTCGCAAGGCCCAAGATCATCTTCCTCGACGAGCCCTCGGGCGCGATGGACCTCGCCTCCGAGCGCCGGCTGATCAACAACCTGTCCACCGCCTTCGGCCCGCAAACCACCATCATCATCTCCACCCACCGCTACAGCATGCTCGAACTCGTCGACCGCCTGATCGTGCTGGACGCCGGCCGCGTCATCGCCGACGGTCCGAAGGACGCCGTCATCGAGGAGCTGCAGAAGAAAGCGGGGCGCCCGTCATGACGGATGCCCCTCCCTTCTGGGCGCGGATGAGCCTCGTTTCCGTCGGCCTGCTCATCGTGTTTTTCGTCGTCTGGGCGGCGATCACCGAGGTGGACGAGATCGCCCGCGGGCAAGGCAAGGTCGTGCCGATATCGCGCACGCAGCTCATCCAGGCGAGCGAGGCGAGCGTGGTGCAGGAGATCGCCGTCAAGCTCGGCCAGATCGTCAAGAAGGGCGATCTGATCGTGCGGCTCGACGACACCGCCACGACGTCGACGCTCGGCGAGCTGGAGGCGCGGGCCCGGACCTTGCGCGTGCAGATCGCCCGCCTCGAGGTGGAACAGGCCGGCGACATGCTCTCGCCGATGACCTGCCCGCAGCAAGTCGCCAAGTCGAGCCCGGAGATCTGCGCCAACGAATCCCAGCTCCTGAAGGCCCGGCGCGACGCCTTCCAGAACAAGCTCTCGGTGCTGCAGGAGCGGCACCTGCAGCGGCGCAAGGAGCTTGACGAGGCGCTGGCGAATATCGACCGCCTCAAGCAGAACATCACCGTCTCGCAAAAGGAGGCCGGCCTGCTGGAGCCGCTCGTCAAGCGCAAGCTGGCGCCCCAGACGGACCTCCTGCGCGTACAGAAGGAGCTGACGGATTCGACCGGCCAGCTCAGGCTGCTGAACGAATCCCTCGACCGCATCCGCGGCGCCATCAAGGAAGCCTCGCTGCAGGTGGACGAGCTGATGCTCGCCTTCCAGCAGGAGGCGCTGGCGGAGAAGACCAAGGCGCTCGCCGATCTCTCCGTCGTCACCGAGACCGTGCGCGGCGCGTCCGACCGGGTGCAGCGGACCGACCTGCGCTCGCCCGTCGACGGCGTCGTCAACCGGCTGGAGATCACGACGATCGGCGGCTATGTGCAGCCCGGCACCGTCGTCGCCGAGGTGGTGCCGACCTCGGACACGCTGCTCGTCGAAGCGCGCATATCGCCAAACGACATCGCCTTCGTCCGGGTGGGCCAGCCGGCGCTGGTGAAGATCACGGCCTTCGACTTCTCGATCTATGGCGGCCTGCACGGCGAGGTCGCCAACGTTTCCGCCGACTCCATGTTCGACGAGAAATCCAACGAGACCTATTATCTGGCGCTGGTGAAGACGGACAGGTCCGAGATCGTCCGCAACGGCAAGTCCCACGCCATCATCCCCGGCATGGTGGCCTCCGTCGACATCATGACCGGCCGCAAGACCATCCTGCAATATCTCCTGAAGCCGATCAACAAGGCGCGGACCGAGGCGATGCGGGAGCGCTGATCGTGGAAGGCACCGGCGACCGGGACATGGACCTCGTCTTCCGCGTCGTGGAGGATGGCGGGATCCGTCGCGGCATCCGCCTGGAGGCGATCTACTGGCGGGTGCTCCGGCAGATCGCCGACCGGCGGCGAAAGAAGATCGGCGCCCTGGTCGGGGCCATCCTCGCGGACGCGCCGCAGCCGGTCAACGCGACGGCGATGCTGCGGGCCTACTGCCTGCGCTACACGCTCGACGCGCTTGCCGCCGAGCGGGAAATCACCGATCCCTCGGGCATCGGCAATCTGGTGCGCGCCTCGCCCGGACCCGCCTTCGCGCTGGGGCCGGACAAGCGGCTCATCGCCTATAACCAGGCTTTCCTGAACTATATCCAGGCCCGCTTCTCCTATGCGGAGACCGAACCGGTCAACCGCGACCTCCGCCTTGCCCTCGACGTGCAATTGGCCGCCCTTGCGGCCACGCTGCAGGCGAACGGCAACCGGCCGCTGGAGGTCGGCTTCGTCGTCGGCCTCGAAGGGCGGCGGCTGCGGGGAATGCTCAATGCCCTGCTGGCGCCGGCCTCGGGCCGGGACACCATCTTATGCTACGTGCTGCCCGAGCGGTGATCCCGCCTCAGAACGCGGCGGGAACGCCCTCGCCCGGCTGCACCGCATCGAGCGAGACGGGACGCTGCTGCATGGCATATTCCGAGCCGCGCTTGTAGCCGTGGATCCAGGCCCGCTCCGTGCCGAGCGAATAGAGCGCCTGATATTCCGGGAGCTGGCGATCCGTGAGCACGGCGTCGCGCATGTTGTCGAGCACATAGTTCCTGCCGTCGACCGCCACGGTGAGGACCGCGTGGTAGAAATTGCGCCGCGCCTCGCGCAACACGACCAGCGTCATGCTTTCCGCCTCGATGCCGGCCTGGCGCAAGGCGGCGAGCTTGAGGATCGCATAATCCTCGCAGTCTCCCCTGCCCAGAGCGAGGATCTCCGACGGCGTCGCCCAGTAATCGAGCCGGCCGTGCACATCGACGTCCTTGCCGTAACGGACCAGCCGGTTGACCGCGGCATTGACCGCCTCGATCCGTCGAAGAAGCGTCTGGTCCGCCGAGGCGTCGACCGTCTCGCGCAGCAGCTTCATCCGGGTCCGGCACGTCTCCTGCTCGCCGCATTCCTCGGGCGAAAGACCGGCGGCGGCGCCTTCGATCTGCTTCCAGCGCGCCAGCGCGCCCGGCTTGAAGGGGAAGGCCACCGAGCCGAACAGGCCCGAGGTCACCGTGCTGGTCGTCATCATGTCGAGGTCGAGATCGGCCGGGCTCAGGCTCGCGCTCTCCTGAAGCGTCGCCGGCGCGCGCTGCAGCGGGGCGCCGGGTTCCAACTCGCCATGCGCGGTGCCGTTCGCGAAGAGCAGGCCGCCGAGCACGATGCCGCCCATTGCCGCAATGACGCGCTGTCCTGCCGAATATGCCCGCTTCTTCGCCATCGGTCTGCCCTCCAGGTTGAGAGCAAATCTATCCGACCGGCTTGTATATCCCGCTAAGATACACGGTGAACGCGCGATTTATTTCGAAATACAACTTGAATAGAATTCAAATGAAAAGAACAACGATACATTAACCCTGTTCCTGCAGGGAATAGGAAACGCCGCCGCGCCGGCGGATCAGACAGCCGCCGAAGCCTCTATGCCCGTATCCGTATCCATTGCAGGAATTTGCGGATGGCCTTCTCCCCGCCGCGACGCTCGAGATGGACGAGATGCGCCCGCTCCAGGCGGCACCCGGCGTCCATCCCTTTCAAGAAGCGGCAGGAAGCGGCCATGGCCCGGCTCGGCGAGCTGCCGGCCGTCGGCAACCACCACCGCGCCGCGAACGAGCGTCATGACGGGCCATCCCGTCAGGCAAGCACCTTCGAAGGGCGTGTAGTCGCAGGCGCCGTGCAGGTTGCGCGCCTCGACCGTCCGCACGAGCCGGGGGTCCCAGAGGACGATATCCGCATCCGCGCCCGGGGCGATCGTGCCCTTTCTCGGGTAGAGCCCGAAGAGCTTCGCGGGATTGGCCGCGGTGAGCGCCACGAAGGTCTGCAGATCGATCCGGCCCTTGCCGACCCCTTCGCTGAACAGGAAGGGCAGCCGGGTCTCGACGCCCGGCATGCCGTTCGGGATATCGAAGAACGGCGCATCCGCGCCGGCCACCCGCTTGCCCTTCGGCCCCTCGTAATCCCAGGAGGCATGGTCGGACGAGACGACGCCGATGACGCCGTCGCGCATGGCCTGCCACAGGGCCTCCTGATCCTCCCGCGTCCGCAAGGCGGGGCTGCAGAGATATTTCGCTCCCTCGAAACCGGGCCGGTCGAGATCCTCGGCGGTGAAGGCGAGATAATGCGGGCAGGTCTCGGCGAAGACCTTGACGCCGCGCCGCTGCGCCCGACGAATCTCGTCCGCGCCCTCGGCGGAGCTGACATGGAAGATCTGGATCGGCTGGTCCAGGATTTCGGCGAGCGCGATGATGCGATGGATCGCCTCGCGCTCCACCACGGCGGGCTTGGCCAGCGCATGATGCTTCGGCAAGGTCAGCCCCCGCCGCGCCAGATCCCGCGTCAGCCACTTGATCATGCCGTCATTCTCGGCATGGACGACGACCAGCGCCCCGGCCCTCTTCGCCGCACTGAAGACATCCAGCATCGCCTCGTCGTCGAGGGCGCTGCTCTCATAGGTCGAATAGACCTTGATGGAGCGGATCCCCTCGTCGATCAGGCGCGGAAGCTCGTCGCGGAGGACCGTCTCCGTCGGGTCCGAGACGACGGCGTGGAAGCCGTAGTCGATCAGCGACCGCTTCGCCTTCTCGCGGTAGTCCCGCGCCCGCGGCAGCAGCGGCTCGCCCTTGAACTGCGGGATGAAGCAGATCACCGACGTCGTCCCGCCGAACGCCGCCGCGGCGGTGTCCCCGGCAAAATCGCCGGAAAGCGCGGCCGGTCCCCGCACCGGCTCCTCGATATGGCAATGGCTGTCGATGCCGCCGGGAAGCACGAGCATGCCCGCCGCCGGGATTTCCCGCCGCCCGCGGCCGATGCCCTGCCCGACGGCGACGACGCGGCCCTCCGCGATGGCCACGTCGCCCTCGAACTGCTCGCTGGCGGTGGCGATGGTGCCGCCACGGATCACTGTGTCGAACATGGTTCTCTCCGCGCTTGCTTCGGAAATGGGGCGGCAGGAGGCGCTAGAGGACGATCTGCCGGTTGACGTTCTTGTAGAGGAGGTAGCGGGTCGGTTCCGGGCCGCCGGCATAATAGGCCTGCGGGCAGAAGGCGCGCATCCAGATGAAATCGCCTGCGCGCACCTCATGCCAGGTCTCGTTGAGCAGATACATGCCCTTGCCCTGCAGCATGTAGAGCCCGTGCTCCATGACATGCGCCTCGACGGCGGAGATGCAGGTGCCCGGCCCGAATTCCACGACGTTCATATGCATGTCGTAGGCGATGTCGTCGGTCGGGATGAGGCAGGTCGCCGACACCGCGTCGCTGGTCGGCATGGTGTGGCGGGGAAGCAGCCGCTCGTCGCCGACGATGGCGGCCGGGCGCGCCGCACCGAGCGGCTCGAAACGCTTGCGCAGCCAGAGGAAGCGCGCCTCGCGATCCGTCTCGTTGAAGACCTCCCAGCGCAGGCCGGCGGGAACGAAGGCGAAGCGACCGGGACCGAGGGTTTCCTTGCGCCCGTCGAGCGTCAGCGACACTTCGCCTTCCAGCACATAGACGAAACCCTGCACCTCGTCCTGGGGCTCGGGGCGGGCGCTGCCGCCGTCCGGATCGAGATAGACGAGATACTGGGCGAAGTTGACCGCGTGGCCGATGCCGGGCGCGGCGAGAATCCAGGCGCGCGTTCCCTGCCAGCCGGGCAGGATGCTGCGCACGTTCTCCTTGATCGCCGCGCCGGGGATGATCGCATAGGCGGGGCGCACGACGGCGCGTTCGGTAATCATCGCGCTCTGCGGCGCGATCTCCGGCGAAGGGGAAAAGGGGATCGTCATGTCGTTCGTCCTCTCGGGGAATATCAGGAAGGGCGGAAGGCGAGGCGGCCGTCGGCGACGATCCGGCGGCCGGCCTTGTAGACGGTGCGGTTCGCCGGCACGGCGACGACGGCCTCGGGAACGTGCCCGGCCTGCAGGACGACGAAGTCCGCCTTGCAGCCGGCCCGCAGGCCGTAATCCGCAAGGCCGAGCGCCCGGGCGCCCGCCGCGGTCGCCAGATCGAAGGCGACCGCCAGGTCCTCGTCGGTGAGGAAGCCGGAGCGATAGCCGATCATCATCGCCCGGCCGAGCATGTCGCCATTGCCGTAGGGCCACCAGGAATCGCGGATATTGTCGTTGCCGGCGAAGACGACGACCCCGGCCGCGCGAAGCGCCGCCACCGGCGGGAACGGCCAGTTGGCGGGGGCGTTCGTAAGAACGGAGACGCCGGCCCGTGCGAGGCGCTCGGCGGTGCGGGAGACGGTATCGGCCGCCACATCGCCCAGCGCCAGCGCATGGCTGATCGTCACCCTGCCCGCCATGCCGCGGGCCTCGGTATAGGCGGCGATCTCCTCCATCTCGAAGATGCCGAGCGTCCCGAGATCGTGGAGGTGGATATCGACGCCGGCGCCGTGCTTTCCGGCAAGGCCGAACACGATATCGAGCTGGCCCTTCACGTCGCGGTCCACCGAGGCCGGGTCGAGCCCGCCGACGAGATCGGCTCCGAGCCGCATGGCGGCGTCCAGCAGGCCGGCCGTTCCGGGAGAGCTCAGCAACCCGCTTTGCGGAAAGGCGACGATCTCGATATCGACATGGTCGCGATAATCCTCCCGCACGGCGAGGATGGTTTCGAGCGAGGTCAGGCCGACGCTGGCGTCCACCATCACATGGCTGCGGATATGGGTCGTGCCGTGCGAAAGGCACAGCTCGATCTGCCTGCGTGCCCGCTCGGCCATCGGCGCGGCCGCGGCCATGTTCCGGCGCTGGAATTCGACGCGCTCGCGCACATCGAAGCCCGCCGTGCAGGGTTGATGCGGCTTCCACGCATCGCCGTGAAAGCTCGTGTCGAGATGGATATGCCCGTCGACGAAGCCGGGGACGACGAGCGCCCCGCCGAGATCGACCGTTTCCCGCGCCGCCGTCGCCACCGCCGCGCCGATCGCGACGATCCGGCCCTTCTCGACGGCGATGGCGGCGATCGTCCCGTCCGCGAGCCGGGCGCGGCGGAAGAGCGTGTCGATCATCGCCGCGCCCCGGCCGCGGCCGGTGTGCCGCCGCTCTCCGCCGCGGGCTTGCGCGGAGCGCGCTTCGTCAGGAGCGAGGCCAGTCCCTTCGGCAGGAAGAGCAGGATGGCCAGCATCAGCGCGGCGACGAGCATGAAGCGGCTTTCGTTCATGCCGGCGAAATGGGCGAGCCCCTCCGTCGTCAGGGTCAGGAGCACCGCCGCGACGATCGGGCCGTAGATGGTGGCGATGCCGCCCACCAGCACCATGCTGAGGACGAGCGACACGGTGGAGAAGCCGAACACTTCCGGAGACGCCACCCGCAGGTAGACCGCATAGAAGCCGCCCGCGACCCCGGTGAAGAAGGCGCTGGCGATCAGCACCTTCAGCCGTTGCAGGCCGGCCGGAATGCCGCGGGCCAGCGCATAGTCCTCGTTGTCGCGCAAAGCCCGCAGCGACATGCCAAAATCCGAGGCGACCAGCCGGCGCAGGAAGAGCGTGGAGAGGACCAGAAGGGCGAGCGCGACATAGTAATAGCCGAGGCGGTAGTCGCGCAGGAAATTGTAGCCGAAGGCCGAGATGGTCGGGATGCGCACCAGGCCCTGCGTGCCGCCCGTCACGTCCGACTGGCTGAGCACCACCTGCAGCACGAGCTGGCTGAAGGCGAAGGTGACGAGGATCACGTAGATGCCCTTCAGCCGCAGCACCGGCAGGGCGACCACCGCCCCGGCGATGGAGGCCGCGACGCCGCCGAGCACCATCGCCAGCCACGGATCGACGCCGAGGAACTTCGCCGCAAGGCCCGTTCCATAGACGCCGATGCCGAAGAAGGCGATATGGCCGAAGTTGAAGATGCCGGCATAGCCGAGGCTGAGGTCCCAGTTGGAGGCGACGATCGCATAGATGAAGGCGATGATGAACAGGTGCCGCCCATAGCTGTTCTCGACGACGAGGGGCACGAGGAGCGCCAGCACGAGCACGAGGACGGGAAGCAGCTTGTGCAGGGAAACGGAGTTGCGCATCAGTGCACCGCCTTGCCGAACAGGCCTTGCGGCCGGATGAGGAGCGTCAGGATCAGCATCAGGAAGAGGGCCGAGGGCGTCCAGTACATGCCGACGGTGACGATCAGGAAGGCTTCGAGCAGGCCGATGACATAGGCCGCGCCGATCGTTCCGCCGAGCGAGCCGAGCCCGCCGAAGATGACGATGATGAAGGCCTTGATCAGCGGCTCGGAGCCGAGCCCCGGCGTGACCAGCCGGATGGAGCCGAGCAGGATGCCGGTCAGCGCCGCCGCCCCCGCCGAAAGCGCGAAGGTGATGGCGAACATGGCCGGCACATTGATGCCGATGAGGCGGGCGGCCTGCGCGTCCTGCCCGACCGCGCGGATGGCGCGGCCCGTTCGCGTCAGCCGCAGGAAGCCCCAGAGGCCGAAGAGCAGCACCGGGGCGAGGCAGACGACGAAGGCCTCGTGCGCCGAGATGGTGACGCCGAGCACGGTGACGTCGCCCGTCACCACCGGGCGGAGCTGCTTGAGCCGCGGCCCCCAGAAGAGCTGGATGCCCTTTTCCAGGAACATCATCACGGCGAGCGTCGTCATGGTGGTGATGAGCAGCATGTTGCGCTCGCCGTAGAACGGGCGGACGAAGAGCCGCTCCGTCAGGATGCCGACCGCGCAGACCGCGGCCACGGCAACGGCGATGGCGATGCCGAGCCAGAGGTCCAGCCCGGCGGCGTCGGAGATCGTCCAGGCGACATAGGCGCCGAGCGCCATGAAGACGCCGTGGGCGAAATTGAAGATGCCGAGCGTCGTCCAGATCAGCGAGAGGCCGCTTGCCATGATCGCGTAGAACGAGCCGAGGACGATGCCGCTCACCAGCATCGCATTCAGGGAATGAAGGGTCATGGCGCACTCCTGTCGCCGAAATACATCTGCATGATCTCGTCGTGATCGACCGAGCCGCCGCGCTCCACCTCGCGGGCGACCTCGCCGTGGTCGATGAGATACATCCGGTCGACCAGCGAGAGGACGAAGGCGATGTCCTGCTCGACGAGAAGCAGCGGGATGCCGGTCGCGGAGATGGCGGAGATCGCCTCGGCAAGCTCGTCCTTCAGCCGCGGCGAAAGGCCGAGGGTCGGCTCGTCCAGCATCAGCATGGCCGGCGAGCACATCAGCCCCGTGCCGATCGACAGCATCTGCCGCTCGCCGCCCGACAGCGTCTTGCAATGGCTCCGGCGGCGCTCCTTGAGACGGGGAAAGAGCTGGAGCACCTTGTCGAGATTGGCGGCCTTGTCGGCGCGCGCCCGTTTCGGATAGGCGGCGAGCTCCAGCGTCTCGAACACTTCCATGTCGGGGAAGAGCACATTCGCCTGGCTGACATGGATCAGCCCCTGCTCGACGATCGATTGCGCCGAGCGGTTCTCGATCGGCCGACCGAGGAAGGAGATCTTCCCCTGGCGCGCCGGTATCAGGCTGGAGATCGCATTGAGGATGGTGGTCTTGCCGTGGCCGTTCGGCCCGAACAGCCCGACGCGCTCGTTCGCGCCGATGCGCATGGCGATATCGCGCACGACGTCATAGGCGTCGTAGCCGGCGCAAAGGCCGTTGATCTCGAGGGCATTCATGCGCGAGCCTCGCGTTTTCCAAGATAGGCCTCGACGACGCGCGGATCGGCGACGACGCTGTCCGGATTGCCATGGGCGAGGACGGAGCCGTTGTTGAGCACCAGGAGCCGCTCCGAAACGCGCAGCAGCAGCGTCAGCACATGCTCGATCAGCAGGACCGAGACGCCGCGCGCCCGGACGGCGAGGACCAGCGCGCCGAGGTCGGCGACCTCCGGCCGGGTGAGGCCCGCGGCGGGCTCGTCGAGCAATAGCATGGCGGGGTTCCCGGCAAGCGCCGATGCGATCATCAATTGCTTGCGTTCATAGACGGAGAGTTCAAGCGCCGAGCGGTCGTGGCTCCGGCGGTCGAAGCCGACCGCCTCCAGCGCGCCGACCGCCGCCTCGCGCGCCGCCTCGCCCCGCAGGGCGCCGCAATAGACGGCGCCGCACAGGACGTTCTCGAAAGCGGTCAGCGTCGAGAATTCCGCATCCTTCTGGAAGGTCCGCACGAGGCCCCGCCGGCTGATCTCGAAGGGTTTGGCACGGTGGATCTCGGCGCCCTTGAACAGGACGCGGCCGCTGCTCGGCCCGAAGGGGATGCCGGTGATGGTGTTGAACAGGGTGCTCTTGCCGCTTCCGTTCGGTCCGGCGATGCCGAAGATCTCGCCCGGCCGGACGCTGAAGGAAACGTCGTTGACGGCGACCAGCGCGCCGAAACGGCGGATGAGGTTGTGTATCTCCAGCAGGGGAGCTGTCTGCATCGGTACTGCCTTTCGAAGATCCTGGAAGGGCTGCCGGGCGGCATGCGCCCGGCGGCCTGCCGACGTCACTTCATCCACGGCGGGGCGCGGAATTCGCCGTCCGCATAGCGGGGCGGGGAAAACAGGATGCGTTCACCGTCCCAGAGCTGGTAGAACTGGATCGGGATATTGTCGTTGCCCTGGATCGACAGATGGGTCGCCGGGTCGAACTGGACGCGGCCGATCGCCGTCTCCTTGTCCGTTTCGGAGATCGCCTTGCCGATCGCCAGCCGGTCCGTCGGGTCGCCCACCTTGGCGAGCGCATCGGCATAGACCTGCACCTGCTCATAGAGGTGGACGCCGTAAAGGCCGGGCTTGATGCCGAAACGCTTCTCGTAGCGGCTGACGACATCCTGGGCGCGCGGGTTCTTCGCCGAAGGAATGGCGCCGCCGATGACGTAATAGATGATGCCGTTCGCCTTGTCCTTGGTCAGGTCCAGGAATTCAGGGATCGCCGGGGCATACTGGATGGTCACCAGGCTGTTCGTCGGCTGTTCCAGGAACTGGGTGAGGAAGGTCGCCGCATTGCCCGGCAGGTAGTCGGTGTTGACGACGACGGCCGGATTGTCCTGACGGACCTTGCCGAGGAAGGCCCGCCAGTCGTTGATCTCGCCGAAGGGCAGCAGGTCCTGCGAGGTGACCGTCCAGCCCGCCGCCTCGAAACTCTTGCCGAGGCCGTTCATGATCGACTTCGAATAGGGATTGTCCGAGCTGATCAGCGCGACCTTGTTGTTGTCGAGCTTGAGCTTGCCCTCCTTCTGGAGCGTCTCGACGACGGGCACCAGCTCCGTCTCCAGCCCGTCGAAGGCGGGAAGCAGGGACCAGACCGTCGGGAACCGTTCGGGATCGGGCTTGATGATGTCGCGGGTCTGGGCGGTGTTGCCGCCGATGATGTAGGGCATGTCCTGCTCCGCCATCATCTCGATCTCGAAATTGCTGCCGCTGGCATAGCCGCTGACCATGGCGTTGAGCTCGCGGTCGCTGGCGAGGCGCTCGAAGGCGCTGGTGACGGCGTCGGCCGTCTGCTCCTGCGTGTCGCCGACGACGATCTCCAGCTTGTAGCCGGCAACGCCGCCGGCCGCATTGATGTCATCGACGGCAAGCTGCGCGCCGTTGACCATTTCGGTCGCCTCGGCCGCCGCCTTGCCGGAAACCGGCGCCAGGACGCCGATCTTGGCGATCTTGTCGGCCGCGGCGGCTTCACCCGCCCCGACCATCAGCGCGGCCGCGGCCGCCGCCATCAAAAGCCCTTTTCGCATGAAACCCTCCCGTTTCGTCGCGTGAGATAATCCACCTGACGGCGCCGCTTCGTCGTTCCTCCCGCCAGGCCGGAACAGTGCCGGTGCGGAATGGCGCCTCATCGCCGCCTATGAAGGGGCGGAATTTTTATAATGTCAATATCTCTTCATGATTGACGATATATATAATTTCTGCAATTTTCTCTTCATTGCAGTTTCACCGGGGGAGGCACGAACGGATGAGCATCAAGGATCTGTTGCTGCATGGCGCTTTTTCGCTGACGCCGTCCGAGGAGAAGATCGTCCAGGTGCTGCTGACGGATTTTCCGACCGCGGGCCTCGGCAGCGCGACGAGCCTTGCCAAGCGCGCCGGCGTCAGCGACCCGACCGTGGTCCGCCTGGCGATGAAGCTCGGCTTCGAGGGGTTTCCCGCCTTCCAGCAGCAATTGCTGGCCGAGGTCGAGGCGCGCCTGCAGTCGCCCCTCCACATGATGGAGGCCAAGCGCTCCCATCTCGATGCGGCGGGCAAGGAAGGCCCGGCCATCTCCTATCTCCATTCGGCGGCCGATTGCCTGGGCAAGGCGCTCGGCTCCGCCCCTTCGGCGACCTATGACCGCGCCGCGCGGCTGGTGCTGGAAACGAAAGGGCAGGTCGTCCTGCTCGGCGGCAGGTTCAGCCGCCATGTCGCCGGCATGCTCGCCGGCTACCTCACCCAGTTCCGCGCCGGCGTGCGGCCGGTCGATACGCTCTCGCCCAGCCAGTTCGACCTTCTCGTCGATCTCGGCAAGCGCGACCTCCTGATCGTCTTCGACTATCGCCGCTACCAGCTCGACGTCATCGCCTTCGCCGAACAGGCGGTAAAGCGCGGCGTGCGCATCCTGCTGTTCACCGATCCCTGGCTCTCGCCGATAGCGCAGCATGCCGAAGTGACCCTTGTCAGCCCGGTCGAGGTCAACTCGCCCTATGACACGATGGCGCCCGCCGTCGCGCAGACGGAGGCGCTCCTCGCGCAGATGCTGGCGACGATCGACGAGCCGACCCGCGCGCGCATCGAGGAGCTGGAACGCATACGCCACCAGACGAACATCACGCTCGACAATGTCCGCAACCACGCGCGCGGGGCCGCTTCCGGCCGCGACGGTGCGGACTGAGCGGCAAGAGGAAAGAGAACGCCATGGAAATGCTCATCATCGGCAGCGCCTTGAGGAAGGTATGCGGCGACCAGCAGGCGCTGGGGCTGACCTTCATCCGGGAGGCCAGGACCGCGCCCCGGTATCGTCTTTACGAGGTCAACCGTCAGTTCACCGCCCTTGTCGAGGTGGCGGAGGGAGGCGTCGTCGTGGCGGGGGAGTTGTGCCGCCTCTCCCGCGAGGTTTTCGAGAGCCTGCTGAAGAAGGAGCCGAACGGGCTGCATCAGGATTTCGTCGAGCTCGAGGACGGCCGCAGGGTCATGTGCGCGGTCTCCACCCCGCAGGCCCTGCCGGCGCATGCCACGGATATCAGCGAATACGGCAATTTCGTCGACTATCTCGCGAGCCTCGAAAAGCAATAGCAGGAAAGCCCCGCGCGGCGAGGCAAACCACACCCGTTGGAGAAGAGACATGACTGAAATACCACACGGCAGGGACCTGCTGCGGCGCGACAGCACCTACGAGCCCGGCATGACGGCGCTGCTCCTTGTCGACATGCAGCGCATCTGGTGCGAGCCGAATCTCGACCCGACCCATCCGCAGGATGCCGACAGCTACTATCACCGCCGCCTGCGCGACATGGTGATCCCCAACCAGGTGCGCATCCTCGAGGCGGCCCGCAAGGCCGGCTGCAACGTGCTGCACACCATCATCGAGAGCCTGACGCTGGACGGCCGCGACCGCTCGCTCGACCACAAGCTTTCAGACATGCATGTGCCGAAGGGCTCGCCCGAGGGTCAGGTGATCCCGGCGCTTGCGCCCGCCGACAACGAGATCGTCCTGCCGAAGACCTCTTCCGGCGTCTTCAACTCGACCAATATCGACTACGTGCTGCGCAACCTCGATACGCGCTACCTGATCGTCGCCGGGGTGATCACCGACCAGTGCGTCGACATGGCCGTGCGCGACGCCGCCGACCGCGGCTATCTGGTGACCGTGGTGGACGACGCCTGCGCCACCTACAGCCAGGAGCGCCACGAGACGGCGCTGCGCGCCTATTCCGGCTATTGCTGGATCACCGACACCGCCACCGTCGTCAGCCGCCTCGAAGGGCTCGGCCGGGCCTGATCGTTTCAAGAAGGGGAACAGCATGAACGACAGCAGCAGCGGCAAGGCGCTCTCCGGCCTCACGGAACTGGCGACCTTCGTCACCACCGACATCGCCGGCATCACGCGCGGGCGCAGCTTCGCCGCCTCCGAGATCGAGGACTACCTGCGCAAGGGCGTCGGCTGGGTGCCGGCGAACCTGGCGCTGCCCCCCTTCGACGTCATCGCCGATCCGAATCCCTGGGGCTCGGCCGGCGATCTCCGCCTCATGGCCGACCCTGCCAGCAAGGCGCGCGTCACCTGCCTGCCGGACGAGACGCCGCTGCATTTCTACCATGCCGACATCACCGACCTGAAGGGCGAGCCCTGGGAGTGCTGCGTGCGCGGCTTCCTGAAGGCGACGCTCGCCGATTTCGAGAAGGAGGCGGGCCTCAGGGTCGTCGCCGCCGTCGAACAGGAATTCCAGGTCATCGGCGCCGACTGGCCCGCCGCGCCCTCCTTCGGCCTTCGCGCCCAGCGCCGCGCCGAGCCTTTCGGCGCGCTGCTGATGACCGCGCTGAAGGAGGCCGGCGCGGAGCCGGAAATGTTCCTGCCGGAATACGGCAAGGACCAGTTCGAGGTCACCTGCCGCCCGGCCCCGGCGCTCGTCGCCGCCGATCGCGGCGCGACGATCCGCGCCGTCGCAAGGGAGGTCGCGGCGCTTTTCGGCTGGCACGCCAGCTTCGCGCCGAAGACCGAGCCCGACGGTGTCGGCAACGGCGTGCACCTGCATGTCAGTTTCACCGATCTCGACGGCAACCCGGCGACCTTCGACGCCGCGCGCCCCGGCCGGCTTTCGACGGTCGCCGGCTCCTTCGCGGCCGGCGTCATCCGGCACCTGCCGGCGCTCGTCGCCTTCACCGCGCCCTCGGTGCTCTCCTATATGCGCCTCGTGCCGCATCACTGGAGCGCGGCCTATACCTGCCTCGGCGAGAAGAACCGCGAGGCGACACTGCGCATCTGCCCGACGCTGGACCTGCCCGGCAGCGATCCGGCAAAACAGTTCAACATGGAATACCGCGCCGCCGATGCCTGCGCGTCGCCGCACCTGTCGCTCGCCGTCGTGCTGCGCGCCGGCCTCGAGGGCATCCGGCAGGGGCTGGAGGCGCCGCCGCTGATCAATTCGGACCCGTCCGGCTTCTCGCCGGCGGAACAGGAGAAGCTCGGCATCCGCCGCCTGCCGTCCAGCCTTGCCGAGGCGCTGGAGACGCTTGCCGCCGACGAGGTAGTGACCGGCTGGTTCGCGAAGGATTTCCTCGACTGCTACGCCGCCATGAAGCGCAAGGAGATCGAGATCGTCGAGGGGCTTTCGCCCGAGGGCCTCTGCGCGCGCTACGCCGCCGTCTACTGAGCGATGGAAAGATCATGACATCGACCAAGGTCATCCCGCGGGCCGAGAACCGATTGCGGCACGATCCCGGCCGGCCGCTGCTCGCCATCGACGAGCCGCCGCCCTATGGCGTGGTCAATCCCGACGGTGCCTCGCCCTATCTCCTGCTCTGCGAGCACGCCTCCAACCGCATCCCGCGGGCGCTCGGCGATCTCGGCCTGCCCGAGGCCGAGCGCCGCCGCCATATCGCCTGGGACATCGGCGTCAGCGCGCTGTCCCAGCATCTTAGCCGCACGCTCGACGCGCCGCTGTTCATGACCAACTATTCCCGCCTCGTCATCGACTGCAACCGGCCGCCCGACGTGCCCTCCGCCATCCCCGAGGTCAGCGAGACCACGCGGATCCCCGGTAACCATGGCCTTACGGAAGCGGAGCGGCGGCAGCGCATCGACACGCTGTTCACCCCCTTCGCCGCGGCCGTCGCGCGCCGGCTGGACCGCCTGCAGCAGGCGGGCAAGCGCCCCGTCGTCGTCGGCATCCACTCCTTCACGCCGGTCTATTTCGGCAAGGAGCGGCCATGGCACGCGGGCGTCCTCTACGGCGAGGCGACGGATTTCGGCCGCGCCCTGATCCGCAGCCTTGAGGCCGACGCCGCCCTCGCCATCGGCGACAACGAGCCTTACACCATCCATCCCGACGAGGACTACACCGTCCCCGTCCATGCGGACGACCGTGGCCTTCCGGGCGCGCTGATCGAAGTGCGGCACGACCTGATCGACACCCTTGCGGGCGTTCACGCCTGGGGCGAACGCCTCACCCGCTGCCTGGAAGAAGCGCTGAGCGCGTAACATCGAGTTGCTTGAAACAAGCAAACGCCATTGATCTCGCGGCCCGGCGAACGGCGCGTGCATCCGACGCGGCTGGTGATGGACAACTTGAAGCAACGCGGGGTACTTGTCTGGGTGCGCTGGGTCAGCCACCATGAACAACCTCCGGCGTTCGAGTAGCTGAATTCGTCCGCCAGCCTGCAATCGTGAAGGCCCGAAGTCCGCTACCATTCGGCAGAGACGGCCTTGAAGGGATATCCAGGACGGTATGAGCATTATCATTGGAATGAAATGGTCCCTCGCCGCCTTCGCAGTGGCGCTCGTTCTCGGCTTTATAAGTATGGGGGCGCTCGGGGCGGCCCTCTATTACGTCTGCTACCCGTTGCTGGGACCGTTCTATGGCAGCCTCGACAACTGGCATGGTGACTGGGTCTGGAGCGCGACAATCTGGGCCGGCATTCTGTGGTCGCTCACCTTCCTCGTCGCCGGTGGGCTCAACCTCTGCCTGACGCGCTACGCGCCGGTTCTTCTGCGCGCGATCGGCTATGTCCTGGTGCTGTGGTTCGGCGCTGCCCTGATCTGGGCGCTCATCCTGGCCATATCCTACAAGGCGCCGGAAGCGTCCTATGCCTCCCCCTGCCACGACAAGACAATCATCGAGATGGCGATCCGGGGCGCGCCGTTGCAACTCGCTCCAGCAGATCTGATCCGCACGTCCTGCACCGATCCGGGCGTTCCGGCCGATCGAATCGCCGCGGCGATGCTTGGACCGGTCGATACGTCCAAGGTCGGTTTCGGCCCCATCGACAACGCGATCGAAGCGCCGGTCAGCGTCCTGGTCGAGATGTTCCCCGAAGCGTTGACGAGCGAGCAACTCGAGCGTTCCTCCGTTCTCTCGAACTGGAAGGCTGGGCAGAACACGGCCGTACACATCATACGGGCGCCCGACGGCACACTGTTTCTCCTCGCTCACGATGTTCTGTGAAAGCGAAGGTCGACTTCGCACTCGGACGAATGCGACGGGGCCGAGAGATCAGCATGGGAAACGGGAATGTCCGTATCGGTCGTTGCCCGCTGCCGCGTCAGACGATCCAGCCTTCTTCATGGACAATGGCCGCGACATCGGCCTTCAGCGACTTTATGTCGAAATCGGGCAGCTTCTTCGCCTCGATAAGATCGAGCGAGCGCATCATGCATTCGACCACCAGCGCCCTGCGCCCGGCCTCGTCCGCCTGGCGAAACGCCTCGTTGGAAAGATGCAGGCGCAGCTCGAACACCTTCTTGCCTTTCTCGTAGCGGACACGCTCGGGAGCGTCATGCCCGTCGAAATCGACAGGAACCATTTGACCAGACCCGGCCCATAGTCCTTCGGCCCCAGCCTCTGTGTGAGCACGCGGTTCATCGGCATGTAGATTTCGTTCAGCAGACGTCCCAGCTTGCCGTGCGAAACGCTCGTAAAGAAGATATCCATGTCAGCCCTGCTCCGCCACTGTCGGCGTTTCGCCCGGAGCAAGCATGGCGAGGAGGACGCGCAGGGCGGCATCCTCGATCGACACGCGGTCGATGACGAGATCGTCCCCCCTGGTGAAATATTCCTCGTCTCCCGGTTCGTGGTCCGCCTCCACGCCCAGCGGCAGGAAGGCGCGCATGGCCGACAGCCGCAGGATGTCATCCTCGGTTTCTTCGTCCGGCATGTACCGGGCAAAGCCCGGCATGGTCAGCCGCCGCGCCTGCCGGATGGGGCCTGCCCGGCCCGTGAGGTGGAAGGGGTCGAAGGCTTGCACCGGGCCGCTGCCTTCCATGCCGAGCACGACCTCCGTCACCTCTTCCTCGAAGTTCGTGCCGCCATAGACCTCCAGCGCCGCCTGCATGTCGCCGTCGAGCGCGTCGAGCAGCCGGCGGAAATCCTCGGGGCTGTTGTCGTTTCCGCTGATGAGAAGGCGAAGGGCGATCACGACGAGATCGGGCGGCAGATATCTAGCGCCGAGCCGGACCTCCAGCAGATCGGGGGCGGGTGCTTCCACGAGCGCCTCAAGCCCCTCCGCGCCCAGGAAGCCCCGCCCGGCGAGCGCGACGAGATCGTCGAAGGTTTCCTGAAGCGTCCCTGCCGCCTCCCGCGCGCCGCCCTTGGCGGCCTTTCCGGCGCTGTAACGCAAGGCGATCCGCGCCCGCTCCGGCTGACGGGGTATCGGCCCGAAGGTCAGTTTGTCGATATATTTCGGTGTGGTCATATCCGGTACCTGCTGTCGACTGCGCTCGCCACCTGGAAATCCATCGGGCGAGTCCGCAAGATAGCCGTCTACATCGTCCTATGCAGTTGTGCCAATTATGTGAAGATGGCGGATCTCGATCGGTCTTGCGAGCAACCGGTCGACCTGAGACAGAAGCGGCACCAGATGCGGCATGGCCATATGGGCGTCGAGATCCGCCTGGGAGGCCCAGTTCTCGTAGAACACGAACACGCACGGGTCGGCCGCATCCACATGGAAATCGTAGTTGATGCAGCCCGCTTCGGCACGGGTCGGTGCGACCTGCCCGGCGAGAAGCGCCCGGAGTTCCTCCCGGCATTCCGGACGGGCGGTGACGGTTCCGACGATGGTCACGGTCATGCTCAGCTCCTCTTCTGGCTGAGCGCGACGGCGAGGATGATGATGCCGCCGCGGGCAATGAGCTGCTGGCTGAACTCCAGCCCCATCAGGATGAGGCCATTGTTGATGAGGCCGATCATCAGCGCGCCGACGATCGTGCCGATGACCGTTCCCTTGCCGCCGAACAGGCTGGTGCCGCCGAGCACGGCCGCGGCGATGACCGACAGTTCGTCCCCCTCGCCGAGCTGGAAGCGCCCGGACTGCAGACGCCCGGCATAAAGCATGCCGGCAAGCGCGGCGGCCAGCGACGAGAGGACGAGCACCTTGAACTTGACGCCCTTCGTATCGATGCCCGAATAGCGCGCGGCCGTCTCGCCGCCGCCGGTCGCCAGCACCCGCCGGCCGAAACCCGAACGGCGCAGCACGATATGGCCGATGCCGCCAAGGGCCGCCATCCAGAACAGCAGCACCGGCACCGGCCCGACATTGCCGCCGCCGAACAGAAAGGCGTAGCCGGGCGAGAGGATCGGCACGGCCGCCGTCGCGGAGATCCACATGGCGACGCCCTTGGCGATGCCCATCATGGCGAGCGTCGTCAGGAAGGAAGGGATGCCGATCCGCGTCGTCAGCCAGCCGTTGAACATGCCGACGGCAAGGCCCGTCAGAATGCCGATGCCGACGCCGAGCACGGGCCCGCCGGCGGCGATGCCCATGGCGACGGTCACGGTGGTCAATCCCGCGACGGCCCCGACCGAAAGATCGATCTCGCCGGCCGACAGCACGAAGGTCATCGCGATGGCCATGACGGAGATCATCGCCGTCTGCCGCACGATGTTGAGGAGGTTGTTGGGGTTGAGGAAGCCCTTGTCCGCCAGCGTGACGGCAAAGACGAGGAAGATGACGACGAAGCCGATATAGATGATGTTCTGACGCCAGTTGGCGAAGACTGCGTTAACCATGAAGGGCCTCCTGGGCCGCGAGGGCCTTCTGTATTTCGATCTGCAGCCGCTGCTCGGCGGCCTGGAGACGGTGGGCGGGATCGGTATCGGCGGCCGCCGGGTCGTCGAGCGCTTCGCGCGGCAGGTCCTGATGGACGCGCCCGTCGGCCAGGACGAGGATGCGGTCGCAGGCCGTGAGCAGCTCGGAAAGCTCGGAGGAGATCATGATGATGCCTTTGCCCGCGCCGGCAAGCTCGCGCACCAGACGGATGATCTCGGACTTCGAGCCGATGTCGATGCCGGCCGTCGGCTCGTCGAGGATCAGGATGTCGGGATCCGCCGCCAGCCACTTGCCGATCACCACCTTCTGCTGGTTGCCGCCCGACAGGGTGGAAACCGGGTGATCGCGGCTCGCGGTCTTGATCTGCAGGCGCCGAATCTGGCTGTCCGTGAGGTCGTTCGCCGCCGCCACGTCGACAAGGCCGCGTTTCGACAGGCGGTCGATGACGGAGAGGATCATGTTCGAGGCGACGGAATGGGCGGGGATGATGCCCTGGGTCGCCCGTGCCTCCGGCACCAGTGCGATGCCGGCGGCGATCGCGTCACCCGGATTGCGCACCGCGACCGGCGCCCCCTTGATGCGGATGGCGCCCGATGTGGCCGGCTCGATGCCGGCGATCACGCGCGCCAGCGCCGAGCGGCCCGAACCGAGGAGCCCGGCGAGGCCGAGAACCTCGCCGCGGTGCAAGGCAAGGGACACATCCGTCGGCTTGTGGGCGCCGCTGACCCGATCCAGTTCCAGGAGCACCTCGCCCCGCAGGCTCGTGCCGCGCTCCACGTCGGACAGGCCCTTGGAACGCTTGCCGACGATATGTTCGATCATCGTGTCGATCGGCAGCTCGGCAAGCGGCGCGGTGATGACGTGCCGGCCGTCGCGCAGGATGGTGGCGCGGTCGGCGATGCGGGCGATCTCGTCCATGCGATGGCTGACATAGATGACGGCGACGCCGCGCGCCTTCAGCTTGCGCAGGAAGACGAACAGCCGCTCGACATCGGAGACGGCGAGCGCCGTCGACGGCTCGTCCAGCACGAGCACCCGCGCATCCTGCGATATCGCCTTGGCGATCTCCGTCAGTTGCTTCTGGCCGGCGCCGAGATCGCCGACGACGGCCTTCGGATCGACGGACACGTCGAGAAGCGCGAAAATGTCCGCCGCGCGCCGCTCGGCCTGCCGGTCGTCGATAAGCCCCATGCCGTCGCGGCTCTCGCGCGTCAGGAAGATGTTCTGGGCGACGGTCAGCGTCGGGATCAGGCTCATTTCCTGGTAGTTCATCGCGATGCCGGCAGCACGCGAGGCCTCCGGCGTATGGGTGGTCAGCGGCGCGCCGGCGACCTCGATCGTCCCCTGATCGGGGCGGTGCACCCCGTTCAGGATCTTCAGGATCGTCGATTTTCCGGCGCCGTTCCCGCCGAGCAGCGCGTGCACCTCGCCGGGAAGGACCTCGAAATCCACGTCGTCGAGCGCACGCACACCGCCAAAGGCCTTGGAGATGCCGGTCATGCGGACAGCGGCGACGGGTGTATTCATCCTACCTTCTCCCAGGTTCCGGTCTCGCCCGAGCGGATGAGCGCATCGGCGACGAGCTCGGTCAACAGGCCGTCCTCGAAGTTGGGGCTCGGCTGCCGGTTTTGCGCGATGGCCGAGAAGAAATCGTGGCATTCGACGATCTTCGTTTCCGAATAGCCGATGCCGAGGCCCGGGATCGGCCAGAGGCCGTCGCCATAGGGGTGGGCGGGGCCCGTATAGATCGTGCGAAAACCCCGGGCATCCGCGGGATCGTCGGCGAACATCACCTGGAGCTCGTCGCGGCGCTCGTAGTTGAAGTGGATCGAGCCCTTCGTGCCGTGGATTTCCAGCGTGATGAAATTGTTGCGGCCATAGGCGTTGCGGGTGGCTTCGAGACTGCCGATCGCGCCGCCCTCGAATTTCAGCATGGAGACGACCTCGTCGTCGACATCCACCTCGCCGCGTTCGGCGTCCCTGGCCTTCTCCGCCGCGCCGAGCTTGTCGACGCCGCCCTGCTGCAGGGGGCGCGTCTTGTTGTAGGTGGTGGTAAGCGCGATGACCTCGGCGATCGGTCCGACGAGATAGTGCGCAAGGTCGACCACATGGGTGCCGATGTCGCCGACCGTGCCGGAACCGGCGATCTTCTTCTGGAAACGCCAGGAAAGAGGCGAATCGGGGTCGGCCGACCAGTCCTGCAGATAGGTGCCGCGGAAATTGAGGATACGGCCGATGCGCCCCTCCTCGATATATTTCCTCGCAAGCGCCACGGCCGGGGTCCGGCGATAGTTGAAGGCGACCATGTGGATGACGCCGGCGGCACGCACCGCATCGCGCATCGCCCTCGCCTCCTCGACCGTGCGGGCCAAAGGCTTTTCGCAGATGATGTGCTTGCCGGCCTTCGCCGCGGCGATGGCGATCTCGGCATGCATATGGTTCGGCGTGCAGATGTCGACGACATCGACATCCGCGCGGCCGACGACGGCCCGCCAGTCGGAAGACGCCTCCTCGAAACAGTAGCGGCGGCGGGCCTCCTCCGCCGCGCCGTCGGTCACGTCGACGACGATCTTGCGATGGGGTATGGCCGGCGCGGGCCAGAAGAACATCGGCATCGCGGCATAGGCCATGGCATGCGCCTTGCCCATGAAGCCGCCGCCGATCATGGCGACGTTCATCACTTTGGTCATCGGTTTTCTCCTGAACGGGGCGGCCTGGTCAGGCCGCATTCCATAAGCCGGCCGGGTTGCGGGCCGGATCTGTCATCCTCGGGAGCGGAGGCGCCGGAGCGCCCCCGCAGAGACCTCACTGGCCGAGGCTCTTCTTGATGTTGTCGGTCGCATCGGTCGAATAGACCGCCTTCCAGCCGTCGAGCAGCGTTTCGCGCGTCACCGGCAGGGCCGGCAGGGCGACGAAGGCGGGCGCCGCCTTGCCGAGAAGCGCATAGCCGGCGAGCTTCGCCTCGACCACGCCCGCATCATAGGGCCGCTGGGCGCCGAGCCCCTTGACGAAGCCGCCCTGGGCCATCGAGATCGCCACGTTCTCGCCGAGATCGATCGTCGTGATGACGAGGTCGTCCCGCCCGGCAACGCGGGCAGCGGAAATGACGCCTTCGGCCGGCACGTCCCAGACCGCCCAGATACCCTTGACGTTCGGGTTGGAGGTCAGGATGGCGGATGCCGCCTTTTCCGCGTCGCCGGAGAAATCCGGGCCGCCGATCCCCTGCTCGGCGACGATCTTGATGTTCGGATAATCCGCCGCGATCGTCGCCTTGAAGGCATCGTAACGCTGCTTGGTCACGAAGAAATCGGCAGCGTGGAAGACCAGCCCGATTTCACCCTCGCCGTTCAGCGCCTTCGCCATCAGGTGGGCCGATGCGACGCCGTTGCCGTAGTTGTCGGCCGAAACGACCGATACATAGTCCTTCCCGGCGGTAAAGCCGGTCGGCACGTTATCCATGAAGACGAGCTTCGTGCCCGCCTCCGCGGCCGCCCTGTAGGCGGCGGCCGTCGCCGTCGGGTCGGTCGGAATGGAGACGATGACGGCGGGCTTCTGCGCCATGATCGTCTCGATGTCGGAAACCTGCTTCTCCGGCTTGAAGCCGGCATCGGTCACCGCCAGCACCTTGATGCCCATGGCTGCGAACTGCGTCTGCAGGCCGTTGATCTGGGCCCGCGACCAGTCGTTGCCGCCGTAGTGCATGACGATGGCGGCCGTCGCGTTCATCGCCTTGATCTTGGCCAGTTCCTCGTCGGTGAGCGTGACATCCGAGGCCGGCGACGGCGCCTCGCCGGACGGCCCCTTGGAAAGAACGGTCTTCTGCAGGTCGGCAAGGGCCGAATCCGGATCGGCGGCGGCCGGCGCGGCAAAGGCAAGGGCGAGCGTCAGCACGGCTGCCGTGCCCATAAGGCTTCGTCTTGAAATCATGACTTTCTCCTCCCGAAAGTGGGGCCTCGCCCCGGTGCGGCCGTCAGGCCGATTTGAAATAGGCCATGCTGGCCTTCGCCCCCTCCAGCGGATCCGGCCAGGCATCGAGCTCGGCGCAGACCCACCCGCTGAAGCCGATATCCCGGAGCGCGGCGACGATGCCGTCCGTCGGCACGTCGCCGCGATCGATGGGCGTGAAGGCGAGGGGCTCCCTCTGCAGGCCCTTGAGATGCACGTAGGAAATGCGGGCGGCATGCTCGCGGATCAGCGCCGCCGGATCACCGCCCGCGGCGGCGAGATGGGCGGTATCCGGGCAGAAGTCGATGCCGGTGAGCGCGAAGATCTTGCGCACCTCGGCCGGGCCCTCGACGATCGTCGACAGGTGCGGATGATAATGGGCGACGAGGCCGCGTGCCTCGGCGATCTCCTTCACCCGGTCGAGGGCGGCGGCGAGCTTGTGATAGTCCGCCTCGCGGATGCCGTCGAAGCGCTTCGCCCCGCCGCCGACCACGAGATGCGGTGCCCCGAGTTCGGCGGCGCGGTCCGCGGCGCGGATGACGCGCGCCAGCTCCTCGGGAAGGATGTCGTCGAAGATGAAGTTGCCGCCGGCATAGGTGGCGACCAGCTCCAAGCCGTTGTCGGCAAGCAGTGCCCGCATGTCGGCGGCGCTGGAATCGAGCAGGTTGCCGTCGAAGAGCTCGACACCCGCGTAACCGGCCGCCGCAATATCGGCGAAGGCGCGACGCATGTCGCCGAAGGTTCGATAGGCAAGATTGGTGATCGACGTAACGCCCACGGCGTCCCCGCCAAGGCTGCCCCAGCAATTCGCATGATAGGCGAGCTTGAAGTCCGACATCGGCACCTCCTCCCAGTGACTCTCTCGACTTATGTGGCGCATCTTACGGCGACAAAAAATCCACGTCAATAATTTACACGCATATTAAAGCTATCTTTTGCAGATTTAATACAAAAGTTTGAAGTTGCCAGCCGAAAGCCGCGTGGCTATCACTCAGACAGGATCGGAACGCGGCGAAAGGACGGGAGGATGGCATCTGTGGAGGCGGACATTCGCCCGCGACGCAAGGGGCGCCCCAGCGTCTCGGAAACCGCCGCCCCGAGCCTCGTGGACATCCTCAATCTCGTCAGGACCGGCCGCGCGACGACCCGGCAGGAGATCGAACGGCAAAGCGAGCTCGGCCGCGCGGTGGTGGCGGACCGGCTCGGCACGCTCGGCGAGCTCGGCCTGGTGGACGAAAGCGAACTGGGCGCCGCCACGGGCGGCCGCGCACCGCGCCTCGTGCGCTTTGCCGCCGATCGCGGCCGTATTCTCGTCGCCACGCTCGATCAGACCGCCCTTGGCGTCGGCATTGCCGATCTTGCCGGCTCCCTCCTTATGGAACACCACGAGGCGACCGAACTCACCCAGCCGGCGCCCGCCCTTGCCGAGCGCCTCGTGACGCTCTTCCGCTGGATTTTGGAGCGGCAGGCGAACCCGCCGCTCTATGGCATCTCCATTTCCGTTCCGGGCGCCGTGCCGGATGGCGGAGAAGTGCTTTTCCAGCGCGCCACGCCCGCCGTGCTGCCGAGCTGGGAGAGTTTTCCGCTGGTCGAGACGCTCGTCGCCGCCTTCGATGCGCCGGTCTGGCTGCGCTCCAGCGTCGAGACGATGACGATGGGCGAGCTCCATGCCGGCGCCGGCGACGGCCACCGCACCATGCTGTTCGTCAAGGTCGGCAAGCGCATCGGCGCCGGTCTTGCCAGCAACGGCGAACTCTTCCGCGGCGCGCAGGGCGCCGTCGGCCTCATCGGCTCCGTGCCCGTGACGGCAGGCGGGCAGAGCGGCACGCTGGAGGCCATGGCCGGCTCGGACCACATCGCGCAAGAAGGCCGGCTTGCGGCCGAACGCGGCCTCAGCCCCGCCCTTGCCGACCACCTGCGGCGGGGCAGCCCGGTCACCGCGCTGGAGGTGGCGCACGCTGCCCAGATGGGCGATGCCGCGGCGATCGACATCCTGTCGCAGAGCGGGCGCCTGATCGGCCAGGTCGTCGCCACGCTCGCCAACATGCTCAATCCCGAACTCATCGTGCTTTCGGGCTCGATCGCGCAGACGAACGACATCCTGCTCGCCTCCACCCGCGAGGCGATCTACGGCGCCTGCCACCCGCTGGTGAGCCGCGACCTGCGGGTCATACGGTCCCAGATGGGCAGTTCGTCGGGCCTGGTGGGCGCCGCCATCGTCGCCGCCGAAGGTCTTTTCGCGCCTTCGCTGCTGCGCGACTGGATCATGGCGGGCAGGCCGCAGGCCCATCCGCTGTTCCAGCAATTGAAGGCGCGGATCGCCGACCGTAGTCCATTCGAGGAAAACGCTGTCCGCCCCCCGGACATGTGAGGAGGATGCAATGGCCATTACCGGTCTTGGACCACATGGAGAGCGCGCGTCGGCGCCCGAACGGGTCCTGCTTCTGCCCGAGGACATGGCGCGGGCGCGCGCCAGCGGCTTCCGGGTGGCGATCGTGCTGCATACGACGGCCAGCGACTGGGCGAAGCAGCAGCTTTCCGGCATCGTCGGGACGCTCGGCAATTGCGGCGTCGCCGTCATCGAGGTCGTCGACTGCGCCTTCACGCCGGAGGTGCAGATCGAAGCCCTGGATCGGCTGATCAGCGAGGCTCCGGACGCCATCATCTCGCTGCCCGTCGCCAATTCGAAGGTCGCCGCCGCCCATGCCCGCGTCGCTGCCGCCGGCATCAGGCTCGTCCTTCTCGACAATGCGCCGACAGGCCTCCTGCCGGGCAAGGACTATATCTCGCTCGTCTCGGCGGATAATTTCGGCCTCGGCAAGATCGCCGCCGAGGGGCTTTCACCGCATGTGCCGCACGGCGCCGAGGTCGGCGTTCTCGGCTACGACGCCGACTTCTTCGCGACGAACGAGCGCGAGATCGCCTTCGTGAAATGGATGCAGGTCAACCGCCCGGACCTGAACCTGCGCGTCCAGCGGTTTTCGACCCTGGCGGATGCCGGCCCGGCCACCCGCGCTCTTCTTGGGGCCCACCCCGATCTCGCAGGTCTCTTCGTCGTCTGGGACACGCCCGCCATCGCCGCGATCGAGGCGCTTCACGCATTGGATCGCCGCATTCCGATGGTAACGGCCGATCTCGGCCACGATGCGGCGATCGCGCTCGCGGCGCACGAACCGCTCGTCGCCATCGCCGCCCAGCAGCCCTTCCGTCAGGGAGAGACAGCCGCCTCCATCGTCGTGAGCACCCTTCTCGATCGGCTACCGCCCGCCTGGATCGCCCTTCCCGGCCTCGCCGTAACCTCCGCCAATGTCGTCGAATGCTTCCAGACCGTCTGGCGCATGCCGGCGCCCCGGGAAGTCCTTCAGAAACTCAGCCTCGTGCGTGCCACAACCTGACGACATATTCGCTTGATTGTCTCGAGCTCTTGAAAGGATTGGAATCCCAGGCCCGTCCTTACCAGCCGTTGGTCCCGCCAGCAGGTTGGTCTGGAAGGCGATCTCGTCGATGACGCTGATGATGTCTTCGCCTCGGTCAATTAGGATACATCGTCGCTTGTCGGCGCGGGAAACGCGCCGGCATGAACTCTTTCGGAACCAGGTACAGGATCTTCGAGGGTCGAACGTCCTGACACATTGCGGATGGGGTCGTTCAAGAGGCGCAGGCCGTTAAGGACGACGAGAACCGTTCCTCCCTCGTGCCCCACCACGGCAAGGGGAAGAGGCATGTCGAATATCGCGGCGCCGGCCACGAGCACCAGCATTGCGCCGATAGCGAATGTCAGGTTCTGGCGGATGACGGAGGCCGTGCGCTTCGCCAATCGGTGTGCTGCCGCAAGCCGCCCCATATCTTCGGCAAGCAGCGCGACATCGGCCGCCTGAAGCGCCACTTCCGACCCGGCCGCCCCCATGGCGATGCCGACGTCGGCCCGCGCCAGGGCCGCCGCGTCGTTCACCCCGTCGCCGACGAACGCGACCTTCCGCCCGCTCGCCATCTCCGCGACCAGCCGCACCTTGTCCTCGGGCAAGAGGTCGGCATGGATCTCATCCTCCTTCAGGCCGAGCTCCCTGCCGATGCGCAGGGCAACGGGACGCCGGTCTCCCGTCATCATGACGATCGTCGCGACACCGCTTTCCCGGAGCGCCGCAAGGGCGCCGGCGGAGGTTTCACGTGGCCGGTCGGCGATGGTGACGGCGCCGAGCAACCGATCCGCGCGTCCCAGATAGACGATCGTCTCATCGGCATTGCGAAGGTCCCGCAGCGCCTCCTGCTCGACCGGCGTCCCCATGGCCTCGGCCATCCGGCGATTGCCCGCCCAGATCGCACCGGCATCGTCTTCGCCGACGATGCCGGCGCTCGGCAGGGTCCGGACATTGCGTATCTCGTGGGTGGGCAAGCCGCGTCGCGCGGCCTCGCGGCGCAGGGCGTCGGCGATGTGATGCTCGGAATGCGCCTCCAGGCTGGTCAGGGTCGCGAGGAAGGCATTCTCGTTTCCATCGAGGGCGACGATGCCCGTTATGGCGGCGCGTCCGGCGGTCAGCGTTCCCGTCTTGTCGAAGGCGAAGACGTCGACGCCGGCAAGCGTCTCCAGCGCCGCGCCGCCCTTGAACAGCACGCCGCCACGCGCGGCCGCCGAAAGGGCCGACAGGATCGCGGCGGGAACGGAGATGACGATGGCGCAGGGGCTCGCCGCCACGAGAATGGTTGCAGCCCGGTAGAGCGCCGCCTCCCAGCCGTCGCCGAGCCAGAGGAAGACGGCGAGCGCCAGCGCGGAGCCGAGCATGACGGCGAGCGTGTACCGTTGCCCGAACCAGGCACTGAACCGCTCCGAGGGCGCTTTGGCCGATTGGGCTTCTGTGACGAGCGCGATCATGCGGGCGACCGTGCTCTGCTCCAGGGTTCGGGCGACGCGGACCTCGAGGACGCCATTGAGGTTGACGGTCGCCTCGAACACCTGCTGGTCCGGCTCCTTGCTGACCGGCATGGATTCGCCCGTGATCGTCGATTCGTCGAGCGCTCCGTGGCCGGCGACGATCACGCCGTCGGCCGGCACCCGGGCGCCGGGACGGAGGATCACCACGTCGCCGATGGCGAGATCGGCGGCCGGCACCTCCTCGACAGCGCCGTCCGGCGCCTTGCGGAAGGCGGTTTCCGGCCGCAGCGCCATCAGCGCCTCGATGGCGCGCCGCGCGCGGCCCATCGCCCGTTCCTCCAGCGTGGTCGACAGGCTGAAGAGGGTCAGCAGCACCGCCCCTTCGACGGCCGCTCCGACGGCTGCCGCCGCGATCGCCGCGACGATCATCAAGAGGTCGATGTCGAGCGTGCGCTCGCGCCACAGCGCCCGCAGCGCGCGCCAGCCGGTAGGCACGCCGCCGGCCAGATAGACCAGAAACGTGCCCGCGAGGTTGGCTTGCCGGGCCGGCGAGCCATCGAGGAGCCAGGGGCCCGCCAAAGCCACCACGAGGCCGGCCACGGCGGCCGTGGTGAGAACAACGGAAATGTTCGAGAGAAGTCGCGACACAGGTTCTCCAGCACGAAATTGATGATCGTTCTGCATGATAGCTTATTATTAGAATAATTCTAAATTAGTTTCTGCGGCCGATCGCCTGTCGGCCATCGCTGCCAGCGTCAGGTCGGCCCGCCTATCCGGAAACTCGCTTCGAAGCCGTCGTCATGCCCGGGCCGCGGGGAGGCGAGTGTGATCGTGCCGCCCGTGCCCGCGGCGATCGCCTTGGCGATGGCAAGGCCGAGGCCGGTGCCGCTGGCCTGCGTGCGGCCGCGCTCGTACGGTTCGGAAAGGCGCGCGAGGAGATCGGGCGGAACGGCCGGCCCGGAATTGGCGACACGCAGAACGCCCTCGGCCGATAGAGCCACGCGAACCGGCTCCTGGCGGGCACCGTGTTTCAGCGCGTTCTCGATCAGGTTTCGCGCCAGGATGGCGAAGGCGTCGGCATCGATATTCGAGAGCACAGATGCCTCGGGGAGCCGGAGGTCGATCCGCCCGGCACCGTCGGCGCTTTCCGTCATCTCGCCGACGAGCATCCGCAGGATGGCCGCGATATCGGTCGGCTCGGCCGCCTGCAACCGTCCGCCCTCGGCCCTTGCGAGCTGCATCAGCTTTTCCGACAGCCGGAACAGCCGCCGCAACGCCGTCTCGATATCACGGCCGCGGCTGCGCGCGCCCTCGTCCGACGTTTCGATGATCAATCTCTGCGTCTGGGCGAGCGCGGCGGCGACCGGCGTGCGCAGCTCGTGCGCGGCATTGGCGGTGAAGCTGCGTTCCGCCTCCAATGTGCGTCTGAGACGCTCCATCAGACGATTTACCGCCTGCGCGTTCGGCTGGACTTCGGACGGCAGATCCACCGTGGAAATCGGGGTCAGGTCGCCGGCGCCTCGCGCCTCGGTCTGCGCCCGGAAACGGCGGACCGGGGCCATCGACAGCCGCACCACGACCCAGACGCCGACCAGCCCGATGGGAGCGATCAAGCCGAGCGGCAACGCCAGGCCGAGCAGCGCGTCCCACGCCACCGCTCGGCGGCGCGCGAGCGGCTCGGCGACCGAAATCGTGACCGTGCCCTGAAGGGCGGCATCGGAATAGATGCGGTGCGTGGGAGTATCCACAAAACCCATGCCGGCGAAGGGCGGAAAGTCGGCCAGCTCCGCCCTGTGGGAGCGCAGCAGCACCCGGCCTTCGCCGTCCCGCACCACATAGGTGAAGTATTCGTCATGCGCGCGCATCGTCGCGACGCTCTGGTTGGCATCGTCGTCGCTGTCGCGGCTGACGATATCGCGGACGGCGAGCGGCAGCAGGCGCTGCCCGGTTTCTTCGAGCGCGCTGTCGAAGACCGCGTTCATCTCATGGCGCAGCTTTTGCGCGGTGACCACCGCCGCAAATGCCCAGAGCAGCGTGATGCCGAGCCCCATCCAAAGCGAAATGCGCCATTGCAGGCTTCGCGGTCCGATCATCGCCCGCTTCCCAGGCGATAGCCGATACCGCGCACCGTCTCGACGACGGCATGCCCCAGTTTCTTGCGTAAACGGCTGACATGGACCTCGATCGTGTTGCTCTCCACCTCCGTGCCAAAGGCGTAAAGGCGCTCCTCCAGTTGCCCCTTCGACAGCACCTGGCCGGGATGCTGAACGAAAGCCTCGAACAGCGCCCATTCGCGTCCCGTCAAATCGACCTGCCGGCCGTTGCGCAGGATGGTCCGCGCCACCAGATCGATCAGGAGGCCGCCGACAGCGACCAGCGGGTTCGGGTTGCCGCTATAGCGGCGCGCCACGGCATTCAGCCGTGCTGACAATTCGGAAAGATCGAAGGGCTTGGTCAGGTAGTCGTCGGCTCCGGCATTCAGCCCGGCGATCCGGTCGGAGATCTGGTCCAGCGCCGTCAGGATGATGACCGGCGTCACGCTCCCCCTGCGACGCTGCTCGCGCAGGAAGGCGACGCCGCGCCCATCGGGCAGCATCAGGTCGAGAAGCACGAGATCGTAGGCCGTGCTGTCGAGATGATCGCCGGCCGCGTCGAGCCGGGTCACCCAGTCTATCGAATGGTTGTCGGCGACGATGTGGTCGCGGACCGCCGCGCCGAGGATCGTATCGTCTTCGATCAGAAGGATTCTCATGGGCGCATCGTCCTGTTTGTTCTCAATCCTTGCCGGCAAACCTGTCAGCCGGCTGAAGGACAAGACGCATCGGCTTCAGCTATTCGTCAGGAACGAGTGCCACCTTTCCCGCAGATGAACGATGATGCAGGACAAACGACATGATGAAGTACATTGCGTTAGCCTCTTTCTTCCTGGTCTTGGCCGGTTTGGGCCCGGCAATGGCCGACGACGACGATTGCCATGTTCCCATGACGCAGTGGCAGCCGCGCGAGGCGGTGCAGAAGATGGCCCAAGGACTTGGCTGGCAGGTGAGCCGGATCAAGATCGACGACGGCTGCTACGAGATCAGGGGCGTCGATGAAACGGGGCGCCGGTTCAAGGCCAAGATCGATCCGGCGACGCTCTCGATCGTCAAGATGAAGCGCAAGGACCGGCACGACGACGATCACACGCGCGTCAGGCAGCAACCGACCGGATCAGACATGACCGGCGCTTCCGGCGTCCTGCCCTCGAACGAGCTGTTCCAGTCGGGTGAACGGCCGAAGACCATCGTCAAATAACCCGCCATACGGCGAATTCGCCATTTCATCCCGATTACAGGAACGCAGACGATGTCCAACAACTCCATTCGCTATTCGACAGGCATGATCATCATTCACTGGCTGACGGCCCTGTTCGTGCTCGGCGCCTGGCTGACCGCCGAGGGCGGGCGCAAGGTGGTGCAGGAGCCACCCTTGCTGCATTTCACCCTGGGGCTGGCGGTGCTGGTGCTCGTCGTACCGCGACTGATCCTGCGGCTGGCTGAAGGCGCGCCCGCTGGCGACGCGCAGAACGGCTGGCTTGTGACCGGGGCAAAGGCCGGCCACGGCTTGCTCTATCTGCTGCTGATCGGGTTGCCGATCACCGGCTGGTACGCGGCATCGCGGATGGGCGTGCCGATATCCTTCCTCGGCGTGGAGCTTCCGGCAATCGCGGCGAAGGTCGAGGGCCGCCCCGGCCTGATCGCCGAACTTCATGAGAATGCGGGAACGTTCATCCTCATTCTTGCCGGCCTGCATGCCTTGATGGCGTTGTGGCATCAGTTCGTCCTGCGTGACGGAACGATGCGGCGCATGAGCCTGCGTTGAACGGCATAGCCATTTTCTCCGGCCCCGTCCTCGCCCACATCGCCACGATGTGAGGCAGGACGGGGCCGAGCTTTTCCATCGGCTTGTCTTCCTGACGGCAAGCTGAAGCATAAACCCGCCTGCCGTCAGGTAACGCTCAGGCGCGCGCTTCAGATTGCCTTCATCGGATGAATGCCGCGTCTTTCGACCGGCCCGTTCCGAACCAACCGGTCCGAACATTTTCGTTCGCGACCCGCAATCGAACAGGCGGAGTGACTATGAAATCCATTCTCGCAGCCCTTGCCCTGACCACGGCACTGACAATTCCGGGCCTTGCCATGGCCCGGCCCGTCACGCTCATCTTGTTCTTCGTGTCCACGGCGAGCTGGACGTTGTAGCCGACGCCGACCTTCGTCATGCGCGCCATGGCGCGGGCATCCGGGTCCGTCAACGAGATCTGGCCCTCGCCGCTACGCTCCAGCTCATCCAGCAACGCCCTGTGCCGGTCGCGCTTGCCCTTGATCGCCGTGATCTTCTTCGCCAGATCGCCACCCGAGCCGTTGCCGCCGCTCGCCTTTTCCTCGTCGGCATCGCCGGCGTCCAGCCGCTTCATATAGTCGGCCAGCTTCTCGTCCGCCTCGCGGATGAACTTCGACAGCGAGGCGCGCGTGAAGTTGCGATCCTTGTTGTTCACCGCCTTGATGCGCGTGCCGTCCACTGCCGGAAGCTCGCGGCCGAACAGGTCGAGTTGGCGGCAAAGGATGACGAATTCACGAAACACCTGTTTGAAAGCCGCCCGGTTCACGCGCCGGAAATCGGCGATGGTACGGAAGTCCGGCTTCAAATACCGCAGCAGCCAGATCACCTCGATGTTGCGATGCGTCTCGGCCTCCAGCCGCCGGCTCGAGCGCACACGATTGATGTAGCCGTAGATGTAGAGTTTCAGCATGTCGGCCGGATCGAAACCAGGTCGCCCCGTCTCCTTCGCCGCTACCCGCTCAAAGCCGGCGCCGGCAAGATCGAGGCCGTCTACGAAAGCCTCGATGAAGCGAACCGGGTTGTCCGGCCCCACATAGTCGTTAACCGCCTCAGGCAAAAGCAGCAGTTGCGAACGATCCGTTCCTGAAAGATGTGCCATAGCAACAATCTATCAGCTACTATCCGCTTCAGGAATCGCTCGAAGAGTTTCAGAGCGACCCTCGGAGTTTTGGCCACAAGGGGGGGAGCGCATTGCAGATAAAAAGTGGCGATCTGGTGCTGTTTTCTGGTGACCTTGAATCCCTCTTGGCCGGCCTGCCGGCAGAGGAAATCGAGGTGATCCGCGAGGGCATATCGCGACAGCCGTTCCGGGTGGTGGCTCTGGCAACCGATGGTTCCATCGAAGTCGAGCTGTCGTTTGCGGACGAGACCCATTTCTTCTACGTCAGCGCCGCCGACCTACAGCCGATTGTGTGAGCCAGGTAGAAAATGCTGTCGCATTAATCCTGTGGACCATCAAAACCTTCGGGCGAAGCTTGATTGGCGTTTTCAGACGGTCTGCAGGAATTGCGCGGCGAGGACAAGCTGCGGTCCAGATTTACGGCGTCTCACGCAATGGCCAAACTTCAACGACGCCATGCGCCACGGCGCAGGGCACGAGCGATATCTTTTCTATGGCTTCCTGCAAGTTGGCGGCTTCGATAATGGCGAAGCCGGCGAGAAAGGCTTTTCGGCCTTGTCGGTGCGATAGAGGCTTACGGCCACCTCGCGGGGTTTGCCCCTTGGCCCTCCCCTGGCGACCTTGCGCCAGGCGTCCAGCGTGGTCTGGTCGCGCCAGCATTCGAAGAGATTGACGCGCGTCGGATCGACCGCGTCCGAGCTTATGGAGAAGTCGAGACAGCCGTCATAGGCCCTCGCCCGTTCGACCATGCCCTTGAAGGCTTCGACGGCGCCGTCCCGCTTCTCGGCATCCGTGCGGGTGTAGCCTGCAATGATAATCATGAGCTTTCCTCCTTTCTCCTCGCGAGCAGCCATTCGCCCTCCGAGACAACAAGGACGAACGAAGTCGTGAGAATTCGACATCGCGTCCTGAAAAATAAGTGTCCCGGCCTTAGCCCCGGCGTCAGCCTGGCATCGTCTCGGGTATTCAAGTTGCATCCCGGCTACGCCGGTGGTGTTGTCCCCGTAGCGTGCGGTGATCGCTTCGAGCACGAGGTCAAGCGCATCGGCCGGCTTGCGGTCGCGGAAGGTGAACACGGCCGGCCTTTCGGGCCGGAAACGGCCCTCATAGCGGAAGTTGAACGTCAGCCGCGAGCCGGCCCTATGTCTTTTCGAGCAGATGGCTTAAGCTCCTCACATGGGAATATTGACCTTCAGCATAAACGTCACTCTGGATGGTTGCGTCGACCATGAGGAGGGGATCGCCGACGACGAGACGCACACGTTCTTCACCCGCCTCATGCAGGAGAGCGGGGCGATGCTGTGGGGCCGCATCACCTACGAGATGATGGAGAGCTACTGGCCGGCGGTCGCCCGTGGCGATGTGGAGGCGCCACCAGCGATGCGCGAGTGGGCAGTCAAGCTGGACGCCAAACCGAAATACGTGGTGTCGTCGACGCGAACAGACTTCCCGTGGACTAACAGCCACCACATCGCCGGCGACCTGCTGACAGGCGTTCAGAGGCTCAAGGACACGACGCCGGCGGGCGTGCTCCTCGGTAGCTGCAAGCTCGCAGCCGAGCTGGACCGGCTGGATATGATCGACGAATATCGGTTCCTCGTCCATCCCAGGATCGCCGGCCACGGCCCGACCCTGTACCAGAGCGGACTATCCGGTACGCGACGGCTCGAGCTCGTCTCGGCGAAGCCGCTTCGCAACGGCGCGGTCGCCATGCATTATCGGCGCGGGTGATCAGCACACAGAGACTTGTAAGGGGAGAGTCGAAAGGGTTCGAACCGACGCCCATTTTCGCAAGAGATCACCCTAAGAACGATCGGTTAGATCGATCGCGAAAATGCGTAGCGCGTCTCTTGCAAACGCCGTTCACCGGGCCTGAGAACGACGTTCGGAAAATCTTGCTGGTTGATCGCATCCGGCCAAATCTGGGTCTCGAGACAGAAGCCAGCGGCCGGGCCGTAGATGCGGCCGTCGAGACCAGGGACCGGGCACTGTAGAGCCGGAGCGGTGAAGAACTGCACACCGGGCTCAGTCGTAGACACCTCCACGCGCATGCCGCTCGGCGCGGAAGCCCAAGCGACGGGGCGGAGAGAGACGCGCTCCGCGGAGAGACAAAAATTTTGGTCGAACCCGCCGTTCATCTCTTTCAGGCGCTCGCCAAGCAGGGTCGCGCTCGTAAAATCGAAGGGCGTGCCGGCAACGGCGCGCGGCTTACCAAGGGGAATCTTCTCGTTATCGACGGGCAGATAGGCATCCGCCGCGATGCGGACGGTGTGATCCCGGATATTGGGCTCGTGCCCGAGATTGAAATAGCCGTGGTGGCAGAGATTGACCGGACATGGCGCATCGCTCCGGCTCTCGTAACGGATGGCGAGCACGCCGGCCTCCGACACGCGGATCGTACAGGTCGTCTCGACCGTGCCGGGAAAGCCGGCATTGCCGGCCGGATCGCGGATCCAGAGCTCGACATGGTCCGGCGTCAGCGCGCGGATCGTCCAGAGCGACCGGCCCATTCCCGCGCTGCCGCCGTGGATGTGGTTTACGCCGCCGGGCTCGTTGCGCTCCAGTTCGTAGACCTTGCCGTCGAGGACGAAGCGGCCTCCGGCAATGCGGTTCGCGCAGCGACCCGGCGAAGCGCCGAAATTGCGGGAATGGGCGAGGTAATCCTCTATACTGTTGAGGCCGAGAACCAGCGGCGGGGCGTGCCCCTTGAAGCGCAGGTCCCTGACGACCGCGCCGTAGGTCAGGATTTCGGCCCGGAGCAAGCCCCGGCCGATCCTGACGCATTCGACTGCCCGGCCATCGGGAAGGTGGCCGAACAGGAAGGGACCTTGTTCTTGCGGCGTCACGGCCTCGCCCTTGCCTGTCGCTGAAGTCGAGCGTGCTCCTGACGGCCGCCCGCCATCCAAGAACGCGCCTTTGCCGCTCGCCCTCGTCCATCCCGGGAGCGAAGGTTCACCTCTGCCAGCAGCACCTTGTAGCCGCGGCCGGTCGCATCGCGCGCGATGCCGCAGCCGATGACGAGGATGCCATGGCCGAAGGCCATCTCAGAGCCCCGCGACACAGACATATTTCAGCTCGAGGAAACCCTCGATGCCGTATTTGGAGCCTTCGCGGCCGAGGCCGGACTGCTTCACGCCGCCAAAGGGCGCCATCTCGTTGGCGATGAGGCCCGAATTGACGCCGACGATGCCGGCCTCCAGCGCCTCGGCGACGCGCCAGACGCGGGCCATGTCCTTTGCGTAGAAATAGGAAGCGAGGCCGTATTCGCTGTCATTGGCCATGGCGATGACCTCGTCCTCGTCGCGGAAGGTGATGATCGGGGCGAGCGGAGCGAAGGTCTCCTCGCTCGCCACCTTCATCGCCTGGGTGACGCCGACGATGACGGTCGGCTCGTAGAAAGTACCGCCGAGCGCGCCGCGCTTGCCGCCCGCCACCAGCTTGCCGCCCTTTTCCAGCGCATCGGCCACATATTCCTCGATCTTGGCGACGGCCTTGTCGTCGATCAACGGACCCTGCGTGGTGCCGGCCTCGGTGCCACGGCCGAGCGTGATGGCGGACACCTTCGCCAGCAGCTTTTCCGTGAAGGCCTCAACCACGCTTTCCTGCACATAGATGCGATTGGCGCACACGCAGGTCTGGCCGGCATTGCGGAACTTCGAGATCATCGCGCCCTCGACCGCCGCGTCGATGTCCGCGTCGTCGAAGACGATGAAGGGCGCATTGCCGCCGAGCTCCAGCGACAGGCGCTTGATGCTGTCCGCGGCCTCCTTCATCAGCCAGCGGCCGACGCCGGTCGAGCCGGTGAACGTGATCTTGGCGACCTTGGGGTTGTGGCAGAACTCCGTGCCGATCGGCCGCGCCTCACCGGTGACGACCGAGAAGACGCCCGACGGAACGCCGGCGCGCTCGGCGAGCACGGCGAGCGCCAAGGCGGAAAGCGGCGTCTGCGATGCGGGCTTGAGCAGCATGGAGCAGCCGGCGGCGAGCGCCGGGCCGGCCTTGCGGGTGATCATGCCGTTGGGGAAGTTCCAGGGCGTGATGGCCGCGCACACGCCGACCGGCTGCTTCAGCACCATGATGCGCTGGCCGGGATTGGCGCCGGGAATGATGTCGCCGTCGATGCGCTTGGCCTCCTCGGCGAACCATTCGAGATAGGCGGCGTTGGAGACCACCTCGCCGCGCGCCTCGGAGAGCGGCTTGCCCTGCTCGCAGGTGAGGATCAGCGCCAGGTCGTCGGCATTGTCGAGGATGAGCTGGAACCAGGCATTGAGAATTTTGGCGCGTTCCTTGGCGGTCCGCTTGGCCCACAGCTTCTGCGCAACCTCGGCGGCGTCGATGGCGCTCGCCACCTCTTCGCGCGAGAGCGAGGGGACCTCGACGATCACCGAGCCGTCGAAAGGATCGCTGACGGGGAAGGTCCGACCATCGGCGGCCGAAACCCAGCGGCCTGCAACGAAGGCCTTGTCGGCGAGCAGGCTCTTGTCCTTGAGCGTGGCGTGCAGCGGATGCGTCATGAGAAATCTCCGAGAAGCTTGAGGAAGGCGGGCGCGGCAAGCGAGATGCCGGACAGGAACAACAGGCAGAAGGCGACGCGGCGAAGCCCCGTCGGGGTCAAGGGCGGCGGATAGCGGCGGGCGAGCGCCGTGAAGGCCATGACCGCCGGGATGCACAGGAGGCCCCACCAGAACGAGGCGGACGGCATGTCGCCCGCCCCGGCGACGAGCAGCAGGCGCAGCACGGCATTGACGGCGAAAACGGCGACGAGCGTTTCGCGAATGGCGGCCGGGCGCAGCGGCTGGCGATAGAAATGATAGACGAGCGGCGGCCCGGCGGTGGAGAACAGCCCTCCCATCACCCCGGCGACGGCCCCGAAGAAGGCGAAGGACGCCGGCCCCGAAGCCTTCTCCAGCGGTGTGGGCTTCAAGAGCAGTTGCATCGAGGAGATGACGATGATCGCGCCGAGCACCAGCTTCAGCCAGTCGAGCGATGAGGAGACCAGCAGCCCCAGCAACCAGTAGCCGGCAACGAGGAAGGCGAGGCTGACGAAGATCACCAGCAAGAATTCGCGCCGCGCGATATCGCGCCAGCCTTTCGCCAGCACCTGGGCGGCGTTTACGATGGCGAGCACACCGACAAGCACGGCGGCATCCGGCAGCGGCACGACACCGGTCAGCCCGACGCCCCCCATGAACAGGAGGCCGAGCGCGAAACCGGTCAGCGTCTGCACATAGGAAGCGCCCGCCGCGAGCACCAGCAGGACGGCGAGGCTCGACACGCTCATGCTCAGAGGGTCCCGATGCCCGAGAACAGGTCGGCGCGCGCCGCACCCTCGCGATAGAAGACGGGCGGCTGGCCGAGCGGCGCGGCAACCGTCGCTTCGCATCCGCCCTCATGCACGGAGCCGCTCCAGACATGCACCCAGTTCGTACCCTTTGGAAGATAGACGGTGCGCGCCTCCTCGCCCGCCTTCCAGACGGGAGCGACCAGAAGGTCGGCGCCGTAGAGATAGGCGTCCTGGATGGCATAGGTCGCGCGGTCGTCCTCGTGATGCAGGAAAAGCGGGCGCTGGACAGGCAGGCCCGTTTCCGCCGCCTCCGCCGACAGCGCCTTCAGGTAGGGCGCAAGATGCACATAGATCGCCGTCATGCGGGCGAAATGGGCAAGCACCGCGTCGTCCTGGTCGATCTGCACATTGTCGCGCGGGCGATTGCCCTCGTGGCTGCGCATGACGGCAGTGAAGGCCGCCATCTCGGCCCAGCGCATCAGCAGCTCCGGCGTGCGGACATTGCCGAACAGGCTGGTATAGCCGCCGATATCGGAATGGTGATAGGCGTTGCCGAGAAGACCCGAGGACAGCGCGCCGGACATGACCGTGACGAGGCCGTCATGGCGCGAGAAGTCCACCGACTGGTCGCCACCCCACAGCAGCGGGCAATGGGCCTGCACGCCGGTATAGCCGGCGCGCATGAAGAACAGCGTGTCGCCGGTCTTGCCGCGGCTTGTCACCGCCCTGGCGTTCACCTCGGCCCAGAGCGTCGGCCAGGCATTGTGCATCAGCTTGGCGTCGACGCCGTTGGCGAGCTTCACGTCGATCGGCAGGTATTCGCCGAAATCCGCCATCCAGCCGGACAGGCCGTAATCCAGCATGTTCTGGCCGATCACCCGCTCGGCGAACCAGGCGGCCGCGTCGGGATTGGTGAAATCGACCACGCCGCAATCGAATTCGCCAAAATCGACGAGCGCGGTCCTGCCGTCCGCATCCGTCGCGAAATAACCGTTGGCCTCGGCCTCCGGGAAGAGCGAGCCGTCGACGCACAGATAGGGGTTCACATAGCCGAGGAAGCGGATGTTCTCGTCGGCAAGCTCGGCGATCTTCTGGCGCAGGTGCGGATAGCGTTCCTCGTTGCCCACCCAGTCCCAGAAGAGGCGCGCACCGAAGGAGGTGTGGCGCAGACCCACCCAGTCCTCGCACCAGAGCCCGGAGACCTTCACGCCGGCCGCCCGCATCTTCTCCAGCCGCTCGAAGGAGCCCTTGCCGTCCTTGAGGCCGATGATCGCGCCCCGGTAGACCCATTCGGGAAGCTGCGGCTGGCGGCCGAAGCGCAGCGAAAGCGTTCCGACGAGATCGCGGAAGGTGTCCGCCGCGAAGAACTCGATCCGTTCCGGCACCTCCCAGACCTCCACCTCATGGAACCCGTCGCGGCGGAAATCGAAGACGGCATAGGCGGTCGTATCCACATGCAGGGCATAGCGGCGGGAGGAGATGTAGGTCGGCTGCGGATAGTTGGTGTTGTAATAGTCGCCGCCGGCCTTGCCGGTGACGTCGGACCGGAAGGTGATCTCCGTCGTCTTGTCGCGGCCGACACCGGGCTCGGAGGTCCAGAGCGGGAAACGGCGACCGCGCAGGTCGAAATAGGACATCTGCTCGCCGCCGCCCCAGACATGCTCGTCCTTCTCCGCGACGGTGCGCAGCCAGAGGCGGTTG
>JBDHSZ010000010.1:0-43391 GCA_039812945.1 Shinella sp.
AAGCTGCAGGAAGAGCTGCGCTGGCGTCAGCAGGAAGAGCGCCCGCGTATCATCGAGGCGATTGCCGAGGCGCGCGCTCATGGCGACCTGTCGGAAAATGCCGAGTACCACGCCGCCAAGGAAGCCCAGAGCCACAACGAGGGCCGCATCACCGAGTTGGAGGACTTCGTCGCCCGCGCGGAGGTCATCGACCTTTCCAAGATGTCCGGCTCCAAGATCAAGTTCGGCGCCAGGGTGAAGCTCGTCGACGAGGACACCGAGGAGGAGAAGGTCTACCAGATCGTCGGCGACCAGGAAGCCGACGTGAAGCAGGGCCGCATCTCGATCTCCTCGCCCATCGCCCGCGCCCTGATCGGCAAGGAAGTCGGCGATTCGATCGAGGTGAACGCGCCCGGCGGCTCCAAGGCCTACGAGATCCTCGCCGTCACCTGGGGCTGACGGCGCGCGCCGGCGGACCCCGATGACCGAAAGCATATCCGGTTATTCCTTCACCCCCGCCGATCTGCGCGTCGCAGAGCGGCGGCCGGGCATTTCCGCCTTCATGCGCATCCGCAACGGCGCCGACTTCCTCGAGGCGACGATCCGCAGCCATATCGGCCATTTCGACGAGATCGTCGCCCTCTACAACCAGTGCACCGACGAGACGCCGGATATCCTCGCCCGCCTCGCCGCGGAATTCGGCCCGAGGCTGAAGGTCTTCCACTACGGGGACAGGGTCTTCCCGCCCGGAAGCGCCGACCACGCGAAGACCGACCCGGCCTCCCCCCACAGCCTGGTGAACTACTACAACGCGGCCCTCGCCCGGACGTCGTTCCAGGTCGCCACCAAGCTCGACGACGATCACCTGGCGATCGTCCCGAAGCTGGCGACGGTCACCGCCGAAATCGCAAATCTCGCCCGGGCCGGGAACCTGACGAGGATGTATTGCTTCTCCGGCCTCAACCTGATGCGCGCGCCGACGGGCGAACTCGCCGTTCCGGCCGACGATCCGGTTTCGGGCGGCGGCGACATCGGCTTCTTCCCCGTGGGACCCGAAACCTATTTCACCCATGACCGCCGCTTCGAGCGCTTCCGGCGCGCCGGCCTGCAACGGGTGTTCTGCGGCTATCTCTACTGGCATCTGAAGGCCCTGAAGGGCGACATGGGCTTCGGCAACTACGAGATCGACGCCAATGCGAACAGCCGCTACGCACGCCGGCTGGACCGGATCAGGGACAACCGCGCCGCGATAACCTCGCTGAAGACATTGGCCTCGCGTCTTGAGCCTCGCATCGCCGACCGGCTCCTGGCCGCCCTGTCGGAGAAGAAGCGCCTGAAGCTCCAGCGCAACGCCGCGCTTTCGGCCGCCTTCCCCGAGGACAGGATCGAGGATGCCGTCCGCGCCACGGTGGAGCCGCGTTTCCTGGCGAGCCTCGGCCTCTAACCTCGAGCTTCAATCCCTCTTCGGCTTGTCCAGCTCCACCAGCCCCACCTTCTTGACCTGCCGGATCGTCAGCATGGTGCGCACGGTGTCGACCTGCGCATTGGCGGTCAGTTCCTCGATGACGAAGTCCTGGAAGCGGGTGAGGTTCTCCGCCACGCAATGCAGCAGGAAATCGCTGTCGCCGGAGACCATCCAGGCCTGGCGCACCATCGGCCATTCGCCGGTGGCGGCCGCGAAGGCCTTGAGATTGGCCTCGGACTGGTGCTTGAGGCCGACCATGCAGAAGGCGACGAGATCGTAGCCGAGGGCGGGCGCGTTCAGCATCGCCGTATAGCCCTCGATGATGCCCGCCTCCTCCAGCTTGCGCACGCGGCGCAGGCACGGCGGCGCCGAGATGCCGGCGCGCGCGGCAAGCTCCACATTGGTCATGCGGCCGTCGGCCTGAAGCTCCTTCAGGATGCGGATGTCGATGGCGTCGAGTTCGGCACGGATCATGGGGATTTTGAAACCTTTCAGGGTGGCGATCGGAAGTGACCCGAATCGCCGCATCAGCGCAACATTGTTACCGCAGGAGGCACAAATATGTCACGCAGGATCGCTTGCCTGTTGGCAAAGCGCCGCACGGACTTGAAACTGCCGGCGCTCCCCTCATAAATGAGGGTCGAACGAGACACGCTGACCCGTGCCCTGCGCGAAACCGCGCGGCCGGGCGATTGGGGCAAGCCCCCGGAGGAACGACCATGTCCACCCGCCACGTCAAGGTGCTGATCATCGGCTCCGGCCCGGCCGGCTACACCGCGGCCATCTACACCGCCCGCGCCATGCTGGAGCCCGTGCTGATCGCCGGCATGGAACAGGGCGGCCAGTTGATGATCACCACGGACGTGGAAAACTATCCGGGCTATGCCGATCCGGTGCAGGGCCCGTGGATGATGGAGCAGATGCTCAAGCAGGCCCAGCATGTCGGCGCGGAAATCGTCAACGACCTCGTGACCCATGTCGACCTCGACGCACGTCCCTTCCGCATCGCCACCGACAGCGGAACGGAATGGACCGCGGACGCGCTGATCATCGCGACGGGCGCCAAGGCCAAGTGGCTCGGCATCGACACCGAGCACATGTTCATGGGCTTCGGCGTCTCGGCCTGCGCGACCTGCGACGGCTTCTTCTACCGGAACAAGGACGTCATCGTCGTCGGCGGCGGCAACTCGGCCGTCGAGGAGGCGCTCTACCTCTCCAACCTCGCGAAAACCGTGACGGTGGTGCACCGCCGCGACAGCTTCCGCGCGGAAAGGATCCTGCAGGAGCGCCTGTTCGCCAAGGAGAACGTCAAGGTCGTCTGGGACCATGAGGTCGTCGAATATCTCGGCGCCGCCCCGAAGCCGCCGATGCCGGCCTCGGTCAACGGCGTGAAGCTGCGCAACGTCCTGACCGGCGAGACGCGCGACATGGCGACGGACGGCGTCTTCGTCGCCATCGGCCATGCGCCGGCGGTGGAGCTCTTCAAGGGCAAGCTGCGCCAGAAGCCGAACGGCTATCTCTGGACCGCGCCCGATTCCACGGCGACGGACGTGCCGGGCGTCTTTGCCGCGGGCGACGTCACGGACGATATCTATCGCCAGGCGGTCACGGCCGCCGGCATGGGCTGCATGGCGGCCCTCGAGACCGAAAAATACCTTGCAGGTCATATGCCTGTCGCAATTGCGGCCGAGTAGAAGCCGCCAACAAAGGGCGGCGGATTCGCTCCGACCGGCCGTGTGGGAACAGTTGAATCAGCGATCGGGCGGGAAGCGCTTGCTCCCCGCCGCACAGACATATGGGGGATAGAATGCCGCTCGATTGGGACAAGCTGCGGATTTTTCATGCCGCGGCCGAGGCGGGTTCGTTCACGCATGCGGCGGACAAGCTGCATCTTTCTCAATCGGCCATCAGCCGCCAGGTGAGCGCGCTGGAGCAGGATGTCGGCATAAAGCTGTTCCACCGCCATGCCCGCGGCCTCATCCTCACCGAGCAGGGCGAGATCCTCTACCGCACCGCCCATGACGTGCTGATGAAGCTGGAAAGCGTGCGCGTCCAGCTCACCGAGAACACCGAGCGGCCGAGCGGCAAGCTGCGCATCACCACCACCGTCGGCCTCGGCCAGGGCTGGCTGACCGACAAGGTGCAGGAATTCCTCGCCCTCTATCCCGACATGCAGGTGCAGCTCATCCTCGACAACGAGGAGCTGGACGTGAACATGCGCCACGCCGACTGCGCCATCCGCCTGCGCGAGCCGCAGCAGTCCGACCTCATCCAGCGCCGGCTGTTCACCGTGCACATGCACATCTACGCCGCGCCCTCCTACATCAACCGCTACGGCGAGCCGCAGTCGATCGACGATCTCGACAACCACAAGATCATCACCTTCGGCGAGCCGGCGCCGAGCTACCTGCTCGACGTGAACTGGCTGGAGATCGCCGGCCGCGATTCGGACAATCCCCGCCCTTCCGTGCTGCAGATCAACAGCCAGACCTCGATCAAGCGCGCCTGCCTGCTCGGCATCGGCGTCGCGATGCTGCCGGACTATATCGTCGGGCGCGATCCGGGGCTCATCCAACTGCCCGTCAGCGCCGACATCCCCTCCTTCGATACCTATTTCTGCTATCCGAGCGAGATGAAGAATTCGGCGAAGCTCAAGGTTTTCAGAGACTTCATCGTCGCCAAGGCACGCAACTGGAACTTCTGAGCGCAGCTTTTCCGCAAGACGTGCGCGGGATGCATGGCTGGCATGCACATTAAATGATTGATGCATGCCCGGAAAAGCATCATATCGCGCCTAGCTGATGCATTCCGGTGGTTTTCCTCCCAGTGCCACCGCATTAGCTGTTCCCCTCTGGAGGTTTTATTACCTTCAAAACTATAAAGGGCCCAAGTCGATCTTGCGGCCCTCTTTTTTTGCCTTCCATTCGCCAAGCGGCATCTTGTTTCGTCCGGGCAGACCGCGAGCGCGCCTCGCCGCGGCCATGCGCCGGGATGCCCTGCCGGTTGGCTTCAGGCCATGCCGCCCGCCGGAAAAATCGCATACAATCCTGAGGGAGCCGCCACAACCTCTGTACTCTCGGCAAGATTGCAGCGAGCGGCCTTCCCCGCAAGAGAATCCAATCCTCAAGCCCCTTCGAACGGATATCCGCATGAAATCACACTGATAATTTTATACTTTTCATACAATCACGTTCTCCCTTCCCGCCGCAATCTTTTTCCCACGACCGGCGATCCCGGTGCTAAGCATCGGATCGCGCAGCATTATTGCATGCGAAAATCGCATTCAATAATTCGAGGCCGATCCGATTCAACGTCGGGTGCCAGAACAAAAGACCGGACATACACAATAAGTGGAGGAGACCTACGTGTATTCAGCGCCATCTTCATCGACAATGGGGCAAGCCTCGCCGCCCATGGCAATCAGTGACCGCCTGTCCAACGAGGACATCGACCCGGTGAAGGAGCAGACCTGGGGCGTCTACAACCTCTCGGCCATGTGGATGTCCAACGTCCACAGCGTCGCCGGCTATGTCTTCGCGGCCAGCCTCTTCACCCTGGGCCTCGGCGGCTTCCAGGTCTTCGCCGCGCTCATCACGGGCATTTCCCTGATCTACGTCTTCACCAACCTCGCCGGCCGGGCGGGCCAGAAATACGGCATCGCCTTCGCCGCCTTCTGCCGCCCCGCCTTCGGCGTCTTCGGCGCGAACATCCCCAGCATGATCAAGGCGTCCACCGCGACCTGCTGGTACGGCATCCAGACCTGGGTGGCATCGACCGCGCTCGTCGTCGTCACGCTGCGCCTCGCCCCCGGCGCCGCAGCCCTCAACAACGATTCCATCCTCGGCATGACCACGCTCGGCTGGATCTGCTTCCTCGTGATGTGGTTCTCGCAGCTCGCCGTCTTCTATTACGGCTGGGAAGCCATCCGGAAGTTCACCGACTGGGCCGGCCCCGCCATCTACCTCGTGATGTTCATCATGGCCGGCTGGGTCGTGTGGAAGGCCGGCGGCCTGGAGCATATCGACTTCAACCTCGGCTCGGAAAGCCTGAGCGGCGCGGACGCCCTGTCGGCATGGCTGACCGCCGTCGCCCTGACCGTCGCCTGGTTCGCCGGCACCACGCTCAACTTCGCCGACTTCTCGCGCTTCATGAAGTCGCGCGAGGCGATGAACCGCGCCAACTTCCTCGGCCTGCCCATCAACTTCGCCCTCTTCGCCCTGGTGACGGTCGTCACGACCTCCGGCGCGCTGAAGGTGTTCGGCGAGCTCATCACCGATCCGGTCCACCTCGTCGCCCGGCTCGACAACGTCACCGCGATCGTCCTCGGCGCGCTGACCTTCATGACGGCGACCATCGCCACCAACATCGTGGCCAACTTCGTCTCGGCCGCCATGGACCTGACCAACCTCGCCCCGAAATACCTGACCTTCCGCCGGGCCGGCGTCCTCGCCTCGCTCATCTCGGTCGCGGTCATGCCGTGGAAGCTCTATGCGAATGCCGTGATGGTCCAGTACACGCTCGGCACGCTCGGCGCGTTCATCGGCCCGATCTTCGGCGTCATCATCTGCGACTACTTCATCGTCCGCAAACAGCAGATCGATCTGGACAGCCTCTACACCGAGGACCCGAAGGGCAAATACTGGTACAGGAACGGCTTCAACCCCAATGCGATCCTCGCGCTGGTGCTCGCCGGCATCTTCGCCCTGTCGATCTCGCAGCTCGAGATCTTCAAGAGCGTCGCCGCCTATTCCTGGTTCTTCGGCGCATTCGCCGGCGGCATCCTCCACTATCTCTTCTCCGGCAGGAAAGGACAGGCAGCGTGACCGCCGACCGTCACCCGTCTGACGAAGAGCTCATGCTCGCGGCCCTTGCCGAAGCGCGCGACGGCGTCGCCTCCGGCGGCATGCCGTTCGGCTCGGTGCTGGTCGTCGGCGGGCAGATCGTCGGCAGGGGCCACAACCGGCAGATCCAGGACCGCAGGTTCCTGGCGCATGCGGAGATGGTCTGCCTGGAGAGCTTCCTCGCCGGCCATGACGGCCCGCTGGACGACGCGACGCTGGTCGCCACGGAAGCCCCCTGCCCGATGTGCGCGGGCGCCGCGATCGTCGCCGGCGTCTCCAGGATCGTGGTCGGGGAAGCCCATCACTATCCCGGCGCATGCGACTGGCTTGCCACGCAGGACGTCGAGCTGGTCGTGCTGGACGATGCCGATTGCATAGCGCTGGTGTCCGAGTTCAAGGACCGGCACCCGGATCGCTGGAACCGCTTCAGCGCCGGCTGAGACCCGACATCGAGCCCGGCGTCGACGATCTCGACGCCGGGCCGCAGTTTTTTCGCTGACAATTCAAGCATAGCTGACCGCTACCGGCCATTTAATCCAAGGCACCGCCTCCGGAGCCTCCTCCCCGACAGCTCAGGGGCAAGGCTGCACTTGCGCGCTGACTTTTTTACCTTCCGTTAACCAAGAAATATTTTTCAACTTTCCCGTAAAACCTGGCATCGTCTTCTCTTGAAGAACCGCCGATCCTTCACCATATTCAAGACAGCCGACGCATTCGCGGATTTTCTCCTCCCAGTGCCGCGCGTCGGCTGTTCCCCTCTGGAGGTTCCTAACCTTCAAACTCGCAGGGCCCAAGCTTCGCTTGCGGCCCTCTTTTTTTGCCGGCACCTCTTGCATCGAGAACCGGCGATCACAATATCGATCATAGCCGATACATTGATCGTCAAACAACGATAGACAGATGACCCCGCTCGACATCGACGAAATCCTCAAGGCTCTCGCCCATCCCAAACGGCTGGAGATCCTCGCCTGGCTGAAGGAGCCGCGGGCGCATTTCGCCGGCCAGGAGCATCCGCTGGACTTCGGCGTCTGCGCCGGCCAGATCGAAAAGCGCTGCGACCTCTCGCAGTCCACCGTTTCCGCCCATCTTTCCACCCTGCAGCGCGCCGGCCTCGTGACGACGCGCAAGGTCGGCCAATGGGTGTTCTTCAAGCGCGACGAAGAGAAGATCGCCGCGTTCCTCCGACATATCAACGGCGCTCTCTAGGCGCATCCCGCAGAAGAAGGATCCTTCATGACCTCGCTTTTCGACCCCATCGAGATCGGTGACATCCAGCTCAGGAACCGCATCGTCATGGCGCCGCTGACGCGCAACCGCTCGCCGGGCGCGGTGCCGAACACGCTGAACGCCGCCTATTACGAGCAGCGCGCCAGCGCCGGCCTGCTGATCACCGAGGCGACCGCCATCACCCAGCAGGGCCAGGGCTATGCCGACGTGCCGGGCCTCTACACGCCGGAAGCGCTCGCCGGCTGGAAGCAGGTGACGGAGGCCGTGCACAAGGCCGGCGGCAGGATCGTCGTGCAGATGTGGCATGTCGGCCGCATCTCGCACGACACGCTGCAGCCGGGCGGCGGCAAGCCGGTCGCCCCCTCCGCCATCCGCGCCAAGTCGAAGACCTATCTCATCAACGCCGACGGCACCGGCGCCTTCACCGAGACCTCCGAGCCGCGCGCGCTGGAGAAGGCCGAGCTTCCCGGCATCGTCGAGGATTATCGCCGCGCTGCCCGCGCCGCCATCGAGGCCGGCTTCGACGGCGTGGAGATCCACGCGGCCAACGGCTATCTGATCGACCAGTTCCTGCGCTCGGGCAGCAACCACCGCACCGACGAATACGGCGGCTCGATCGAAAACCGCGCCCGCCTGCTCTTCGAGGTCGTCGACGCGGTCACCGCCGAGATCGGCGCCGGCCGCACGGCGATCCGCATCTCGCCGGTGACGCCCGCCAACGACGCCTTCGACCCGGACCCGCAGCCGCTCTTCACCCATGTGATCCAAGGCCTCGCCCGCTACGGCCTTTCCTATATCCACATCATCGAGGGCGCGACGGGCGGGGCGCGCGACCACCAGCAGGGCGACCGGCCCTTCGACTATGCGGCTTTGCGCGCGGCCTACCGCGCCGCCGGCGGCAAGGCGGCCTGGATGGTCAACAACGGCTACAACCGCGAGCTCGCCATCGAGGCCGTGGAGAGCGGCAAGGCCGACCTCGTCGCCTTCGGCAAGCTGTTCATCGCCAATCCCGACCTCGTGAAGCGGCTGCGGAACGACACGGTTCTGAACGCGCCGGACAAGGACACCTTCTACGGCGGCGGCGCCAAGGGCTACACGGACTACCCGGCCCTCGTGAACGTCGCCTGACATCCGGCGGCACGCCCGGCAGCAGCCATCGCATTTGCGGCCCCCCTCTGCCCTGCCGGGCATCTCCCCTCAAGGGCAGGATAATTGCATATGGAATGATACGTCGCGCCTCTCTCCCTTCTCCCCTCGGGGAGAAGGTGCCGGCAGGCGGATGAGGGGGCCGCCGAAGGCGCAAAAAAGGCCAGGCCTCCTCCGCATCACCCCCTCATCCGACCCTTCGGGCCACCTTCTCCCCGAGGGGAGAAGGAGAATCCGGCAACGGCGTGCCTCATATGCAATTGCCCTCTCTTGCGGGGAGATGCCCGGCAGGGCGGAGGGGGTCGGCGCTCCACTCTTTCCTCTGCCGCGGGCGTTTTCTTTTTGCGCGGCGCGGCTACATCTATTGCAGACCGCCCTGCCGAGGAGCCCGCCCGCCCATGCTTTCCAGCCTGCTGAAGGAACGCTTCCTGTTCATCGGCCTTGCCGCCGCGATCCTCGCCTACACGGCGGAACACAGCCTGCTGGGCATGGGGCGCCTGCCGGTGCTCGTCGCGGCCTTCGCGCTGGTCGTCGCCATCGTCCTCGTCTCCACCCGCATCGCCCACCACGCGGAAATCCTCGCCTCCAAGGTCGGCGATCCTTACGGCACGATGATCCTGACGCTCTCGGCGGTGCTGGTGGAGGTGGTCATCCTGGCGATCATGATGCAGGGCGAGACCTCGCCGACGCTGGTGCGCGACACGATCTATGCCGCCGTGATGCTCGACATCAACGGCATCCTCGGCCTTGCCGCGCTCCTCGGCGGCATCCGCCACGGCGAGCAGCCCTACAACGACGATTCGGGGAAGACCTACGGCGTGATGATCCTGACGGCGATGGGCATCTCCATGGTCGTGCCGGAATTCGTGCCGCGCGAAAGCTGGCACCTCTATTCCGCCTTCACCATCGGCGCGATGATCGCGCTCTATGCCCTGTTCCTGCGCATGCAGGTCGGCGCGCATTCCTATTTCTTCAGCTACGCCTATCCCCGCGCCGAGCGCAAGGACGGCCTGCCGAGCAAGACGCCGGACGAGAACGAGCCGGCGACGCTCTCCATTCTCGTCATCGTCATCGGCGTGGTGCTGATCGGCGCGCTGGCGGAGGTCATGTCCGTGCTGCTCGGCGCGGGCCTGAAAGGCTCCGGCGCGCCGCCGGCGCTGATGGCCGTGGTCGTCGCCGCGATCTCCGCCGCGCCGGAGATCCTGACGGCGCTGCGCGCCGCGCTCGCCAACCGCATGCAGTCCGTCGTCAACATCGCCATGGGCGCGTCGCTCTCGACGGTGATCCTGACGGTGCCGGTCATGGAGGCCATCGCGCTCTATACCGGACAGCCCTTCGTCATGGCCATGTCGCCGACGCAGACCGTCATGGTCGCCATCACGCTCGTCGCCGCCGCCATCAACCTCAACGACGGCGAGACGAACGCCATCGAGGGGATGACGCATTTCATCCTCTTCGCCACCTTCATCATGCTGACCCTGATCGGGCTGTGACGGACCGAAGCCTCAGCGGCGCATGCCGCCGACATGGTACTCGCCGGGATCGTTGCGCATGGACCGGTACTTCTCCGGATTGTTGAAGAAATAGTCCCAGACGGACATCATGGCCGGACGCTCCCCGACCACGATTTTCCCGCGCGGCGCCTCCTCATCCCGTCCGCCGTCCCTGTCGGCCGCATGGGCGGAGGCCGCGGCGCCGAACGCCAGCAGGGCGGCAAAGGTGAGAGACGTGGCTTTCATGGTGCTGCTCCGATGTTCCTTATCGCCCCATTATATCGGTAACGAAGGCGGAAATTTCACCGGCCGAAACAAAAAACCCGCCGTCGCCGGCGGGTTTTCGTTCACGAAGGAGGACGGCTTACTTGCAGGCCGCGCAAAAACGCTGGATGCGCTTGCAGGCTTCCTCGAGCTGCGCTTCCGACGTCGCATAGGAGATGCGGAAGTTCGGGCCGAGGCCGAAGGCCGAGCCGTGCACGACGGCGACGCCTTCGGCTTCCAGCAGCTCGGAAACGAAGTCCTCGTCCGTCTCGATGACCTTGCCCGACGGCGCGGTCTTGCCGATCAGCCCCTTGCAGGACGGATAGACGTAGAACGCGCCCTCCGGCGACGGGCACTCGATGCCGGTCGCCTGGTTGAGCATGGAGACGACGAGATCGCGGCGGCCCTCGAAGATCTTCTTGTTTTCCGGAATGAAGTCCTGCGTGCCGTTCAGCGCCTCGACGGCGGCCCACTGGGCGATGGAGCACGCGCCCGAGGTCTGCTGGCCCTGGATCATGTCCATGGCCTTGATGAGGCTGAGGGGACCGGCCGCATAGCCGATACGCCAGCCGGTCATCGCATAGGCCTTGGAGACGCCGTTCATCGTCAGCGTGCGCTCATAGAGGCCGGGCTCGACCTCGACCGGGGTGGCGAACTTGAAGTCGCCGTAGGTCAGGTGCTCGTACATGTCGTCGGTCAGCACCCAGACATGCGGATGGCGCATCAGCACGTCGGTCAGCGCCTTCAGCTCGTCATGGCTGTAGGCCGCGCCCGAGGGGTTGGACGGCGAGTTGAAGATGAACCACTTGGTCTTCGGCGTGATCGCCTTCTCCAGGTCCTCCGCCTTCAGCTTGAACTTGTTCTCCTGCGTTGTGGCGACGAAGACCGGCGTGCCGCCGCACAGCGACACCATTTCCGGGTAGGACACCCAATAAGGTGTCGGGATGACGACTTCATCCCCCGGATTCATCGTCGCCATGAAGGCGTTGAAAAGAATCTGCTTTCCGCCCGTGCCGACGATGGTCTGCGCGGCAGTGTAGTCGAGATTGTTCTCGCGCTTGAACTTCTTGGCGATGGCCTCGCGCAGTTCCGGGATGCCGGAGACCGGCGTGTACTTCGTCTCGCCGCGGTTGATCGCCTCGATCGCCGCCTGCTTGATGTTGTCCGGCGTGTCGAAGTCGGGCTCGCCCGCGCCGAGCCCGATGACGTCGCGGCCCTTCGCTTTCAGCTCGCGCGCTTTCTGCGAGACGGCGATGGTGGCGGAAGGCTTCACACGGGAAAGGGCGTCGGCAAGAAAGGCCATGATGGAGATGTCCTCATCGGGTTCAAAGACGGCGTGGCGCCATGGACCCGGAGCGCCGGGCTCCATAGCGGTTAGGTCTATGTCGAATGTGGGCCGGTCTTGCAAGCGCGAAGGGCGGGAAATGCGGGCCTCGGCGCAAAATTTCATGGACGCCATCAGCGATGCGAATGGATCGCGGCCCGTGCACGCGGCCATTACACCAAATGATTGAACGCTATCAAAGGGCAAAAATTTTACGCGAATAATTAAGCCGGCGTTAACGGGTCGCGCCTATGCTCCGGCCGTCGATATCGTTCCAGCGGATGGTGCGCTGCATGAGCGAAAGAAGCATCTTCTCCAATCTCGTCCGCCAGCCGGACGGCGCCTTCAGCGCAGTCTACGGTCCCTATCTCCTGCAATCGGCGCTGCAGCCGATCTTCGCGGAGGAGGAGGACGGCCGGCTGCGGATCGCCGCCTTCAAGGGCCTCATCCGCGCCGGCGCGGCCGGCCTGCCCTGCTCGCCGGCGGAATTCTTCCAGGCAGTGCCGCAGGAGGAGCGCGCGGCCGTCGACGGCCTCTGCCGCAGCCTGCACATCCTCAACACCGGCGCGCTCGGCCGCAAGGACGTCGCGCTCATCGTCAGCTTCCAACCCGGCCTCTACGTGACGCCCCAGACGATGCGCCAGGAGGTGGAGCGGCTGCGGCTTTCCGCACACGAGGCAGGCATGCCGCCAGAGGCCATCGCCTGCGAAATCCGCGAGCATCCCCATGACGACCCCGAGGTCATGGCGCTGTTCGCCGCGCGGCTGCACGAGGGCGGCTTCTCCATCGCCATCGACGACTATAGCGGCGAGGACCGCGACCTGGAGCGCATGCGGCGCCTCAAGCCGCAATTCGTGACCTTCGACACGGCCTGGCTGCACGGCTTCGCGGAGAACTCCGCCGGCCTCGCCCTGCTGCGCGTCGTCATCGGCCAGTTCGCCCAGAAGGGTATCCGCGCCATCGTCGCCGGCATCGAGGAGCCGGACAGGCTCGCCCTCTGCCGCCAGATGGGCGGCCCCCTGATGCAGGGCTACCTGCTCGCCCGCCCCGAAATCGCGCCGACGACCTTCGATCTCACCTTTCCGCAGCAGGTTGAAGAGGGCGCGCAGGCCCCTGCCGAGCCCCATGCGGCCGGCCTTGCGCCGGCGAGCGAGACCCGCACCGTCCGCCCCCCGCGCCAGTTCGGCCGGCGGGGCGTCTAAAACGGTGCGGAGCGGCGGTCTATTCGGCTGAACATGCTGAAAATCCATGTTTTTCAGCATGCCATCTTTTCGCCACAATAAATGTCGGGACTTGCCGCAATTCGGTCCTTGTCGCGCCGATTTCGGCAGGCTTTTTCGTCCTCGCAGCGAAAAAAAGCAAAGCGGGGGACGAACGATGTTTCTGGATGAGGACAGGATCGGCAGATCGCCAAAGGCGCGCGAGTCGCGCGCCATGTTCCTGATCGCGATGTCGGCGCTGGCCGCCTGCGTCGCCATGGTCATCGGGCTGATGTCGCCGCCCGCCGTGGCGCTCGACACGATCAAGACCTCCGGCATCGAGAAGACGGCGCCGGCCACCCTGCCCGCGCAAAAGTGACGCCTGCCGGCCGGCGCCGCCCTTGAAAGCCGCCCGGCTCCAGCCCAGTTAACGGCCAAGGGCGGGAGACGGCGATGCGACGAAAGACAGGCTACGGCAGAAACCTCATCAAGGGCGCGGGCGCGGGCCTCTTCGCCGGTCTCCTGCTCGTCCCGCTCCCCTCCGCCGCCCAGACCCGCGAATTCGCCAGCAAGAAGGTGCCGCTCGTCGTCGAGACGCTGGCGAGCGGCCTGAACCGGCCCTGGTCCGTCGAGGCGCTGCCGGACGGCGGCTATCTCGTTTCCGAGAAGGGCGGTACGCTGCGCCGCGTGCGGGACGGCAACGTCTCCGCCCCGATAAGCGGCGTGCCGGAGGTCGTCGCCGACGGCCAGGGCGGCCTGCTCGACATCGCGCTCGCGCCCGATTTCGCCGCAAGCCGCACGCTCTACCTCACCTACAGCGCCCGCGGCGAGGGCGGCACCGGCACGGCCGTCGCGAGGGCCCGGCTATCGGACGACGGCACGAGGCTCGAAGACACGACGCGCATCTTCCTGATGAGCGGCCTCACGCCGCGCGGCCAGCATTTCGGCTCGCGCATCGCGATCGCCAGGGACGGCAGCCTGTTCTTCGGCATCGGCGACCGCGGCGAGGGCGAGCGGGCGCAGAACCCGCGCGACCATGCCGGCGCGATCCTGCACATCAATCCCGACGGCAGCCCGCATGCCGGCAATCCCTATGTCGGCACAACGGCCGGCCTCGCGGAGATCTGGTCGAAGGGCCATCGCAACCCGCAGGGGCTGGCCATCGACCCGAAGGACGGCACGCTGCTCTCCGCCGAGCACGGCGCGCGCGGCGGCGACGAGATCAACAATCCGCAGCCCGGCCGCAATTACGGCTGGCCGCTCGTCTCCTACGGCCGGCACTATTCGGGCGCGGAATTCGACCGCGGCTCCTCGGCCGAGGGCTTCGAGCCGCCGCTCTATTACTGGGACCCGTCCATCGCGCCGGGGGCGCTTGCCGTCTATCGCGGCGCGATGTTCCCGGAATGGGACGGCAACCTCATCGTCGCGGCGCTGAAATACCAGCTCGTCGCCCGCCTGGAACGGGACGAGGCCGGCGCGATCCTTGCCGAGGAGCGCCTGTTCAACGGCGAGTTCGGCCGCATCCGCGACGTGATCGTCGCGCCCGACGGCGCGCTGCTTCTCCTGACGGACGATGCGAACGGCGCGCTGCTGCGCGTCTTTCGCTCCACCGTCGCGAACTGACGCCCGCCCTTGCCTCGCGCCCGGGCGCCTGCTAGCAGGGCGGCGGGCGCCATCGCGTCCGCCGAGCTGCCATCGGGACCATTCTCCCAGGGATCGACAGACATGACGCGCGTCCAGGCAAACCTTCTGCTGCTGCTTGCCGGCGCCATCTGGGGCGCGGGCTTCATCGCCCAGTCGACCGCGATGGAGACGCTCGGCCCGATCTGGTTCATCGGCCTGCGCTTCGCCGTCGCCACCGTCTTCGCCGCGCCCTTCGCGCTCTGGGAAAAGACGCGGGCGGAAAAGCCGGTGCGGGCAGGCGATATCGGCGGCTTCATGCTGACCGGCCTCGTGCTCCTCGTCGCCGCCGCCTTCCAGCAGGTGGGCCTGCTCACCACGACCGTCACCAATTCCGGCTTCCTCACCGGCCTCTATGTCGTCTTCACGCCGATCCTCACCGTCCTCGTCCTGCGCCGCCGGCCGCACTGGATCATCTGGCCCGCCGCGCTCATGGCCACGACCGGCATCTTCCTGCTCTCGGGCGGCGCGCTGGCCGCGCTGACGCTCGGCGACCTGCTGACGATCGTCTGCGCCGTCCTGTGGTCCGTGCAGATGATCTGCGTCGGCGTCTTCGCCGGCCGGTCCGGCCGGCCGATCGCCCTGTCCTTCGTGCAGTTCGCCGTCTGCGGCCTTCTCGGCTGCGCCGCCGGCCTGCTCTTCGAGCCGATCAGCCTTGCCGCCATCCGCGGCGCGCTGCCGGAAATCCTCTATGCCGGCTTCTTCTCCAGCGGCGTCGCCTTCATCTTCCAGAACGTCGCCCAGCGCTACACGACCGCCCCTCAGGCGGCGATCTTCCTGTCCAGCGAGGCGCTGTTCGCCGCCCTCTTCGGCGTGCTGCTGCTCGGCGAGACCATCACGCCGGCCGGCTATGCCGGCTGCGCCATCATCTTCGTCGCGATGCTCGCGGTGGAGCTGGTGCCGGAACTGCTGCGCGGCCGGCAAAAGGGCGCGCCCGCCGAGGCCTGAACCCGGCCGCTGCGCCGCACTCTTCTTTCGCAACGCAATATAAATCATACCAATACAGCGAAAAACCCATAAAACCTGAGGGTTTTTTCGGCAATCGCCTGCAATTTGACCAAAGTGAGGCGTGTCAAATGCCAATCAAAACTTTTGCTTGCCAATTTGCCACAAACGCATCACTCTTGCGCCGTTCGGGCAATTGGCGAACATGGGAAGACCTTGAATAAAAGCGCGCCGGAGACGCGAAATAGTTCCGGGCGGCCAACATCTGGATGGTCCTTGCGACCTTGTGGTTGGCTGGCTGCGGTGAAAACAGGACCCTTTCCTCAACCTCGAGAACTGCCTGCCAAACGCCCCCAGGGGCAAAACTGATATGCTGCCCGCCGCCAATATACGGGCAGAGAGAAAAGGACCTGACGCATGGCCGAGACTGGCACCGTAAAATTCTTCAACACCGAGAAGGGCTTCGGCTTCATCAAGCCCGACAACGGTGGTGCGGATATCTTCGTACACATTTCCGCTGTGCAGGCCTCCGGCCTGAACGGCCTTTCCGAGAACCAGAAGGTAAGCTTCGACACGGAACCCGATCGCCGCGGCAAGGGCCCGAAGGCGGTCAACCTGCAGATCGCCGGCTGATCCGGCATTCTTCAGGATTTTCAGTTGGAGCCCGGCAGAGATGCCGGGTTTTTTCGTTCAGCCCCGGTTCAGCCGCAGTCTTCTAGTTTTGTGACGTATCGACCGGCATCGGCCGGCGTTCAAAGGAACGACGTCATGAACAAGATCATCAAGATCCTCGTGCTTTCCGCCGCCGTCGCCGCCACGACGCTCACCGCGACCGTGGGCGTCGCCGAGGCGCGAGACCGCAACGGCTACTGGCGCGACGGGGGCCATCGCGAATACCGCCGCCACCGTGACCGCGACGCCCTCGTCGGCGGCGCCCTCGGGCTTGCCACCGGCATGATCATCGGCGGCGCCATCGCCTCGCAGCCCCGCTACGCCGAGCCCCGCTATGTGGAGCCCGACTACTATCCCGAACCCGAGCGCCGCGTGATCTATCGCCGCGTCGCCCCGACCTACGAGCCCTGGACGCAGTCCTGGTACGATTACTGCTCGCAGCGCTACCGCTCGTTCAACCCGGACAGCGGCACCTTCGTCGGTTATGACGGCCGCGAGCATTTCTGCACCGCCGGCTGACAGCCGAAGCTCCAGAACAGGACGGGCGCCGTAGGGCGCCCGTTTTGTTTCTGTCAAACCCTGCCCCATCCACCGTCGTCATCCGCGGCTGTGGTGTGGATGGTCGGGTCAAGCCCGACCATGACGGAGGAGAGGTTCTGGCGAACCCGCTGACTGGCCCCCTTCGCTCCTCACAGCCCGCGCAGGAACGGATTGGTCCGCCGCTCCTCGCCGATCTTCCCGCCCGGCCCGTGGCCGCAGAGGAAGCCGACCTCGTCGCCCAGCGGAAACACCTTGTCGCGGATCGAATCCAGCAATTGCTGGTGATTGCCGCCCGGCAGGTCCGTGCGCCCGATCGAGCCCTGGAAGAGCACGTCGCCGAGATGGGCGAAGCCCTGCTTGCGGTTGAAGAAGACGACATGCCCCGGCGCATGGCCCGGCGTGTGGTAGACCTCGAATTCGTGCTCGCCGAAGGAGACCCTGTCGCCCTCCTCCAGCCAGCGGTCCGGCACGACATTGCTGACCTTCATCGGCACGCCGAACATCGCCGCCTGCGCCTCCAGCTTCTGCAAGAGCGGAAGGTCGTCCTTGTGCGGGCCGATGATGTCGATGCCGAGTGCTTCCTTCAGCTCCTTCGCGCCGCCGGCATGGTCGATATGGCCGTGCGTCAGCCAGATCGCCTTGAGCGCGATGCCGTTTTGCTTCACCGTGTCGAGGATCACCTCGACGTCGCCGCCGGGATCAACGACCACGCCTTCCTTCGTCTCGGTGTCGAAGAGGATGGTGCAGTTCTGCTGGAAGGGGGTGACGGGGATGATGCCCGCCTGAAGCATGCCCATGGGGTCCTCGCTCGTTTGCCGCTTGACGACCTCGTATAGCCGCAAGCGGCGGGCAAGACCAAGCGCCAACTAGCGAAGGTCCGCCATCTCCTGCACCGGATCGGTCGCCAGCGTCGGCGAGACGGTGGAGAAAAGCAGCACGGCGACCGCGACATTGAGGGCGGCATAGAGATAGACGACGGGGCGCAGGCCCCTGGCGACGGCGTTCTGCTCGTTCGGTTCGGCTTGCATCGGTTCGTTCCCTGCTCCCGGCCATCCCGGCCTTGTGATCGCTTCTACAACGGCGCGGGATTCCCCTCTGTTCCGGCGGAAACAGGCAAGGCGTGCGGCTGTTGCGCGGCAGCAACAGATCAAAGCGGCAGGGCGGTGGTCTCCTTCAGCGTGTCGAGCACGATGGCCGTCTTCACATGCGAGACGGATTCGTGCGGCAGCAGCACGTCGTTGACGAAGGCCGAGAGCGCCTTGAGGTTCGGCACCACGACCTTGATGATATAGTCCATCTCCCCCGTCAGCGAGAACGCCTCCAGCACCTCCGGCAGGTTGGAGATGAGGCGCGCGAAGCGCATCGCATTGTCGCGATTGTGCGTCGAGAGCGTCACGGTGACGACGATGACGATACCGAGATCGAGCTTCTCCCGGTCGAGCTCCGCCCGATAGGCGCGGATGATACCCTCCTCCTCCAGCCGGATGCGCCGCCGCGAGCATTGCGAGGGCGACAGGTTAATGCGCTCCGACAGCTCGTTGTTCGTCAGGCGCGCATCCTGCTGCAGATGCGCGAGCAGTTTACGGTCGAATTCATCGATCTGCACGATCCTCTCCTGTTTCCACCTAATCACGCACGAACATCGCATGAGACGAGCAAAAGGCAAGCACTACGCACGCACATTGCATGAGAACCGCGCCATACTTGCCAGACATCAATTTCGAGGAGGACGAACGATGGGCCCTTTCCCGCATGACGCACCGCCGGCCGAGATCACGGCGGACAACCCGGCGGGCACGGACGGCTTCGAGTTCGTCGAGTTCGCCCATCCCGAGCCCGAGAAGCTGGAAGACCTCTTCACCCGCATGGGCTACAGCAAGGTCGCCAAGCATCGCAGCAAGGCGATCTCCGTCTGGCGGCAGGGCGACATCAACTACGTCGTCAATGCCGAGCCCGGCTCGCATGCCATGAAGTTCACCGAGCTGCACGGCCCCTGCGCCGCCTCCATGGCCTGGCGCGTGGTCGATGCGAAGCACGCCTTCGAGCACGCCGTCGCCAAGGGCGCGACGCCCTATGAGGGCGACGACAAGGCGCTCGACGTGCCGGCCATCGTCGGCATCGGCGGCTCGCTGCTCTATTTCGTCGAGAAATACGGCGCGAGGGGCTCGGCCTATGACGCGGAATTCGAATGGACCGGCGCGCGCGATCCGAAACCGCAGGGCGTCGGCTTCTATTACCTCGATCACCTCACCCACAACGTCTATCGCGGCAACATGGACAAGTGGTGGGACTTCTACCGCGAGCTGTTCGGCTTCAGGCAGATCCACTTCTTCGACATAGACGGCCGCATCACCGGCCTCGTCTCGCGCGCCATCACCTCGCCCTGCGGCAAGATCCGCATTCCGCTCAACGAATCCAAGGACGAGACGAGCCAGATCGTCGAATATCTGAAGAAGTACAAGGGCGAAGGCATCCAGCACATCGCCGTCGGCACGGACGGCATCTACGACGCCACCGACAGGCTGGCGGAGAACGGCGTCAGGTTCATGCCCGGCCCGCCGGAGACCTATTACGACCGCTCCTATGTCCGCGTCGTCGGCCATGAGGAGCCAGTCGAGCGCATGAAGCAGCACGGCATCCTCATCGACGGCGAGGGCGTGGTCGACGGCGGCATGACGAAGATCCTGCTCCAGATCTTCTCGAAGACCGTGATCGGCCCGATCTTCTTCGAATTCATCCAGCGCAAGGGCGACGAAGGTTTCGGCGAGGGCAATTTCCGCGCGCTCTTCGAATCGATCGAGGAAGACCAGATCCGCCGGGGCGTCATCGCAGCAGAATAAAACCGCGGCAACCAAGCCATGCGGGGAAGGAGGAGGCGGTCGCGACGCGGCCGCCTCTTTTCGTTCCCAAGTCTCCGGTGCATGGCCTGCGCGGGCAAATTGACAGAACGCAAATTTCTCCGCAGGTTGCGGATGCCGAGTCTTTCGGCAGCGGGCGCGCAGGCTCCAGGCTGCGCCCCGGCAACCAGGCAGTGTCCGGCCCGGATCACTCTCTCGTCCGGTCGGACCTTTCGGAGGGGAATTCATGGAAGCTTTGATGCCCATCATCACGCAGCTCATCGCCGGCGCCGTCGGGGGCAATGTCGCCGGCGCGGCCCTGAAACAGGCGGCCGTGAGCGCGGTCGTCCGCACCATCGTCGGCGCCATCGGCGGCGTCGGCGGCGGCTTTCTCCTGCAGATGCTGGGTGGTGAGGCCGGCCTTTCGGGCCTGGTGGCCGACGGCATCGGCGGCCTCGTCGGCGGCGGCGTGCTGACGGCCATCGTCGGCGCCGTGCTCGGCAAGAAGTAAATCTTCACAAGGAAAAGGCGGCCCCGGAAGGGCCGCCTGATTTCTGGAAGGCCTGTCCTGCCGCTTACTCGGCGGCAGCGGCGGCGGCCGGATAGACTTCCTTCATGTAGTCGTTCATCAGCGTCTCGCAGATCGTGCCCGGCGTGAAGCGATAGGGGCCGATCTCGGAGACCGGCGTCACCTCGGCGGCCGAGCCCGTCAGGAAGCATTCGGAGAAGTCCGAAAGCTCTTCCGGCATGATCGCCCGCTCGACGACCTCGTAGCCGCGGCGCTTGGCCAGCTCGATGACCGTGCGGCGGGTGATGCCGTCGAGGAAGCAGTCCGGCGTCGGCGTATGGATGACGCCGTCCTTGACGAAGAAGATGTTCGCGCCGGTCGCCTCGGCCACCTGGCCGCGATAGTCGAGCATCATCGCATCCGCATAGCCCTTGGCCTCGGCGGCGTGCTTGGAGATCGTGCAGATCATGTAGAGGCCGGCGGCCTTCGACTTCGACGGCGCGGTGCGCGGGTCGGGACGGCGGTACTCGGCGATGTCGAGGCGGATGCCCTTCAGCTTCTCGGCCGGATTGAAGTAGCTGCCCCACTGCCAGATGGCGATGGCGACGTTGATGCGGTTGTTCTGCGCCGAAACGCCCATCATCTCCGAGCCGCGCCAGGCGATCGGGCGCGCATAGGCCTCGGAGAAGCCCTGGCGCTTGAGCAGCTCGACGCTCGCCGCGTCCAGTTCCTCGACGCTGTAGGGGATCTTGAAGCCGAGGATCTCGGCTGACTTGTGCAGGCGCTGGTTATGCTCGGTGAGCTTGAAGATGCGCCCGCCATAGGCGCGCTCGCCCTCGAAGACCGCGCTTGCATAGTGCAGGCCGTGCGTCAGCACGTGGATCTTCGCGTCCTTCCAGTCGACGAACTCGCCGTTGAACCAGATTTGACCGTCCAGTTGGTCGAAGGGAACTGCCATGATGTCATCCTCCGGCGCTCTTGCGCCATTCTTCCAAGTTACCGGCGCGCCTGCGCCTTTCGAGTTGATTGTCTTGCCGGTTACGGTCTAACCAGAAACGGGCAGGATTGCCTGATCGGGATGATAATCCGGATTGGGGGCCGAAAGAACAGCTATCAAGGGTGGAAAAATATGTCAACAAAGCTGACATATTTTGCTATTCATTACGCGGGGACGGCAAGGCATGAAAGGAAATGACAACGTGGCCCGACAGGTGAACGACGCCGGCGATCTGCACGAGGACGCCATGACGGGCGACGGGCGCATCGACTTCGAGATCATCGAGGGCCTGTTCTTCGCCTATCGCGACTTCATTTCCGACCCGGACGCCATCCTCGAGAAGAGCGGCTTCGGCCGCGCGCACCATCGGGTCGTGCACTTCGTCAACCGCGAGCCCGGCCTGACGGTCGCCGACCTGCTCGACACGCTGAAGATCACCAAGCAGAGCCTGGCGCGCGTCTTGAAGCAGCTCATCGATTCCGGCTATATCCAGCAGGTGGCCGGCCCCGAGGATCGCCGCCAGCGCAAGCTCTATCCGACGCGGGCCGGGCGCGATCTCGCCCTCGCGCTCGCCGAGCCGCAATCCCGCCGCATCGCCCGTGCATTCGAGGAGATGGACGCGGGCGACCGCCGCACGGTGATCCGCTTCCTCACCGGAATGCAGAACGCCAGGAGCGAATGACGAAAGTGGAGGTGAAGACGATGACCGCTGCGGGCGCGCCCTCCGACGACGCATCCCATCTTCTCGTCGTCGACGACGACACCCGTATCCGCGACCTGCTCAACCGCTACCTCAAGGCGGAGGGTTTCCGCGTCACCGTCGCGGGAGACGCCGACGAGGCCCGGCGCAAGCTGCGCGGCCTCGATTTCGACCTCATCGTCATGGACGTGATGATGCCGGGCGAAAGCGGGCTGTCGCTGACCAAGAGCCTGCGCGAGATCCGACCCGTGCCGATCCTCATGCTGACGGCGCTCGCCGAATCCAAGGCGCGCATCGAGGGCCTCGAGGCCGGCGCGGACGACTATCTGTCGAAACCCTTCGAGCCGCGCGAGCTGGTGCTGCGCATCAACAATATCCTCAAGCGCAACGCCTCGGCAGCGACGCCGAAGATCGAGCAGGTGATGTTCGGCCCCTATACCTTCTCCATCGTGCGCAAGGAATTGAAGCGCGGCAGCGATCCGATCCGCCTCACCGACCGCGAGCAGGAGATCATGCTGCTCTTCGCCCAGCGCGCCGGCGAGACGATCCCGCGCCACGAGCTGATCGGCGAGGAGACCGAGGTGGGCGAGCGCACCATCGACGTGCAGATCAACCGCCTGCGCCGCAAGATCGAGGACGACCCCTCCAACCCGGTCTGGCTGCAGACGGTGCGCGGCATCGGCTACCGCCTGAGCGTGGAGCAGGGCTGACCGTGCGCGGGGCCGCACTGAGCAAGGGGCCCACTCCCCTCCGGCCTGCCGGCCATGGTAGGGCAATTGCATATGAGGCACGCCGTTGCCGAACCTTCCTTCTCCCCGCCGGGGAGAAGGGGAAAGCCGCAACGTATCATTCCATATGCATTTGCGATCGGCAGGAAGCGCGAACCTTGCTTGAATCGCAGCGTCAAGGATGGGCGGAACGGCTCTCCATCCAATCTCCCCCCTTGAGGGGGAGATGGCCGGCAGGCCGGAGGGGGGTATCACGGCCACTCCGCCCGGGGCCTTGCCCATGACCATCCTGCAAACCCTTCGCCGGGACATCGAGCGCGCACCGCTGGCCGGGTGGAAGCGTTTTGCCCGCTGGCTGCGCCGCCGCATGCCGACCGGCCTCTACGCGCGCTCCCTGCTCATCATCATCATCCCGATGGTGCTGCTGCAGGCCGTCGTCGCCTTCGTCTTCATGGAGCGCCACTGGCAGCTCGTGACGCAGCGCCTCTCCATGGCCGTCACCCGCGACATCGCGGCGATCATCGATCTCATCGAGACCTATCCGCAGGAGAACGACTACGCGCAGATCACCCGCATCGCCCGCGAGCGGCTGGAGTTGATCATCTCGATCGAGCCGGGCACCGAACTGCCGCCGCCGCGCAACAAGCCGTTCTTCAACATCCTCGACGAGATCCTCAGCGAGGAGATCGTCCGCCAGATCCGCCGGCCGTTCTGGATCGACACCGTCGGCGAGAGCAACCTCGTCGAGATCCGCATCCTGCTCGACAAGAAGGTGCTGCGCATCTACGCCCGGCGCAACCAGGCCTATGCCTCCAACACCCATATCTTCCTGCTCTGGATGATCGGCGCCTCGCTCGTCCTCATCACCATCTCCATCCTCTTCCTGCGCGGCCAGATCCGGCCGATCCTGGCGCTGGCGCAGGCCGCCGAGAGCTTCGGCAAGGGCCAGAGGACGCCGGAGAATTTCGCCCCGCGCGGCGCGGACGAGGTGCGCCGCGCGGGCCTCGCCTTCATCCTGATGCGCGAGCGCATCGAGCGGCAGATGGAGCAGCGCACCGCCATGCTGACCGGCGTCAGCCACGACCTGCGCACCATCCTCACCCGCTTCAAGCTCCAGCTTGCCCTCGCCGGCGACAATCCCGACCTGCACGGCCTCAACAAGGACGTCGAGGACATGCAGATCATGCTGGAGGGCTATCTCTCCTTCGCCCGCGGCGACGCGGAGGAGGATGTCGGCAAATTGCGGCTTTCCGAGCTCTTCGAACGGTTCGCGCTGGAGGCCGAGCTGCACAACCGCGCCTTCACCAGCGCCATCGAGGGCGACGACGAGGTGATGGTGCGGCCGAACGCCTTCAGCCGCCTCGTCGGCAACCTCGTCTCCAATGCGCTGCGCTATGCCGGAAGCGTCCGCGTCGACGCGCGCCACGGCGCGAAATGGCTGACCATTACCGTCGACGACGACGGCCCCGGCATTCCCGAGCGTTCGCGCGAGGACGTCTTCAAGCCGTTCTTCCGGCTCGACGCGGCCCGCAACCTCGATGCCTCCGGCACCGGCCTCGGCCTCGCCATCGCCCTCGACATCGCCCGCAGCCACGGCGGCGACGTCACGCTCGGCGACAGCCCGATGGGCGGCCTGCGCGCGACGATCCGCGTGCCGGCCTGACGATCAGCACATCTTGCGGCCGTTCGGCACCGGACGGTCGACGCCGGCCAGCACGATCGCGCCCGCCTCGTCCTCGAAGCCGAGCGTCAGCACTTCCGAGCGCACCGGGCCGATCTGGCGCGGCGGGAAATTGACGACGGCCAGCACCTGGCGGCCGACCAGCTCTTCCAGCGTGTAGTGCACGGTGATCTGCGCCGAGGATTTCTTGATGCCGATCTCCGGGCCGAAGTCGATCTGCAGCTTGTAGGCCGGCTTGCGCGCCTCCGGGAAGGGCAGCGCCTCGACGATGGTGCCGACGCGAATGTCGACCCGCTCGAAATCGGCGTAGGTGATGGTCTCGGTCATGAAGCGCTCCTGTCTTCGGCGGCGAAGGTCGCCCTTGCCTGCCGGCATCTCCTCGAACAGCGTTGGGGAGGGGTCTACCCGGCCAGTTCTTCCGCGCGCTTGCGGGCGGCGGCGATGGCCTTGTCGAAGAGCGGCTGCATGCCGTCCTCGGCCATGAGGACCGACAGGGCCGCGGCGGTGGTGCCGCCGGGCGAGGTCACGTTCTGGCGCAGGCGGCTGGCGTCGTCGGGGGACTGGTGAAGCAGTTCACCAGCCCCCGCGACGGTTTCCCGTGCGAGACGCATGGCAAGGTCCGCCGGCAGGCCCGCTTTGCGCCCTGCCTCTGCCATGCACTCTACGAGATAGAAGACATAAGCCGGGCCGCTGCCCGAGACCGCCGTGACGGCGTCGATATCGCCCTCGCTGGCGACCCATTCGACGGGACCGCTCACCTTGAGCAGGGAATGCACGGCATCGCGCTGCTCTTGGGAGACCCGTTCATTGGCGAAGGCGCCGGTGACGCCGCGGCCGATCATCGCCGGCGTGTTCGGCATGGCGCGCACGGTGGCGGCCTCGCCGAGATGGCCCTCCAGATTGGCGATCGTCTTGCCGGCCGCGACCGACACCACGACGGTCTCAGGGCCGACCAGCCCCTTGAGCGGCGGCAGCACCTGGTCGACGAGCTGCGGCTTGACCGCGACGAAGAGCACGCCGGCCTTCACGCCCGCGGGCGCGGCCGTCTCGTGGCGCGCGCCGTTGTCGGCGATCAGCTTGGCCATGGCGGGCTGCGGGCCGGGATCGATGACGATCACCGAGGAGCCCGCAATGCCGCTCCTCAGCCATCCGGCGAGCATCGCGCCGCCCATATTGCCGGCGCCGATGAGGACGATGGGACCCGAAACAGCGACCGGCATATTCACGCTTCCCCGACCGTTTCGAACAGCACGGCGTCGACGGCGGACTGGGCGTCCATGCCGGACCAGACGACGAACTGGAACGCCTGGAAATAGGCCTCGCAGGCTTCGAGCGCGCTGGAAAGCAGCACCTCGACCTGACGGTTGGTCGGCTCCGCGCCGCCGGCCAAGAGCAGCGACTGGCGGAAGATCACCACGTCCTCGCGCCGCCACAGGTCGAAATGCCCCATGAGCACCTGGCCGTTCACATGCGAGAGCAGGCAATGCACCTCGCTGACCCGGCTTTCGGGAACCTTGATGTCGAAGGCGCAGGCCAGATGCAGCGCCTCGAATTCCTCCATCCAGGAGAAGGAGACGTGGTAGTCCGTCCACTTGCCTTCGACGGTCATGGCGATCTCGTCCTCGCCCGACCGCTCGAACGTCCAGTCATTGTTGGCCGCGACGAATTCGATCATGTCGACCGGGTTGGACTGGCGTCCGATATCCAATTCCATAAGGCTCATGCATCACCTTCAAGGCCGGAAGGCATGCATCATCGCGCTCACACACGCGACGCGGCAAACCATACTCCGGATACAACACTGAATGATTACTCGGCACTAGACGCAATACTGGACGACTTACCCTGCCCGAAGCTTGCGCTGCCCGTCTCGAATCATCATTTAAAATCAGTGTATAACGGCGGAGTCACGACGCCAGCCCCCTGCCCGGCCATTTTCTCCGTCCGGTTGTGGACAGAGCCTGTCAAACAGATTCAGGCCGGGCGCTTAAAGGATTCTGCGCAAAGGGCTTTTCGCAAGTGTCCACAGGGGTGAAAATTTTATTAAAAAAAACGGTTGGCGCGATGTGAATCACGCCAACCGAGTCTCGATCGAAAAAACCCGTGCCGAAACGGCTCAGGCGCCCGCGGCAAGGCGCGCTTCCAGCGCCTCGATGCGCTTCATGAGCGCGTCGTTCTCGTCGCGCGCCTTGATGGCCATTTCGCGCACCGCCTCGAACTCCTCGCGCTTGACGAGGTCCATGCCGTTGATGAAGCGCTCGGCCTGGGCGCGGAACACCGTCTCGGCCTCCTTGCGCACGCCCTGGGCGGCGCCGGCGGCATCGGTCATCAGCTTGGCGAAGTCGTCGAGAATGCGGTTCGCACCTGTCGTCATGGTCTGCCCTCCTCGGGTCTCGATAATCCTGCTGAACCGTGAGGTAGGGTCTCGGCGCGCCGCTTGCAAGCGGATTCCGGTGGATCGCCGCCCCTTCGGGCCGCGGCCTGGCCGCCGATCACGATTTATCGCCTTGACCCTGCCGCAAGGCCTCGCCATCTTCCGCGCAAAATCAGGAAGCTTTCCGCCTTGACCAGCATCGCCCAGCTCTTCGCCATCATGCCCTACCCCGAGATCGATCCGATCGCCTTCTCCATCGGCCCGGTCGCCGTGCACTGGTACGGCATCGCCTATGTCGTGGGCATCATGCTCGGCTGGTTCTATGCCCGCAGGCTGGCGGAGACGCCGCGCCTTTGGGCGGGCGAGGCGCCGATGACCCGCGTCCAGCTCGACGATTTCCTCGTCTGGGCCGCCGTCGGCATCATCCTCGGCGGGCGCATCGGCTATATCCTGTTCTACGATTTCCCGAATGTCGCGGCCAACCCGCTGCGCGCCATCGAGGTCTGGAACGGCGGCATGTCCTTCCACGGCGGGCTCGCCGGCACGACGCTCGCCATGATCCTCTTCGCAAGGCGGCACGGCATTGCCGTCTGGAGCCTGTTCGACATCGTCTCCGCCGTCGTGCCGATCGGCCTGTTCTTCGGCCGCATCGCCAATTTCGTCAACGGCGAGCTGTGGGGCCGCCTGTCCGATGCGCCCTGGGCGGTGATCTTCCCCGAGGGCGGCCCCTTCGCCCGCCATCCGAGCCAGCTCTACGAGGCGGGGCTGGAGGGCATCGTGCTGCTCGCCGTCCTCGCGCTCGCCATCCATCGCTTCGGCGCGCTGAAGCGCCCCGGCACCGTCACCGGCATCTTCGTCGCCGGCTATGCGCTCTCGCGCATCGCCGTGGAGTTCTTCCGCGAGCCGGACCCGCAGCTCGGCTATCTCTTCGGCGGCTGGCTGACCATGGGCATGCTGCTCTCCCTACCGATGCTCGCCCTCGGCCTGTGGGCGATTTTTCGCGCCCGCGCGGCCAAGCCGGCCGATGCCTGAGCGGAGGCGCCCGTGCCGACACCCCTCGCCCGCAAGATCAAGGCGCTGATCCGCACCAACGGCCCGATCAGCATCACCGACTATTTCGCCCTGTGCCTGGCCGATCCCGAATACGGCTACTACCGCACCCGCGATCCCTTCGGAGCGGCCGGTGACTTCATCACCGCGCCGGAGGTGAGCCAGCTCTTCGGCGAGATGCTCGGCGTCTTCCTCGTCCACGCCTGGCAGCGGCACGGCGCGCCGGCCGGGGTGCGCATCGCCGAGATCGGCCCCGGCCGCGGCACGATGATGGCCGACATGCTGCGCGTCGTCGCCCGCATCGCGCCCGAGCTCTACGAAAGCGCGACGATCCATCTCATCGAGACCAGCCCGAAGCTGCGCGCCGTGCAGCGCGAAACGCTCGGCATCCATGCCGGCCGCATAAGCTGGCACGACAGCTTCGAGGAGCTGCCGGACGGCTTCGTGCTGCTCGCCGCCAACGAGCTGTTCGACGCCATCCCCATCCGCCAGTTCATCAAGACGCCGTCCGGCTTCCGCGAGCGCCTGGTCGGCCTCGATGCCGAAGACGAGCTGACTTTCGCCGCCGGCGTCGCCGGCATCGACCCGGCCCTGCTGCCGGACAGCCACAAGACCGTCCCGAACGGCACGATCTTCGAGATCGCCCCCGCCCGCGAAGCCGTGATGGCGACGATCGGCGAGCGCATCGCCCGCTTCGGCGGCACGGCGCTGATCATCGACTACGGCCATTTCGTCACCGGCTTCGGCGACACGCTGCAGGCCGTGCTGAAGCACGACGTCGACCCGCCGCTCGCCCATCCCGGCGAGGCGGACCTGACGAGCCATGTCGATTTCGAGCGGCTGGCGGGCGCGGCGGCGAGCGTCGGCCTGCATGTGCACGGCATGCTGCACCAGGGCGATTTCCTCGTCGGCCTCGGCCTCGGCGAGCGCGCCTCCGCGCTCGGGCGCAACCGCGACGAGGCGACGCAGCAATCGATCCTTGCCGACGTCGACCGCCTGGCCGGCTCCGGCGCGGGGAAAATGGGCGATCTTTTCAAGGTCTTGGCGGTGGGCAGTGCGCCGCTCGCGCTGTTTCCGTTCCGTCAGCCCGATTGACACATACGCCAAGGCCGGACAACATTCGGGCCGATTTGCACCTCGCATGCCCGGCCGAGATCTTGCCCGGCGGCCCATCCCGAAGCCCAGCCGAGAGACCATGAAGGACCAAGCGCTCCCCCACCCGATCGAAAGCCCGCTCTTGGCGCAGCGCGCCGGCAAGGCCGCCCGCCACGGCTTCTTCACCCGCGCGGGCGGCGTGTCGGAGGGCATCTATCGCGGCCTCAATGTCGGCCTCGGCTCGAAGGACGAGCGGGAGAACGTGGAGGAGAATCGCGCCCGCGTCGCCCGCTGGTTCTCCGCCGCGCCGGACCGGCTCGCCACGGTCCATCAGGTCCATTCGCCCGACGTCGTCACCGTCGACGAAAGCTATGACGGCGCGCGCCCCGAGGCGGACGCGCTGGTCAGCAACACGCCCGGCGTCGTGCTCGGCGTCTTGGCGGCCGATTGCGGCCCGATCCTCTTCTGCGATCCCGAGGCCCGCGTCGCCGGCGCGGCCCATGCCGGCTGGAAGGGCGCGCTCTACGGCGTGCTGGAAAACACCGTCGCGGCCATGGAACGGCTCGGCGCGAAGCGCGAAAACATCGTCGCCTGTCTCGGCCCGTCGATCAGCCGGCGGAACTACGAGGTCGGCCCGGAATTCGTGGAGCGCTTCCTGTCCGTCGACAAGGCCTACGAGCGCTATTTCGAACCATCGGAAAAGCCCGGCCACGCCATGTTCGACCTGCCGGGCCTGACGACGCGGCGGCTCGTGGACGCCGGGGTGACGGCGGAGAACCTCGATATCTGCACCTATCCCGACGAGGATCGCTTCTTCTCCTACCGGCGCGCCACGCACCGGCAGGAGCCGGACTACGGCCGACAGATCTCGGCCATCATGATCAGGGGCTGACGCCCGACAGCGCGAGGGAGACACCCATGGCACTTCACTTCGACACCGAGGAATACGCCAACCGGCTCCAGCGCCTCACCGCCCGCATGCGGGAGGAGAAGCTCGACGCCATGCTGCTCTTCGCCCAGTCGAGCATGTACTGGCTGACCGGCTACGACACGTTCGGCTACTGCTTCTTCCAGACGCTCGTCGTCAAGGCGGACGGCGGCATGGTGCTGCTGACGCGCTCGGCGGACCTGCGCCAGGCGCGCCACACCTCCAATATCGAGAAGATCGAGGTCTGGGTCGACCGCGTCAACGCCGACCCGACCATGGACCTGAAGAACCTGCTCTCCGACCTCGACCTGCTCGGCTGCCGCATCGGCGTGGAATACGACACGCACGGCCTGACCGGCGGCAACGCCCGCCTTCTCGACAACCAGCTCCAGAGCTTCGGCACCCTCACCGACGCCTCGTCCATCGTCAGCCGCCTGCGCCTCATCAAGAGCCCGGCGGAGATCGTCTATGTCGAGCGCGCCGCCGCGCTCTCCGACGACGCGCTGGACGCCGCCCTGCCGCTGATCGTGCCCGGCGGCGACGAGGCGGCGATCCTCGCGGCGCTGCAGAACGCCGTGCTGGCCGGCGGCGGTGACTATGCCGCCAACGAATTCGTCATCGGCTCGGGCGCCGACGCCCTGCTCTGCCGCTCCAAGTCCGGCCGCCGCCGGCTGGATGCCGAGGACCAGCTCAGCCTGCAATGGACCGGCGTCAGCGCGCGCTACCACGCGCCGATGATGCGCACCGCCGTCATCGGCGAGCCGAGCGCGCGTCACCGCGAGCTCTACAGCGCCTGCCGCGAGACCATGCAGGCGATGGAGATGGTGCTGAGGCCCGGCAACACCTTCGGCACCGTCTTCGAGACCTTCGCCCGCATCCTCGACGAGCGGGGCCTTGCCCGGCACCGGCTGAACACCTGCGGCTATTCCGTCGGCGCGCGCTTCGCGCCGTCCTGGATGGACCCGCAGATGTTCGTCGTCGGCAATCCGCAGGAGATCGAGCCGAACATGTCGCTCTTCCTGCACACGATCATCTGCGATTCCGACAGCGGCACGGCCATGACGCTCGGCCAGACCTATCTCACCACCACCGACATGCCCAAGCCGCTGTCGCGCTACGGGCTCGATTTCCTCGAGATCTGAGCCGAGATCCCGCGATTGACAGGGCCGGGAGCGGCACCCATAAATCGTTGCGGGGAACCGAGGGGGCGAGAAGCCTCCGCAGGACACGGACGGTAACGATGCAAAAGCTGATGAAGCGGCTGGCACTGATCGGCCTCATCGCCACCCTCGCCGGCTGCAACAGCACGGACGCGCTCATCCCGCGCGCCGATGTCGGCAACGGCTTCAATTCGCCGCCGGTGACCCAGAGCGACCTCGACCAGATGAGCGCCGAAACGGCGCCCGTCACCACCATGCCGGTCGCCAGCCAGCAGACCGCCTTCACCGCCTCCGGCACCTCGACCGGCGCCGACACGGCCGGCACGCTGCAGGGCCAGGCCGACGCGCTGGCCCGCAACGGCGGCACGCGCAGGGCGACGGAGGCGGATGCCGACCTCGCCCGCACGACGGCGCAGCGCTCGCTGGCCGCGGAAACCTCCGGCGGCGCGGAGGAGGTCGCGGCCCTGCCGCGCGCGGGCGAAGGCGGCGAGACGATCCGCTTCCTGCCGATCATCGGCGCGCCGGTCGAGGCCGTCACGCCGCTTTCCAGGCGCCTCGGCGCTGAGGCCCGCTCCGGCGGCCTGACGATCCGCAGCGCCTCGGACAATTCCGCCAGATACATCCTGAAGGGCTATTTCTCGGCGATGAACGACAACGGCAAGACCACCGTCGTCTATGTCTGGGACGTGCTCGACAGCGGCGGCGCGCGGCTGCACCGCATCCAGGGCCAGGAGACCGTCGCCGGCACCGCATCGGACCCGTGGGCCGTCGTTCCGGCGCAGACGATGGAAGGCATCGCCCGCAAGACGATCCGGCAATATCTCGACTGGCGCGGTTCGGCGCCCGGTTAGCATCCTCGAAACGGTAAATCACAGCGAAATGCGAAGAATCGGCTTTCCGGGCGGCAAGGCCCTTGCATTCACGGATTTTGCCGCTTAAACGCCCCCCATCAGCATAATCCACGGGCGGACCATAAATGAAGGTTTTCGCGGGCAATTCGAACCGGCTTCTGGCCGAAGCGATCTGCAATTATCTGAATGTTCCGCTCGGCCGCGCCACGGTCAGACGCTTCGCAGACCAGGAAATCTTCGTTGAAATCCAGGAGAACGTGCGCGGCGAGGACGTCTTCGTCGTGCAGTCGACCTCGTTCCCGACCAACGACCACCTGATGGAAATGCTCATCATGATCGATGCGATGCGCCGCTCCTCGGCGCGCCGCATCACGGCCGTGATCCCCTATTTCGGCTATGCCCGCCAGGACCGCAAGCCCGGCCCGCGCACGCCGATCTCGGCCAAGCTCGTCGCCAACCTCATCACGGAAGCCGGCGCCGACCGCGTGATGACGCTCGACCTGCATGCCGGCCAGATCCAGGGCTTCTTCGACATCCCGACCGACAACCTCTACGCCGTGCCGATCCTCGCGCGCGACGTGAAGGAGAACTACAATCTCCAGAACGTCATGGTCGTCTCGCCCGACGTCGGCGGCGTGGTGCGCGCACGCGCCCTCGCCAAGCGTCTCGACTGCCAACTGGCGATCGTCGACAAGCGCCGCGAGCGCGCGGGCGAATCCGAGGTGATGAACGTCATCGGCGACGTCACCGGCAAGGACTGTCTGCTGATCGACGACATCGTCGATTCCGGCGGCACGCTCTGCAACGCCGCCGAGGCGCTGCTGAAGAACGGCGCGACCAGCGTCACCGCCTATATCACCCATGGCGTGCTGTCCGGCGGCGCGGTGGCGCGCGTCACCTCCTCCAAGCTCAAGGAGCTGGTGATCACCGACTCGATCCAGCCGACCACGGCCGTCCAGTCGGCGCACAATATCCGCGTCATCACCACCGCCAATCTGCTCGGCGAGGCGATCAACCGCACCGCCGCCGAGGAATCGGTCTCCAGCCTCTTCGACTGAGCCGGCGCACCGCTCAATCCAACAGCCCGCGCAGCCTTCGCCGCGCGGGCTTTTTCATGCGCGGATCATCCCCGGCTTTTTGCGCTTGCCCGATACCGGGCGGATCATTTTTCCGTTACGGTCCGCAAAGGTTCACGAGGAGACACCCATGCTATCGATATCGCCTTTTCTCTCCCGGCTGGCCGGGCGCATAGCCATCCTTCTTGCCGCCGGCACGCTCGCGGCCTGCCAGGTCGACGTCGACCAGGGCGGCGGCGGCGGGTATCGGCCGGGCCCGCAGGCCTGCACCATGGAATACCTTCCGGTCTGCGGCGCGCGCGGCAACGACCAGCAGACCTTCGCCAATGCCTGCGAGGCGAGCTCGAACGGCTACCGGATCGTCGGCCGCGGCGAATGCCGCCGGGAGGGGCGCCCGGAGCCGCGTCCGGACGAAGGCCGCGCCTGCACGCGCGAATATGCGCCGGTCTGCGGCGCGAACGGCCGTGACCGCCAGACCTTCGCCAATGCCTGCGAGGCACGGCGCAGCGGCTACGACGTCATCGGCCGGGGCGAGTGCCAGGTCCGCCGCCCGGACAACGACCGAGACAACGACCGAGGCAACGGCCGGGATCGCGACCGGGATCGCTGGGGCGACCGCGACCGCGACCGGGGCGAGCAGCGCGCCTGCACGATGGAATACAACCCGGTCTGCGGACAGCGCGGCCGCGACCGCAGGACGTTCGGCAATGCATGCTCGGCCGACGCCGAAGGCTACCGCGTCGTCAGCCCGGGCGAATGCCGGGGCTGACGATCGCCCTGCCGCATAAGAACGCGACCCCGCCGAGCGGGGTCGATTGCCGACAAACACGCTCCACCCGCTTCCGTCATCCCCGGCCGCGTGCCGAGGATCCGCCGACGCATCGGAAAATCGGGACGTCGCAGATGCCCGGAAGAGACCCGAGCATGGCGGACAAGAAGGTTTGCACGCTTCAGCCTGATCCCGCCGCCTGACGGCGGGGTTTTCCGTTCAAGGCCGCGGAACATGCCTGTTTCCAAGGCTCGCACCGCCTGTTACCAGTACCCATTCCCTCCAGCCCAGATTTCGCCATGCTTCGTGACTTTTCCGCCCAGGCCCTGTTCATGGGCCTGCTCACCGCCTTCGTCGGCTTCGCCAGCTCCTTCGCCGTCGTGCTGCACGGCCTGACGGGCGTCGGGGCCACCGAGGCGCAGGCGGCCTCCGGCCTGATGGCGCTGTCGGTGTCGATGGGGCTTTGCGCCATCGTGCTCTCGATCGCCACGCGCCTGCCCGTCTCCATCGCCTGGTCGACGCCCGGCGCGGCGCTGCTCGCCTCCTCCGGCGCGGTCGAGGGCGGCTTTGCCACGGCGGTCGGCGGGTTCCTTGTCTGCGCGGTGCTGATCGTCGTCGCCGGCCTGTGGCGGCCACTCGGCCGCATGGTCGCCGCCATTCCGGCGACCCTCGCCAACGCCATGCTGGCCGGCGTGCTGATCGGCCTGTGCTTCGCCCCGGTGAAGGCCATCGCCTTCGATCCGCTGCTCGGCCTGCCGATCGCCCTCGCCTGGATCGTCGTCGGCTCCGTCAACCGGCTCTATGCCGTGCCGGCGGCGCTGGCCGCCTTCGTCGCCGTGCTGGCCTTCGGCATCGACATTCCCGACGGCGCCCTTTCCGGCCTTGCCGAAGCCCTACTGCCGAAGCCGGAATTCGTCACGCCCGCCTTCACGCTGGCGGGCCTCGTCGGCATCGCGCTGCCGCTCTTCATCGTCACCATGGCCTCGCAGAACATTCCCGGCATCGCCGTGCTGAAGGTCAACCATTACGAGCCCGATCCCGGCCCGCTCTTCGCCACGACCGGCCTCTTCTCGCTGTTCTCCGCGCCCTTCGGCGGCCATGCGGTGAACCTCGCCGCCATCACCGCCGCCATGTGCGCGGGCGGCGACGCCCATCCCGACCCGGCGAAACGCTACTGGGCGGCGATCAATGCCGGCGTCTTCTACGTGATCTTCGGCCTTGCCGCCGGCGCGGTGACGGCCTTCGTCAGCCTCGCCCCGCCGATCCTCATCCAGGCCGTCGCCGGCCTTGCCCTCGTCAGCGCCTTCGCCGGCTCCGCGCTCAATGCCTTCAAGGAAGCGGACGGGCGCGAGGCGGCGGCGGTGACCTTCCTCGTCACCGCCTCGGGCGTCTCCTTCGCCGGCGTTTCCGGCGCCTTCTGGGGGCTGGTCGCCGGCGGCCTGATGCTGGCGCTGTCCCGCTTCGTCGCCGGCCTTCGCAAATAGCCTATTTCTGGAAGGGCAGAGGCCGGCCGTTGATCAGCACCTTGCCGTCCTCGCCCACCGTCAGGTCCCAGGCCTGCGCGCCGTCGCCGCCGTCGCGGGCAAGCCCCTTCATCATCAGGAGGCCGAACGAGGCCTGGCCGAATTCCGGCACGGTCGCGGCGTTCTCCTGGAGGAAGGCGACGGTCTTGTCGAAATTGCGCATGGTGATCGTGACATCGGCGCTGCGGCGGTCCTTGTCGTCGGGATAGACCGTCATCCTGCCGGCAAGATGCACGTCATAGATCGGCGAGGAGGCGGAGACGTCCTCGAACTCCACCGTCATCGCCCCGCCCGGCAGCACGATGCGGCCGATCTCCTTGCTCTCCTCCTCGGTCAGCGGCTGCGGCCGGGTGAAATCCGCGTGCTCGATGAGATAGTTGACGGCGCCGGCGAGATCGAGGTCGGCCACCGCCGCCTTGAAGGTCGCCCGCTCGGGCAAGGCGTTCTCGTAGAGAGCCGGCAGCACGCCCGCCGGCGGCTTCGGCTTCTCCACGCCGAAGCCGAAGCCGAAGCGCGTCGAATGGGCGATGCCGTTCATGGCGAGATTGTAGGTGACGGCCTCAGCGCCGAAGGTGCCCTTGTCCGTGCCGACGGTGACGTTCGAGGCCTTGATCGTCTCCGTCAGGTTGTCGAAGACCGGCAGGGCCGTGCGCAGCAGCTCCTTGAGCCGCGCGGCCTCCGCCGCCTCCAGCTTCTCCTTGTGCATGTTGTCGAGCACGAAGAAGACGAGGTCCTGCGCCACCTTGTAGCGCGCGCCGTCCATGCTGACGTCGATGTCGACCGTGTCCGCGCCGATATCCACCCGGCCCGAGGGACCGCCGGTGATCGTCTCGGCAAAGGCCTTCATCACGCCCGTCGAGGAGATGTCGAGCGTTCCGGCCTCCTTCTTCTCCGTGGCGACGCGCATCGCCGTCTCGCCGAAGCTCGCCGTCACGCTTTCCTTCGGCGAGGTGCTGGAGAAGGCGAGCCGCCCCGTGGTCCAGTCGGCGGAGGTGAAATAGAGGATCTCCGGATCGTAGATGCCGTCGAGCTTCATCGAATCGACGAGATAGGTGAACGAGTTCCTGCCGTCGGCGACATCCACCGAGCCCTTGACGTCGAAGCTGTCGTTCGCCTCGATGCGGTAGGTGCCCTCGGCGGTTGGCCGCAGATAGGCCGTCATCGGCTTCAGGCCCTCGATCGACACCTTCCCCGCCTTGGCCCTGTCCAGCAGCACGGAGGGATCGAAGCGCAGCTCGTAGAAGGACGATGCGGCCTTGACCGTGACGAGGCCGGCGTCGACCAGCTCGCGCGGCAGGTAGCGCGTGAGGCGCTGCTGGATGCCCTCGGCCTCGGCGGGCGAGACCTCCTGCGCGAAGGTCGGGCTGGCGGCGACCAGCGCAAGGGCGGCCGAGGCCATCAGGATCTGTCTTCTCATCATGGCCTCCTGCGCCGAACGGTTTCCGCCCGAACATCCGATCCCCACGCCGGCATGTCAATCCTCGCGCGGGCCTTGCATTTCCGGGCATTCTCGTTTATCGAGCCCCCGTCCGCGTAGACACCCTTGGAGGCAACGCGGATGAGGCTTTCACGAAATCCTCAAGTTCGACGCGGCCGGAGCACCCTCCGCCGGGCAGGACTCTCCAGTAACATGATGAAAGGTTAAGCCATGAGCCAAGAAACCTACGAGCTCAAGGCCGAGACGCGCGAACGGGTTGGTAAGGGGTCCTCCCGTGAACTTCGCCGCAACGGCCTTATTCCCGCAGTCATCTACGGCGACAAGCAGGCCCCCCTGTCGATCGCCATCTCGACCAAGGACGTCACCCAGCGCATCCACGCCGGCGGCTTCAAGACGACGGTCGCGACGATCGACGTCAACGGCGAGAAGATCAAGGTCCTGCCGAAGGACTTCCAGCTCGATCCGGTCCGCGACTTCACGATGCATGTCGACTTCCTGCGCGTTTCGGGCGACACCCATGTCGTGGTCGAAGTGCCGGTCCACTTCATCAACGAAGAGAAGTCCCCGGGCATCAAGGCCGGCGGCGTCCTGAACGTCGTTCGCCACGCCGTCGAGCTGCACGCCCTTGCCGGCAACATCCCGGATTCCATCACGGCCGACCTCACCGGCCTGAAGGTCGGTGAAGGCATCCACATCTCGCATGTCAAGCTGCCGAAGGGCACGAGCCCGGTCATCACCGACCGCGACTTCACGATCGCCACGATCGCCGTTCCGGCGGCCGGCGTGAAGGAAGAAGAAGCAGCTTCCGAGGAATAACCCTTTCGACAGGGTCTTTTCCCAAACCCCGCGTCCGCCCGGACGCGGGGTTTTTGTTTGCCCGCGCGACCGTGACTGTTGACTTCCGGCCGCTTTCGCGGTGGTGAAGGACGAACACAGCTTTTGGCGGACCATTCCATGCAGATCATCGCCGGGCTCGGCAATCCGGGCGCAAAATATGCGGGCAACCGCCACAATATCGGCTTCATGGCGCTGGACGCGATCCACCGCAAGCACCCGTTCTCGCCCTGGTCCAAGAAATTCAAGGCGGAGATCGCCGAGGGCGAGCTTGCCGGCGAGAAGATGCTGCTCGTCAAGCCGCAGACCTTCATGAACCTTTCGGGCGAATCCGTCGGCGAGGCGATGCGCTTCTACAAGCTGGCGCCCAAGGACATCGTCACGATCTACGACGAGCTGGACCTTGCGCCCGGCAAGGCGCGCATCAAGGTCGGCGGCGGCCATGGCGGGCACAACGGTATCAGGTCGCTCGATGCTCATTGCGGCAAGGACTATCGCCGGCTACGCCTCGGCATCGGCCATCCGGGCGTCAAGGAACTCGTCACCAACCACGTGCTCGGCGATTTCGCCAAGGCCGACCACGCCTGGCTCGACCCGCTGCTCGACGAGCTGGCGATCAACGCCGACATGCTGGTGCGCGGCGAGGATTCGCAGCTCATGAACAAGCTGGCGCTCGCCGTCGGCGGCAAGCCGGAGGCGGACGCCCCGGCGAAGAAGCCCGCCGCCCAGTCGCATATCCGCGCGGCGCGCAACCATGCCCAGCCCAAGGCGCTGCCCACCACCGGGCCGATGGCCGACATGCTGAAGAAGCTGTTCGGCGGGAAAGACGAGTAGGCTCGCCAGCGAAGACCCTCTCCGCCTGCCGGCATCTCCCCCACAAGGGGGGAGAAAACAAGACGCTTGCCTTTCCGTTCGCTTTCTCCGTTGAGGCTGCCGCACGTTAAGTCCCTCCCCCTTGTGGGGAGGGATTTAGGGCGGGGTCTTGGAGGCCTATTCCTCCGGCTCGGTCTGGAAGAGCAGCGGAAAACCGGCCTCCTTGGCAAGGTCCGTCGCCTCCTTCGCCTTGGTCTCGGCAATGTCGCGCGCGCAGACCAGCACGACGCAGGTGCCCATCTTGTGGGCGGTCATCATCACGCGGTAGCTCGTCTCCTCCGCCATGTGGAAGATGGCTTTCAGCACCAGCACGACGAATTCGCGCGGCGTATAGTCGTCGTTGACGAGGATGACCTTGTAGAGCCGGGGCCGTTGCAGCTTCGGCTTCGTGGCGGTCTTCGGGGTAAGGGTCGTGTCACCGTCGCTCATCGAAAGCTCCTCGGACTGTTGGCTTCGAGCGGTGTGCGGCCATTGTGCACCGCAGGCAGGGCGACTTCAAGGCCCGCCGGGCGGCAAGCCCTTGACCCTGCCCCGTCCTTCCCCCATAGCGGTGGCAACGATTTCTCCTAGACGAACGGACCATCTCCATGGGCTTCAAATGCGGTATCGTCGGTCTGCCGAATGTCGGCAAGTCGACCCTTTTCAACGCGCTGACCAAGACGGCGGCCGCCCAGGCGGCGAACTATCCCTTCTGCACCATCGAGCCGAATACCGGCGAGGTCGCCGTGCCCGATCCGCGCATGAAGGCGCTCGCCTCCGTCGCCGGCTCGAAGGAGATCATCCCGACGCGCATCTCCTTCGTCGATATCGCCGGCCTGGTGCGCGGCGCCTCGAAGGGTGAAGGCCTCGGCAACAAGTTCCTCGCCAATATCCGCGAGGTCGACGCGGTCGTGCATGTGCTGCGCTGCTTCGAGGACACCGACATCACCCATGTCGAGGGCCGCATCGATCCCGTCGCCGACGCCGAGACCATCGAGACCGAGCTGATGCTCGCCGACCTTGAAAGCCTCGAGCGCCGCGTCGAGCAGACCCGCAAGCGCGCCACCGGCAAGGACAAGGAATCCCTCGCCCAGCTCCCGGTCATGGAAGCCGTGATCACGCTCTTGAACGAGGGCAAGCCGGCCCGTCTTCTCCTCAAGACGCTGGCGCCGGAAGAGATCGACGTGCTGAAGGGCCTCAACCTCCTGACCTCGCACCCGGTCCTCTATGTCTGCAACGTCGCCGAGGCCGACGCCGCGACCGGCAACGCCCATACCGAGGCCGTCGCCGCCATGGCGAAGGAACAGGGCGCCGAATGCGTCGTCATCTCAGCCGCCATCGAATCCGAGGTCGCCCAGCTTCCGGAAGAGGAAGCGAGCGAATTCCTCTCGGCCCTCGGCCTTGCCGAAGCCGGCCTCGACCGGCTCATCCGCGCCGGCTATCATCTGCTCGACCTCATCACCTATTTCACCGTCGGCCCCAAGGAGACGCGCGCCTGGACCATCGTGCGCGGCACCAAGGCCCCGCAGGCCGCCGGCGTCATCCACACGGATTTCGAACGCGGCTTCATCCGCGCCTTCACCATCGCCTATGACGACTACATCGCCTACAAGGGCGAGGTTGGCGCCAAGGAAGCCGGCAAGGGCCGCGACGAAGGCAAGGAATACGTGGTGCAGGACGGCGACGTCATCCACTTCCGCTTCAACACATAGGGCGCGGGCCGCGCCAGAGCCTAAGGCCTCAGCCTCAGCGCCAGACCGCGGCCTCCCCGGCATCCATCACGCCGGCCTTCTCCAGTTGCGCGACGATGGCCAGCACCGAGCGCTGGAACCGCGCCGCCAGTTGCGGCGGGGTTTCACCGCCGGCATGGCCCTTCAGCAGCGCCCCCCTTTCCTCCTCCTCCCACGGGAGGTTCGATCTGGCGGGGCGCCCCTCCGCCAGGTTCTTCTCTATCCGCTCCTCCGGCGAAAGCTTCCTGCGCCCCTCCGTGCCCTTGCGCTCCGCCTTCTCGGCGAGCTCCTCGGAGAGGATGAAGAGGAGCCGTATCGTCTCCGGCTTCTGCGCCACGGAATCGGGATCCAGCGCCTCGCCCGTTTCCGGATGAAAGCCGAGGGCGAGCCGCCGCAAATCGTCACTGAACGTCATGAACCTGCCTTCCTGCCCGCAATCTAGCGCAGGATAGGCAGGAAACGAGGCGATTTCACGCGATAAGGGGCAGCTTCCGTTTGCCCTCCGCGCCGGCTATGAAAGGACGGACCAGCCGTCGCAAGGAGATTCGCATGCCGGGAGAGAGCCGCACCTTCGAGGACTTTCCGCCCGGCCGCCGCTTCGAGTTCGCAAAGCGCACGATGTCGGCGGAGGAGATCACCGCCTTCGCGGCGGAATTCGATCCGCAGCCGATGCACATGGACGAAGCGGCCGGCCGCGCCAGCATCCTCGGCGGGCTTGCCGCCTCCGGCTGGCATACCAGCGCCGTGATGATGCGCATGCTGTTCGAAGCCTATATCGACGGCTCCACCTCGGAAGGCTCGCCCGGCGTCGACCTCATGGAATGGAGGCGCCCGGTGCTGGCCGGCGACACGCTCGGCGGGCATTGCGAGGTGCTGGACGCCCGCGTCTCGCGCTCGCGCCCGCAGATCGGCATCGTGCGCATGCGCGCCGAGGTGACCAACCAGCGCGGCGAGCTCGTCGCCGTCTGCGAATATATCAATATGATGCGGCTTGCCGCGAAAGGAGCCGACCATGCGCATGGCTGAGCTCTATCCGTTCGGCGAGACGATCGACATCGGCAGCCTCACCTTCACCGCCGAGGACATCGTCCGCTTCGCGAGGGACTTCGATCCGCAGCCCTTCCACCTCGACGAGGCGCTTGCCAGGAAGGCGCTGTTCGGCGCCCTCTGCGCCTCCGGCTGGCACACCAGCGCGGGCTGGATGAAATGCTTCGTGCCGTTCTGGATGGGCGAATGCCGGCGGCTCGCCGCAAAGGGCATCGCGCCGCCGAAGCTCGGCCCCTCCCCGGGCTTCACGAAGCTGAGCTGGCTGAAGCCGGTCTTCGCCGGCGACACGATCACCTATTCGGTGACGCTGACCGGCTCGCGCGCCCTCGCCTCGCGTTCCGACCGACTGATCAACACATTCGACAATGCCGGCCGCAACCAGAACGGCGAGCCGGTCGTCCGCTTCGAGAGCACGGTTCTGGAGTTCGTGTGACGGGATAGCGTTGCGGGGGGCCACCCCCGCCGGGGCAACAAAGACCCGAGGCGCTCAATCCCCGTCGAAGGCCACCAGCGTGCGCACTTCCACGCCGAGCGCTTCCAGCTTCTTCCGCCCGCCGATACCCGGCAGGTCGATGATGAAGCAGGCCGCGACGATATCGGCGCCCATCTGGCGCAGCAGCTTGACGGCCGCCTCCGCCGTGCCGCCGGTGGCGATCAGGTCGTCGACGAGAATCACCTTCTCGCCCGGCTTAATGGCGTCCTTGTGCATCTCCATCTCGTCCACACCGTATTCCAGGCTGTAGGCGACGCGCACGGTCTCGTGCGGCAGCTTGCCCTTCTTGCGGATCGGCACGAAGCCGGTCGAGAGCTGGTGCGCCATGGCGCCGCCGAGGATGAAGCCGCGCGCCTCGATGCCCGCCACCTTGGCGATGCCGATGCCCGCATAGGGATGCACCAGCTCGTCCACCGCCCGGCGGAAGGCGCGCGGATTGCCGAGCAGCGTGGTGATGTCGCGAAAGACGATGCCGGGCTTGGGATAGTCCGGGATGCTGCGGATCGCGGCGACGAGTTCGTTTTCAAGCGTGGACATGGGGGTTTCCGGCTGCGGAGGGGTTCGTCCGGTTATCGCAGGTGCGACAGCGCCCCACAACAGAAAAGGCGGCCCGGAGGCCGCCTTTCGACAGAGCGATGAGGCCGCTCAGTGTTCCTTGTTGGCGTAGACCGACTTCTTCGTCAGGTAGATCAGGCCGGTGAAGATCACCAGGAAGACCATGACCATGAAGCCGGTGCGCTTGCGTTCCTCCAGATGCGGCTCGGCGGCCCACATCAGGAAGGCGGCGACGTCGCGGGCATACTGGTCGATCGTCTGCGGCGAACCGTCGTCATAGGTGACCTGGTCGTCGGTGATCGGCTGCGCCATGGCGAGCGCCGCGGCGCTGCCGAAATACGGGTTGTAATGCGTGCCTTCGGCGATCTCCAGGTCCGCCGGGGCCTCTTCCTCGTAGCCGGTCAGCAGCGAGTAGATATAGTCCGGCCCGCCTTCCTGGTACTGGGTGAAGATGTCGAAGACGAACTGCGGGAAGCCGCGGGTGATGCCGCGCGCCTTGGCGATCAGCGAGAAGTCCGGCGGGGCCGCGCCGTTGTTCGAGGCGGCGGCCGCCTCGTGGTTGGCGTAGGGCGACGGGAAGTGGTCGGACGGCACGGCCTTGCGGGTGAACATGTCACCGTCGGCGTTCGGGCCGTCCTCGACCTCGTAGTTCGCCGCGAAGGCCTTCACCTGGGCTTCCGAGTAGCCGAGGTCCTCCAGCGTGCGGAAGGAGACGAGGCTCATCGAATGGCAGGCAGAACAGACTTCGGTATAGACCTTCAGGCCGCGCTGGAGCTGGCCCTTGTCATACTTGCCGAACGGGCCGGCGAAGGTCCAGTCCTGCTCCTTGGGCTTATGTATCGGATAGTGCGGCGTGGCGTGCTCCGCCTCCGCGCCGGCCGCATGGTCTTCCTGCGCGGTGGCGAGGGAGACGCCGAGGCCGGCGACGAGTGCGAGCGACAGAATGCCTGCAACAAGCTTTTTCATTGTCATGGTTCCTTGTTCTCGCTCGCTATCAGGCCTTGGCCGCCTTGGCGTTCTTCTGTTCCAGAACCGCTTCCGTGATCGAGTTCGGAATGCGCCTCGGGGTTTCGATCAGGCCGAGAAGCGGCATGATGAGGAGGAAGAAGCCGAAGTAGTAGAGGGTGCCGAGCTGCGACAGGATGACGTAGATGCCTTCCGCGGGCATGGCGCCGAGCCAGCCGAGCATGATGGCATTGGCCACGAACAGCCAGAAGAACAGCTTGTACCACGGACGATAGACGGCGGAGCGGACCTTCGAGGTGTCGAGCCACGGCAGGAAGAACAGGATGATGATCGAGCCGAACATCACCAGGACGCCGCCCAGCTTGGAGTCGATCGGGCCGACGTTGAAGGTGATGGCGCGCAGCATCGCGTAGAACGGCAGGTA
>JBDHSZ010000011.1:0-42549 GCA_039812945.1 Shinella sp.
CTTCCAGCGCGTCGTTCAGGAAACGCTCGACGCCGTAGATATAGATCGGGTTGTAGTAGCCCATCAGCACGATCGGCGTCGCGTCGTCTTCCTTGCGGAAGTCGCGGGCCATCTGCAGCGTCTTGGCGAGCGTCTGGCCGCCCTTCAGCGCGCGCTGGCCGGCAACCTGGATCGCCGGGCCGTCGGCCATCGGATCGGAGAAGGGCATACCCAGTTCGATGACGTCGGAGCCTGCCTTCGGCAGCGCCTTCATGATCTCCATCGAGCTGGCGTAGTCCGGATCGCCGCCCATGAAATAGGTCACGAGGGCCGGGCGGCCTTCGGCGGCGAGATCCGCGAAGCGTTTGTCCATGCGTGCGGTCATCTTAGAGCTCCATGCCGAGGATCTTGCCGACGGTGAAGATGTCCTTGTCGCCGCGGCCGGAGAGGTTCATCAGGATGATCTGGTCCTTGCCCATTTTTGGCGCGCGCTTGATCACTTCCGCGACGGCGTGGCTCGGCTCCAGCGCCGGGATGATGCCTTCGAGCCTGGTCAGGAGCTGGAAGGCCTCCAGCGCCTCGTCGTCCATGATCGGCACATATTCGGCGCGGCCGATCTCGTGCAGCCAGGCATGTTCCGGGCCGATGCCGGGATAGTCGAGGCCGGCGGAGATCGAATGGCCTTCCTTGATCTGGCCGTCGGAATCCTGCAGCAGATAGGTGCGGTTGCCGTGCAGCACGCCCGGTGAGCCGGCCGTCAGCGAGGCACAGTGCTCCTCGCCGTCGAGGCCCTTGCCGCCGGCCTCGACGCCGACGATCTTGACGTCCTTGTCGTCGAGGAACGGATGGAAGAGACCGATGGCGTTGGAGCCGCCGCCGACGGCGGCCACCACCATGTCCGGCAGTCGGCCCTCGGCGGCGAGCATCTGCTCGCGCGCTTCCACGCCGATCACCGCCTGGAAGTCGCGCACCAGCTCGGGATAGGGATGCGGGCCGGCGGCGGTGCCGATGAGGTAATAGGTGTCGTCAACATTGGTCACCCAGTCGCGCAGCGCCTCGTTCATGGCGTCCTTCAGCGTGCCGTGGCCGGCCGTGACGGGACGGACCTCCGCGCCGAGCAGCTTCATGCGGAAGACGTTCGGGGCCTGACGCTCGACATCGGTCGCGCCCATATAGACGACGCAGGGGAAGCCGAAGCGGGCGGCGACCGTGGCCGAGGCGACGCCGTGCTGGCCCGCGCCGGTCTCGGCGATGATGCGCGTCTTGCCCATGCGCCGGGCGAGCAGAATCTGGCCGATACAATTGTTGATCTTGTGCGAGCCGGTGTGGTTCAGCTCCTCGCGCTTGAAATAGATCTTCGCGCCGCCGAGATGCTGCGTCAGGCGCTCGGCATAATAAAGCGGGCTCGGGCGGCCGATATAATGGGCGCCGAGCTCCTTCAGCTCCGCCTGGAAGGCGGGGTCGGTCTTGGCCTTGTTCCACTCCTCCTGCAGGTCGAGGATCAGCGGCATCAGGGTCTCGGCGACGAAACGGCCGCCGAAGATGCCGAAACGGCCGTCCTCGTCCGGGCCCTCGCGGAACGAATTCAGGTTGGGTGACTGGTTCACTTGCCTCTCCCTGCGACGGCGCTCTCGCGTTCCGCGTTCCGCGCCGCTTCAAAAAACGCTTCCATCAGGCCGAGATCCTTGACGCCGGGCGCGCTTTCGACGCCGGAGCTGGCGTCGATGCCCGGCGCGCGGGTCGTGCGGATGGCCTCGGCGAGGTTATCCTTGTTCAGCCCACCCGAAAGCATGTAATCGACGCCGCCGTCAAGCTGATGCATCAGGCTCCAGTCGAAGGCGACGCCGTTGCCGCCCGGAAGCTCCGAGCCCGCCGGCGGCTTGGCGTCGAACAGGAACCGGTCGGCGATGCCGATATAGGGATCGATCCTCTTCAGGTCGTCCGCCTCGCGCACGGAGAAGGCCTTGATGACCGGCAGGCCGTAGACCGCCTTGACGGTCAGCACCCGCTCCGGGCTTTCCGCGCCGTGGAGCTGCAGCATGTCGGGCGCGAGCTGGTCGACGATCTCGTCCAGCGTGTCGCTGTCGGCATCGACCGTGACGGCGACGATCTTCGCGCGGCCGCGCGCGCGCTCCGCCAGGCGGCCGGCGTCGGCGGGCTCTATGTTGCGCGGGCTTTTCGGAAAGAAGATGAAGCCGACATGGCTGGCGCCGAGCGCAACGGCCCTGTCGACGGCCTCTTCGGTCTTCAGCCCGCAGATCTTGATGTCGAGTGTCATGGTCGAGGGAGTCGCACGAATCACCGGAAGAGTCGAGCCGAAAGACGGCGGCAACAGGGCCGGGACCGACACCCTTGCATGGCGCGCGACGGTGCCCATATGGAAGTGACCACAGACGGAGACGACCATGCGGCTCATCATCGCCATCCTGCTGCCCTTCCTGGTGTTCTTCACCATCGGACGCCCGATTGCCGGCATCATCTGCCTCATCCTGCAAGTGACGCTGATCGGCTGGCTGCCGGCCGCCATCTGGGCGGTCTATGCGCTGGGGCAGTACAACACCGACAGGAAGATCAGCGAGGCGCTCGGCGGGCGAAATCGCTAGCCGAAATCGACGGCGTGCAGCAGGCTGCCGTTGCGCTTGAGCCAGCGCTTGGCCTCCTCCGTCGCCGGGCAGAGCTGCTCGCAAAGCGACCAGAAGGCCGGGCTGTGGTTCATCTCGCGCAGATGCGCCACTTCATGCGCCGCCAAATAATCGATGACATGGGGCGGGGCCATGGCGATGCGCCAGGAGAAGCTGAGCGCGCCGTCCGCCGAGCAGGAGCCCCAGCGGCTGCGCGTGTCGCGCAGCGTCAGCGACTTGACGCGCCGGCCGATGCGCCCGGAATGGACGGCGACGAGCCGGTCGAGCTCCAGCCGCGCCTCCTTCTTAAGGAAATCGCCGATGCGGCGGGGAATGCTCTCGTCCATGCCACCGACGCGCAGCACCGCCTCGTCGTCGACGATAACGGCCTCGGTGAGGCCGCGCAGCTTGCCCGTCGCCTCGATGCGGTGGGCGATGCCGCGGATCATCACATAGCCGCCGTCCTCCAGTTCGTTGGTGGAGCGGAATTTTGCGAGCTTCGTCATCAGCCAGCCCTGATGACGGTCGAGGAAATCGCGGATGTCGCGCTCGGCGATGCCGTTCGGCACCGTCATGCGCAGGGCCCGGCCGCCGGGCTCGATGCGCAGCGTCAGGCGCGTGGCGCGCAGGTCCCGCCTGATGGTAAGCGGCAGCGCCCTGCCATTGACGTCGATCTCGCGCCGTTCCGGCGGAGGCGGGGTCTTCAGGGCCTTGCGGGGCTTGCGAGCCAGGGAGAACATGCTGCCTTTCATAGCCGATTCGGCGCGGGCTGAAACAGCCCGACGAAAAACCGGCGCCCATGGCGCCGGTGATGCTGTTTCGCGACGTCTGCGCTCCTCTCCTTCGTCATGGTCGGGCTTGACCCGACCATCCATCACCGCTGCGGAGGGTGGATCCTCGGGTCAAGCCCGAGGATGACGGAGAGTGGGGGATGGAGTGCCCCAAACAATCCTTACGTAGCCGGAAAGCCCGGGACGTCGCCCTGGCCATTGGCGCGGCGTTCGCGCATGAAGCGGTCGAACTCTTCCTGGTCCTTGGCGCGGCGCAGCTCGCGGACATAGGAATCGAACTCCTCGCGCATCTCGTCGAGCTTGCGGCGCTCCTCGTCGAGGCGGGCGAGCTCGGCATCGCGCCAGTCGTCGAAGGCGACATTGCCGGTGGCGCTGCGGAAGGGGTGGCCACGGCCGCCGCGGAACTTGCCGCGACAGGAGGCGAACATGCCGTCCACGGTGTCGTTGGCGTCCTTCTTGAAGGTTCTCAGGCGGTCGCCGAAGATGATGTAGGCAAGCATGGCAAGGCCGAGCGGCCAGAACACCACGAAGCCGAGCACCATCAGGGCGATGGTCGCGGGCGTCCAGTCCGGACGGATCAGTGCTGACTGGTTCATGTGCAATCTTCCTCACGATCGGCGGAAACCACTCCGGTTTCCGGTGATTCCGATGTGGGCAGAGTGCCCATGGCGTTCAAGACGATGCCCGGCAGAATCGGCCAAGTGCCTGAAACGGGCCCGAAAAATCAGGCGGCGTCGCCGGCCTTGCCGCCCTTGATGACGCGCGGCACCGGTTTTGCCTTCGTCGCCTTGCCATGCTCGGCGACGAAGGCGAGGATGCGCGGCGCGATCTCCTTGCGGAAGCGCGAGCCGTTGAAGACGCCGTAATGGCCGACATCCGGCTGGACGTAATGCAGGCGCATGTCGTCCGGGATGTTGGTGCAGATGGTCTGCGCCGCCTTGGTCTGGCCGACGCCGGAAATGTCGTCGTTCTCGCCCTCGACGGTCAGCAGCGCCACCTTGCGGATCGCCGTCGTGTCGACGCGGCGCGAGCGGTGCATCATCTCGCCCTTCGGCAGGGCGTGCTTCATGAAGACCGTCTCGACCGTCTGGAGGTAGAATTCGGCCGTCAGGTCCATCACGGCGAGATATTCGTCGTAGAAATCCCGGTGCTTCTCGGCGGCGTCGCCGTCGTTCTTCACCAGATGGGCGAAGAATTCCTTGTGGGCGACGACGTGGCGGTCGAGGTTCATCGACATGAAGCCGGAAAGCTGCAGGAAGCCCGGATAGACCATGCGCATGACGCCCGGCTGCGGCCACGGAACCGGCATGACGACATTGTCGCGGAACCACTCGATCGGCTTTTCCTCGGCGAGCTTGTTGACGGCGGTCGGGTTGATGCGCGTGTCGATCGGCCCGCCCATCAGCGTCATGGTGGAGGGCGAGAGCGGGTCGTTGTCGGCTTCCATGACGGCAACGGCCGCCAGGACCGGGACGGCCGGCTGGCAGACGGCGACGACATGGGTATCCGGCCCCAGCGCATGCAGCATCTGGATGACGTAGTCGATATAGTCGTCGAGGTCGAAGCTGCCTTCCGACAGCGGCACCATGCGCGCATCCACCCAGTCGGTGATATGCACCTCGGCATGGGGCAGCAGCGCCTCCACCGTGCCGCGCAGCAGCGTCGCGTAATGGCCGGACATCGGCGCGACGATCAGGATCTTCGGGTCCTTGCGGTGGCCGGCGGGCAGACAGCGCTCGAAATGGATGAGATTGCAGAAGGGACGCTGCCAGACGATCTTCTCGTGCACCGAGACGTCCTTGCCGTCGATGACGGTGACGGGCAGGCCGAATTCCGGCTTGCCGTAGCGCCGGGTGGTGCGCTCGAGAACCTCGAAGCCGGCTGCCATGCTGCGGCCGAAATAGGTGTGGGCCAGCGGATTGAGCGGATTGCGGAAGGCGATGCGCATCTGGTCCGCGACGGCGCGCCAGGGCGCCATCACCGCATGGTTGAGTTCGTAGAGCTGATAATACATCGGACGCATTCACCCCATTCTGGATGCGGGCCGAAGCCGCCGCACCATCGTTACCCGGTTTGCGCAATTGCGAAAAACACTAGCACGTTTTCGCTGCGTGGCAACATTTCCACGAAAAGCATCCTACGCCCATGAACCTTTCGCGGAAATGAACGGGTTTCAGCCCGTCCAGCCGCCGTCGATGACATAGGCCTGGCCCGTCGTGTAGGTCGCGCCGGCAAGGTGCACCGCAAGATCGGCGACCTCCTCCGGCGTGCCGATGCGGCCCATGGGCTGGCGGGCGACGAAGGCGGCGCGGGCCGCCTCGTAGTCGCCGCCGGCGCGCATGCGCTCCTGCAGCGAGGGGCTTTCCACGGTGCCGGGGCAGATGGCGTTGCAGCGGATGCCGCGCGCCACATAGTCGGCGGCGACCGACTTGGTGAGGCCGATGACGGCGGCCTTGGTGACGGCATAGGCGAAGCGATTGGGCACGCCCTTCACGCTGGAGGCGACCGAGGCCATGTTGATTATGGCGCCGTCACCGCGCTCCAGCATGGCGGGCAGCACGGCGCGGATGGTGCGCACCATGGCGAGCACGTTGAGGTTCCAGGCGAAGGCGAGGTCCTCGTCCTGCATCTCGAGGATCGTGCCGCCATGCACCACGCCGGCGCAGTTGAAGAGCACGTCGATCCGGCCGATATCGGCGGAAACGGCGGCAACGGCCGCCGCGTCCAGGACGTCGAGGACGCGCGTGGCGACGCCGTCCTCGCCGGCAAGGGCCGCCAGCGTCTCCGGGTTGATGTCGGTGGCGACCACGCGCGCGCCCGCCTTGGCGAAGGCCAGCGCCGTGGCGCGCCCGATGCCCTGTCCCGCCGCCGTCACCAGCACGGTCTTTGCCTCAAGACTGCCCATGGCTCCGCTTCCCTCCCTTGCGCGGCGGATCAGTAGCCGCCGCCTTGCCTTTCTCCCGTCTCCTCGCCGAGGAAGCGGCGGCGCAGGTCGCCTACCGCCGAGACGAGGCAGTTGACGTCGGTGCCGATCGCCATGAAGTCCGCGCCGAGGTCGCGATAGGTCGCGGCCTGCGGCAGCGAGACGGTCATGATGCCCCTCGCCTTGCCGTGCGCCTTGGTGCGCTCGAAGATATGGGTGATCGCGGCCAGCACCGGCGGCGCGCCCGGATCGCCGAGATGGCCCATGTCGGCGGCAAGGTCCGACGGGCCGATGAAGATGCCGTCGACGCCCTCGACGGCGGCGATCTCGTCGACGGCGGCAAGGCCCGCCCGGTTCTCCACCTGCACGATCAGGCAGATCTCGCCGTTCGCGGTGGTGATATAGTCCGGGGTGCGGTTGAAATCGCTGGCCCGGCCGAGGCCGGCGCCGACGCCGCGGATGCCGTGCGGCGGATAGCGGACGGCGCGCACCAGGGCCTCCGCCTGCCCGGCCGATTCGACCATCGGGATCAGGAAGGTCTGCGCGCCCTGGTCGAGAAGCTGCTTGAGGATCCAGGCCTCGCCCATCGGCGGGCGGACCATGGCGTGGGTCGGCGAATGGCGCAGCGCGCCGACCTGCGCGCTCATCAGCGGCATGTCGTTCGGCCCGTGCTCGCCGTCGATCAGCAGCCAGTCGTAGCCGCTGGTCGCAAGGATCTCCGCCGCATAGGCGCTGCCGAGCGCCGCCCAGAGGCCGAGCTGGAAACGGCCCTCGCGAAGGGCGGCCTTGAAGGCGTTTTTCGGTGCTGCCACGATGTTCCCCTCTTTCGGATCAAGCCGGCCGGGCACGCCCGGCCGGGTCTGTATCGAATGTCCGGTCAGGCGATGCCGCCGAGGCAGACATATTTGATCTCGGTGAACTCCTCGATGCCGTATCTGGAGCCCTCACGGCCGAGGCCGGAGAGCTTGACGCCGCCGAAGGGCGCTTCCGCCGTCGAGATCAGGCCGGTATTGACGCCGACCATGCCGTATTCAAGCGCCTCCGCCACGCGGAAGACGCGCGACAGTTCCTTGGCGTAGAAATAGGAGGCGAGGCCGAACTCGGTGTCGTTCGCCTGGGCGATGACATCGTCCTCGTCCTTGAAGCGGAACAGCGGCGCGACGGGGCCGAAAGTCTCTTCCTTTGCCACGGCCATTTCGGGCGTTACGTCGGCGATGACGGTCGCCTCGTAGAAGGTGCCGCCCAGCGCATGGCGCTTGCCGCCCTGCACGACGCGGCCACCCTTCTTCACCGCATCGGCGACATGTTCCTCGACCTTTTCGAGGGCAGCATTGTCGATCAGCGGACCAAGGATGACGCCCTCGTCGAAACCGTTGCCGGTCTTCAGCTTGCCGACGGCGGCGGCGAGCTTTTGCGAGAAGGCGTCATAGACGGCGTCCTGCACGTAGAGCCGGTTGGCGCAGACGCAGGTCTGGCCGTTGTTGCGGAACTTGGCGATCAGCGCGCCCTCGACGGCGGCGTCGAGATCGGCGTCGTCGAAGACGATGAAGGGCGCATTGCCGCCGAGCTCCAGGCCGAGCTTCTTGATGGTCGGCGCGCATTGCTTGTAGAGCTCGGCGCCGATCTCCGTCGAGCCGGTGAAGGTGAGCTTGCGCACCGTCGGGTTGGCGGTCAGTTCCGCGCCGATCTCGCGGGCCGAGCCGGTGATGACGGAGAACAGGCCGGCGGGAAGGCCGGCGCGCTCGGCGAGGATAGCGATGGCGATGGCCGAGAACGGCGTCTGCGAGGCGGGCTTCAGCACCATGGCGCAGCCGGCGGCAAAGGCGGGGCCGGCCTTGCGGGTGATCATGGCGTTCGGGAAGTTCCAGGGCGTGATGGCCGCAACGACGCCGATCGGCTGCTTCATCACGAGGATGCGCTTGTCCTTCTGGTGGCCGGGCACGATGTCGCCGTAGAGGCGGCGGGCCTCCTCGGCGAACCATTCGACGAAGCTCGCGCCGTAGACGATCTCGCCGGTCGCCTCGGCGAGCGGCTTGCCCTGTTCCATGGTCAGGATGCGGCCGAGATCGTCCTTGTTCTCGATCATCAGCTCGAACCACCTGCGCAGCACCGCCGAGCGCTCCTTGGCGGTGCGGGCGGCCCAGCCCTTCTGGGCCTCGGCGGCGGCCTCGATCGCCTCCCGCGTCTCCTTCGCGCCGAGCTTCGGCACATGGCCGACCAGCTCGCCTGTCGCGGGGTTCTTCACGGCGATGCCGCCGCCATCCGCTTCGATCCAGCGCGCGCCAACAAGGGCTGCCTGGCGAAGCAGGCTCGGGTCTTTCAGGCTCATCGGTCTCTCCCATTCTCGCGATGCCGTCGTCGCAAGGGTTATATTGCCTTGGCCACCCGTTCGACAATCGACCGCGGCGCGATTTTACGGCTTCGCGGACGGCGCCGACGCGGATAAGTTCGCCCCGCTGATTTGACATTCGAGGCTTTGCAATGACCCATCCCACCGGCCGCATCGCGGACCACCCCATCGAACCCGTTTTCCTCGACCGCTGGTCGCCCCGCGCCTTCACCGGCGAGGCCATGCCGCACGGGACGCTGCTTTCGCTGTTCGAGGCGGCGCGCTGGGCGCCCTCGGCCGGCAACGGCCAGCCGTGGCGCTTCATCTACGGCCATCGCGGCACCCCGGCATTCGACGCGATCTACGCCACCTTGGACGAGGGCAACCGCCGCTGGGCGGACAAGGCGTCGGCGCTCGTGGTGATCGTCTCGCAGACCCATCGCAAGAATGCCGACGGCGAGATGCGCCCGGCCTATACCCATGCCTTCGACGCCGGCGCGGCCTGGGCCCATCTCGCCCTGCAGGCGACCCATGCCGGCTACCATGCCCACGGCATGGGTGGCATCGACCGGGCGAAAGCCATGGACGTCCTCGGCATTCCCGAGGGTTTTCGCGTGGAGGCGGCCGTCGCCATCGGCAGGATCGCGCCGAAGGAGACGCTGCCGGAAGACCTGATGAAGCGCGAGGTGCCGAGCACGCGCAAGCCGGTGGCGGAGTTCGTCTCCGAAGGACGATTCACGTCCTGAGCCGGCTCAGGAGAAAGCCGCCTTGCGGCGGCTTTCCTGCGATCAGATATCGAGGTTGGCGACGCTGAGGGCGTTTTCCTGGATGAAATCGCGCCGCGGCTCCACCTCGTCGCCCATCAGGCGGGAGAACAGGCCGTCGGCGTCGGTCGCGTCGTTGACCTTGACCTGCAGCAGCGAGCGGACGTTCGGGTCGAGCGTCGTTTCCCAGAGCTGCTCGGCGTTCATTTCGCCAAGGCCCTTGTAGCGCTGCATGGAAAGGCCCTTGCGGCCGGCCGCGAAGATCGCGTCGAGCAGGGCGCGCGGGCCGGAAATCTCGACCTGTCCGTCCTTGCGGCGCAGGACCGGCGGCACCGAATAGGTTTCCTTGAGGCGCGCCGAGAGCTGATCGATATGGCGGGCGTCGGACGAGCCGATCAGCGCCATGTCGATATGATCGAACTCCTTGACGCCGCGCACCATGCGCTCGAAGCGCAGGCCCCCGTCGGCCGCGACGGAGCCTTCCCAGCCGCGTTCCGTCTCCTCGGCGATGATGTCGAGACGGCGGGCGACCTCCCCGGCCTTGGCGGCATAGGCCTCGCGGTCGTGGCTGAGCTCGAGGTTCAGCGCGCCGGCGATGGCCGCCTGCTCGACGATGGCGCGGTTATAGCGCGAATGCAGGCCGTCGAGCAGCGTGCGCAGGCGCAGCGCGTCCTGGATCAGCTCGAGGATGTCCTGGCCGGCGCGCACCTCGCCGGAGGAGATCTCCAGCGCCGCGTCGTCGAGGCCCGAGCCGATCAGGTAGTCCTCCAGCGCCTTCTCGTTCTTCAGGTACTGGCTAGATTTGCCGCGCGCCACCTTATAGAGCGGCGGCTGGGCGATGTAGAGATGGCCGCGCTCGATCAGCTCCGGCATCTGGCGGAAGAAGAAGGTGAGCAGCAGCGTGCGGATATGCGCGCCGTCGACGTCGGCGTCCGTCATGATGATGATCTTGTGGTAGCGCAGCTTGTCGGCGTTGAACTCGTCCTTGCCGATCGAGGTGCCGAGCGCGGTGATCAGCGTGCCGATCTCCTGGCTGGACAGCATCTTGTCGAAGCGCGCGCGCTCCACATTGAGGATTTTCCCGCGCAGGGGAAGAATGGCCTGGTTCTCGCGCGAGCGGCCCTGCTTGGCCGAGCCGCCGGCCGAATCGCCCTCGACGAGGAACAGCTCGGACTTCACCGGATCGCGCTCGGAGCAATCGGCGAGCTTGCCGGGCAGCGACGAGATGTCGAGCGCGCCCTTGCGCCGCGTCAATTCGCGCGCCTTGCGGGCGGCCTCGCGGGCGGCGGCGGCCTCGACGACCTTGCCGATCAGCGTCCTCGCCTCGCTCGGATGCTCTTCCATCCAGATGCTCAGCGCCTCGTTGACGAGGCTCTCGACCACCGGGCGGACTTCCGAGGAGACCAGCTTGTCCTTGGTCTGCGAGGAGAATTTCGGGTCGGGCACCTTGACCGAGAGCACGGCGGTGAGGCCCTCGCGGCAATCGTCGCCCGTCAGCGTCACCTTCTCCTTCTTCATGATGCCGGAGCCTTCGGCATAGGAGACGACCTGGCGGGTCAGCGCGCCGCGGAAGCCGGCCATATGGGTGCCGCCGTCGCGCTGCGGGATGTTGTTGGTGAAGCACAGCACGTTCTCGTGGTAGCTGTCGTTCCACCACATGGCGACCTCGACGGTGATGCCGTCCTTCTCGCCGCGGATGGCGATCGGCTTGTCGACCAGCGGCTTCTTGGCGCGGTCGAGATAGACGACGAAGGCTTCCAGACCCCCCTCATACATCAGCTCGTCCTGCCGGACGTCGGAATGGCGGCGGTCGGTGAGCAGGATGCGCACGCCGGAATTGAGGAAGGCGAGCTCGCGCAGACGGTGTTCCAGCGTCGAATAGTTGAACTCGATGTTGGAGAAGGTCTCCGGCGAGGGCAGGAAGGTGACTTCCGTGCCCGTCTCGCTGCCGGCCTCGCCCGTCACCGCCAGCGGGCCGTCGGCCACGCCATGGGTGAAGCTCATCTCGTGGATGCCGCCGGCGCGGCGGATCTTCAGCTTGAGCGAGACGGACAGCGCGTTCACCACCGAGACGCCGACGCCGTGCAGGCCGCCCGAGACCTTGTAGGAGTTCTGGTCGAACTTGCCGCCGGCATGGAGCTGGGTCATGATGACCTCGGCCGCCGAGACGCCCTCCTCCTTGTGGATATCGGTGGGGATGCCGCGGCCGTTGTCCGTCACGGTGACGGAGCCGTCCGCGTTGAGCGTCACCGTGACGATGTCGGCATGGCCGGCCAGCGCCTCGTCGATCGCGTTGTCGACGACCTCGTAGATCATGTGATGCAGGCCCGAGCCGTCGTCGGTGTCGCCGATATACATGCCGGGGCGCTTGCGCACCGCATCGAGCCCCTTGAGGACCTTGATCGAATCTGCGCCATACTCGGCCGGGCCGTTTTCGGTCTCGGGTGTGTCAGTCATTCAAAAGTCTTTCCAGAGTTTTCGCGACAAGCGGGAAAGCGGGGCCGGGAAAGCGGGCGAATCACGGCTTTCCGGATTCTCCGAATATAGGGATTTTGCCCTGAAGTTCCAAACCACAGCGCCGCAAACACGGCAGAATTCCGGGGATCACCCGGGTTTTACCCGGTTATTGCACGCTTTTTCCAGGATGCCGGCAAGCCGGCGCACGGTCTCGGGCGGCAGGCCGGCGATTTCGGCCGAAAGACGATTGGCGAAGGCGGTGTATTCGGGCGGCAGGCCGGCGGTGTCGATCACCACGCGCGGGTCGGAGATCCGGGCGATGCGGAAGAGTTCCTCGGCCTCGTCCCAGATGACGTTGAAATAGCCGGCGACGCGCTGGAGGAAATCGAAGCTCGGCATGCCGCGCTTGCCGTGCTCCAGCGCCGAGAGATAGGCGGGGCTGACGCCGAGCGCCACGGCCATCTCCTTCTGGGAGACGCCCTTGCGCTCGCGCAGGTGCCGCACGGCCTTGCCGAAGGGCGTCGTCATCGCCTGTCTCCCGGCTGGCGGGCGAGGCGGACATAGAGCGCGCCCTCGCCGCCATGGTTGCGGGCGGCGGGCTCGTAGGAGGAGATCAGCGGCCGGAATTCCGGCAGCGAGAACCACAGCGGCACCGCACGCTTCAGCGCGCCGTCGCTGCCGAGCGAGGTGCCCTTGCCGGTGATGACCAGCACATGGCGCAGGCCCCGCTCATGCGCCTTGATGAGGAAGCCGAGCAGGAAACCGTGCGCCTCGCTCTGGATCATGCCGTGCAGGTCGATGCGCGCCTCGAGCGCCAGGCGGCCCGTGGCGATCTTGCGCTTGACCGGGCGTTCCAGCGGATGGTGGCGGTTCTCCTTGCCGCGGTCGATGGTCAGCGCGATGCCTTGCGCCGGCTTTTCCGCCTTTTCCTTCCGCGGCTCCGGCTTCTGTTCCTCGATCCGCTCGGCGAAGGCCGCCTCAAACTCCACGAGAGCGTCGAGCCGGCCCGGCAGCGCCCGCGTGCTGCGCGCCACCTTGCCCCAGAGGATGCGGTCCTCGCTGGAAAGCGCCTTATCCTTCGGCATGGAGGTAGCGCTCCGCCGCCGCCCTGGGGATGAGGATATGGAAGGTCGCGGCGTTGCGCACATGGCCCGCCAGCGCGCCGGCCGCATCGCCCGAGCCGGTGAAGATGTCGCCGCGCGCCGGGCCGACGATGGCGGTTCCCGTGTCGAGCGCCAGCATCAGGCGGCGGAAGGGTCTTCCGCCGTCCATATGGGTGAGGCTGTCGCTGGCGATGAAGAAGGGCAGGCCGAAGGTGTGGATCACCCGGTCGACCGCCAGCGAGCGTCCGGCGACCAGCGGCACCTTGGCGGCGGCGACGGGGCCGAGCGCGGCATCGTCCACCGCCGCTTCCTTGAAGAAGATGAAGGAGCGGTTGTGCCGGAGCACCGCGTCCACCCGGTCCTCGTGCCGGGCCAGCCAGTCGCGGATCGAGGCCATGGAGACGGTGGCGGCGTCAATCTCGCCGCGCTCGATCAGCAGCTTGCCGATGGCCGAGAAGGGATGGCCGGATTTGGCCGCATAGGTGACGCGCTTCATCGACCCGTCAGGGTAGACCAGCCGCGCCGCGCCCTGCACATGGGCGAAGAACACGTCGACCCGGGAGCGGGCATAGGCGATCTCCAGCCCGCGCCCGTCGAGATAGCCGCGCTCGATCTCGCCGCGATCCGGATGCTCGACGATGGCGCCGTCCCTTTGCAGGCCGAACGCATAGCCTTCGGGGAAACCAGCGGGCCGGTTGGCATCGTCGACATCGACGAGATCGTCGGGCCGGCGATAGAAGGGGTAGCGATATTCCGCGTCCGGCGCGGCCTTCACCGCGACTTCCGGCTCGTAGAAGGCGGTGACGAAGCCGGCGGCGCCATCCGCCCTGTCGATGCGGAAGGGCACGCAATGGGCCTCGAAGAAGGCCCGCACGGCGGCGGCGCCCTGCGGCCTTTCCGCCTCCGCCGCATCCAGAAGCGCCAGAAGCTCGCCGACGGTGATGCCGAGCGAGCCTGTTTTATAGGGTTTCACGTTGCGGATATGGTCGCGACAGCGGCCCATGGCCGCCATCAGGGGTGTGGGATCGTCCTCGTCCCAGCCGGGCAGCGCCGAAAACCGGACCGGAACCAGACGGTAATCCATCGCCTGCCTCAGCCTTCCGATTCGGTGGCGATCAGCTTCCAGTTCGGATCGCGCGAGCGGATGTCGCGGGCGAAGGTCCACAGGTCGTTCACCTCGGCCACCGTCTCCGCGTCGCCCTCGACCAGCGCGCCGGCCTTGTCATAGGTGGCGGAGATGAGCTGGCTGACGATGCGCAGCGTGATGTTCGCCTCGCTGTCCTTGACCTCGGCGCCGACGATGTCCGCCTTCTCGATGCCGACGAAGCTGGAGCGCACGACCTCGCCCTTGCTCTCGCGCTCGGAGATGGCGGCGTCGAAGCCCTCGTAGACCTCGCGCGACAGGAGGTTCTTCAGCGTCTTGCGGTCGCCGTCGGCAAAGGCGACGACGATCATCTCATAGGCCATGCGCGCGCCGTTGGCGAATTCCTTCGGGTTGAAGGAGGGGTCCGCCTTGACGACGGCGCGGAGCTGATCGTTCAGCGGCGTGCCGGGAGCGGCGAAGGCGTCGACGGCGGCATAGGGGTTCTCGTCCTCGTCCGTGCCGTCGCGGCGCGGCAGCGTGACGACCTTGCCGCGATCGGGCGAATCGACCTCCGCGGCGGTCTCGCGCTTCGAATAGGGATCGAAGGGCGGACGCTCGCTGCCGGTGCGCCGGCCAAGCACGCTGCGCAATTGCAGGAAGATGACCACCGCAGCCACGAGGAAGAAAATCGTTACAAAGTCGAATGAGCCCATTATCGATCCGCTGCGGTTTCTGATTTTTGTTCCTTTCCATATAGTCCGCAAAGACGGATCATTCAAATGGCGATGACGTGAATGCGACGAAGGCGCACGGCAGTATCGACCGGCGGAAATCTATGCGACATTGAAAACCATGCTCAGACGCCTCATTCCCCTCTTCATTCTTCTTCTGCCGCTGGCGGAGATCGCCTGTTTCATCCTCGTCGGACGGCGGATCGGCCTCTTCCCGACGCTGTCGCTCGTCGTGCTCTCGGCCGTCGCCGGCATCGTGCTGATGCGCGTGCAGGGTTTCGGCGTGCTCGCCCGGCTGCGCCGATCCGGGCAGGAAGGGCGCGCACCAGGCAAGGAGCTGCTCGACGCGGCGATGATCCTCATCGCCGGCATCCTGCTGCTCATCCCCGGTTTCCTCACCGATATCCTCGGCCTCGCGCTGTTCCTGCCGCCGGTGCGCGGCTTTTTGTGGAACCGGCTGGTGCGCAACATGGTTGTCGTCGATATCGGCGGCATGCCGCCGACGAACCGGCCCGCAGCCGACCCGCGAACCGATCCGCAGCGCACCATCGACCTCGACGAGGACGACTTCCTCCGCGACGGTCCGCGCCGAGGCCCAGGGTTGTAAGCCCCCGGCCGAAATGCTAGATGGCCTGATTTTCCAGAGTCCCCGAGGATATTCCCATGACCGACGCAGTCACCGATAACAACGCCGCGAGCCCCTCGCTCACCGTCCTGGCGCAATATGTGAAGGACTTCTCCTTCGAGAATCCGGGTGCGCCGCGGTCGCTGCAGGCGCGTGACAAGGCGCCGGCGATCAATATCAGCGTCAACGTCAATGCGAATCCGCTCGCCGAATCGGACTTCGACGTCCTGCTTTCGCTGAACGCCGAGGCCAAGGACGGCGACAAGATCCTCTTCAACGCCGAGCTCGCCTATGGCGGCGTCTTCCGCATCACCGGCTTCCCGCAGGAGCACATGCTGCCGGTCCTCTTCATCGAGTGCCCGCGCCTGCTCTTCCCCTTCGCCCGCCAGATCATCGCCGACGCCACGCGCAACGGCGGCTTCCCGCCGCTGATGATCGACCCGATCGATTTCGCCCAGATGTTCGCCCAGCGCATGGCCGAGGAACAGGTCAAGGCGAAGGTTCAGGCCAACTGAGGCCGACAGCCCCGAAACGAACGACGCCCGGTCATGCGATGACCGGGCGTTTTTGTTTGCGCGGAAGATAGTGAGCCGGAGTCAGCCGCCGTACTTCGCCCAGATGGCCTTGGCGCCCATCTTCTCCACCATGGCGGCGTGGGCGGCCTGATCGGCATCCGACAGGCGCGGCGCGAGCGGGCGGGGTCGGGCGGCGATCGGCTCGATGATCTCGTCCTCCACCTCGACCAGCGTCTTGCGGCCGTTTTCCGCCGTGCCGAGGCCGAGCGCGGCCTGGCGGCCGCCGATCATCTCGATATAGACCTCGGCGAGCAGTTCGGAGTCGAGGAGCGCGCCGTGCCTGGTGCGGTGCGAATTGTCGATGCCGTAGCGCCGGCAGAGCGCATCGAGCGAGTTCGGCCCCATCGGGTGCTTGCGGCGGGCGAGCGCCAGCGTGTCCGTCACCCGCTCCGGCGCGACCGGCGGCAGGCCGAGCCGGTCGAACTCGGCATTGATGAAGCCCATGTCGAAATTAGCGTTGTGGGCCACCCAGCGGGCATCGCCGAAGAAGGCGATGATCTCCTGCGCCACCCCGGCGAAGGGCTGCTTGTCCTGCAGGAACTCGTCGGTGATGCCGTGGACGGCAAGGGCGTCCGGATGGACCTTGCGGTCGCCGGGATTGATGTAGATATGCAGGGTGCGGCCGGTCGGGAAATGGTTCTCCAGCTCCACGCCGCCGATTTCGATGACGCGGTCGAGCTTGTTGTCGAGGCCGGTCGTTTCCGTATCGAAGATGATCTCGCGCATCAGTCCCGTCGTCCCGTCAGTTTCGCCACTATCTCTTCCACCTGTTCGCGCGCCGCTTCAAGCCCCCGGCCGGTATCGATGACGAAATCGGCCCGCCGCCGCTTTTCCGCATCCGGCATCTGGCGCGACAGGATGAGCTGGAACTTCTCCTGCGTCATGCCGGGCCGGGCGAGAACCCGCTGGCGCTGGATCTCGGGATCGCAGGTGACGACGACGACCTTGTCCACCCGCGCCTGCCCGCCCGTCTCGTAAAGCAGGGGGATATCGAGCAGGACGAGCGGCGCGCCGCTCTGCCGCTGCGCGTCGAGGAAGGCCGTCTCGCGCGCCCGCACGAGCGGATGGATGATCGCCTCCAGCTCGGGGAACCGCTCCGGCGATCCGGCAAGGACGGCCGAGAGCGCCTTGCGGTCGATCACGCCGTCCTTGAGCGCCGCGGGGAAGCGGGTCGCGACGGGCTCCACCGCCTCCTTGCGGTAGAGATCGTGCACCGTCGCGTCGGCATCGTGCGTCGGAACGCCCAGATCGTGGAACATGGCCGCGGTCGTCGACTTGCCGGTGCCGATCGATCCGGTGAGGGCGAGCACGATCATCGGTGCTTCTCCATGTCCGCCAGAATCAGCCGGCGCAGCGCCGCGTCGACGACCGGCCTTCTGCCGAACCATTTCTCGAAGCCCGGCACCGCCTGGTGCAGCAGCATGCCGAGCCCGTCGACCGTCGCGAAACCCTGCTCTCTCGCCTGGCGCAGGATCGGCGTGACCAGCGGCACATAGACGATGTCCGTCACCAGCGCGCCGGGCGCCAGCGGGGAGAAGTCGAAGGCCGGCGCCGCCTCGCCGTCCATGCCGAGCGAGGTCGTGTTGACGAAGAGCCCCGCCGCCTTCGACACTTCCGGCAGGGCGTCCATGGCGTGGGCGTGGACCTTCGGCCCGAAACGGTCGGCCAGGTCCCGCGCGCGGGCGAGCGTGCGGTTGACCACATGGATCTCGCCGACGCCGCGGTCCCGCACCGCCTGGATGACGGCGCGGCTGGCGCCCCCCGCCCCGAGGATGACCGCGCGGCCGGTGCGGTCCCAGCCCGGCGCGGCCGCATCGAGATTGGCGAGGAAGCCGTAGCCGTCGGTATTCGTCGCCCGCAGCCGGCCGTCCTCCATCCATAGCGTGTTCGACGCGCCGAGCTCCTCGCTCAGGGCGTCCGGCCGGTCGGCCAGCCTGAAGGCGGCCTCCTTGTGCGGGATGGTGACGTTTCCGCCTATGAAGCCGGATTCACCGCTCTTCAGCCGGGAAAGAAAGCCGGCGAAATCTTCCGGCGCCACCTCTTGCCGGGTGTAGGAGCCTTGAAGACCCATGGTTTCCAGCCAATGGCCGTGGATCAGCGGCGAGCGCGAATGCTTGACCGGATAACCCGTGACGAAGGCATGGCGGGGAGATGTTTCACGTGAATCATGCATCGATGGCACCGAGATCGCGAAGTTTGGCCAGAAGGGGAAGCAGCGGCAGGCCGAGGATGGTGAAATAATCGCCGTCGATCCGCTCGAAAAGCTGCACGCCCTCCCCTTCGAGCTGATAGGCCCCCACACTCGCCAGCACCCGGGTTCCCACCCGCGCGAGATGGCGGTCGATGAAGGCGTCCGACAGCGGGCGCATCGCCAGATGGGCGATAGAGACATGGCGCCAGAGGATGTCTCCGTCACGCACCAGCGCGATGCCGCAGTTCAGCGAATGGGTCCGCCCCGCCATCGCCGTCAGGTGCGATTTCGCCTCTTCCATGTCAGCGGGCTTGTGGAACACGCGGCCCTCGAGGGAAAGCGTCTGGTCCGAGCCGACCACCAGCGCGCCGGCATTGCGCCCGGAAACGTCGCGCGCCTTCTCGATGGCCAGCGCCTCGGCGACCTCCGGGGGCGTCGGATTTTCGGCGGCGATGGCCGCCTCGGCGGCCCGCTCGTCGATTTCGGCCGCCTGCGCCCGGAATACCAGGCCGGCATTTTCCATCAGCATGCGGCGGAAGGGGCTTTGCGAGGCGAGGATCAGCTCTGTCATGAAGGTCTCCCGTTATCCCTCCGGGTTAGCGGAGCCTGGGGCGGAGGGCAACGATGGCGGCCGCCGTTTCCTCGATCGACCGGCGCGTGACGTCGATGATCGGCCAATTGTGGCGCGCGCAGATGGCCCGCGCATATTTCAGCTCCTCGGAGATCTGCGCCCGGTCGATATAGTCGTCGCCGCGGAAATCCTGCGTCTGCCCGAGCACCCGGTTCTGCCGCACCTGGGCGATCCGGTCGGTCGTCGCGATCAGCCCGACGATCAGCGGCCTTGCCGCCGTCGACAGCCGCTCCGGCAGCGGCACGCCGAGCACGATCGGCACATTGGCCGTCTTGATGCCGCGATTGGCGAGATAGATGCTGGTCGGCGTCTTCGAGGTCCGGCTGATGCCGATGAGGATGACATCCGCCTCCTCCAGATCGGCCGGCAATTGCCCGTCGTCATGGTCCATGGTGAAGTTCAGCGCCTCGATGCGCGCGAAATATTCCGCGTTCATCACATGCTGCGCGCCTACCCGGCGGCGCGACGGCGCGCCGAGATAGGACTGGAAGAGATCGATCACCGGTTCCAGCACGGAGACGCAGGGCACGCCCATTTCCCGGCAGCGCTGGTCGATGATCTCGGAGAGCTCGCGGTCGACCACCGTATAGAGCACGATGCCCGGCGCGCCGTCGATGGCATCGAGCACGGGCATGAGCTGCTTACGATTGCGGATCAGCGGATAGACATGCTCGAGAGCCTGCGAGGACTGGAACTGCGCCGCCGCCGCGCGGCCCGCCGCGATCAGCGTCTCGCCCGTCGAGTCCGAAATGAGGTGCAGATGGAAGTAGTTTCTGGTGCTTTCCACAATATCCTCCGCCCCCTGTTGATGGCCCGGGACAACAATGAGCTAAAGGCGGGAGGGGGCCGGAGGCAAGAGGACAAGTGCCGCTTTTTCCACAATCGGCGAACGGCGGGAGACGGCGGCGGCGTGCATGTGGATAAGACTCGCGGACACGGCAAAGTGTCGCGCCGGTCCACAGCCTGTCCACAGGAAGGCGTTTTTCCGCAGCGACGGATCATGCTGATTCAAAAGGGGGAATCTGGTTTTCCGCATTTTCCGCCTGAAATGGCTGCTGGAGCGTTCGGTTTTCCCCAGACGACGGCCGGGGACCGGCTTTCTGTGGAGAGGATTTAATCCTTGATAGTCACCGACTCTAAGAAATAGAACCTCTTTAAAAGAGATTGTTTCATGATTGGGAGAACCCCTCGGTGTCTGCGAAAAACCGGAAGATCGTCGAAGTGCTGGATGGCAAGACGGTTTCTCCTCCTCCCCTCTGGCTGATGCGCCAGGCCGGGCGATACCTGCCGGAATACCGGGCGACGCGCGCAGCGGCGGGAAGCTTCCTCGATCTGTGCTATTCGCCGGAACTGGCGACGGAGGTTACGCTGCAGCCGATCCGCCGCTACGGCTTCGACGCGGCGATCCTCTTTTCCGACATCCTCGTCATCCCCGATGCGCTCGATCGGAACGTGCGCTTCGAAGAGGGCCATGGACCGCGGCTGGAGCCGATCGACGCCGACGGCATCCTCGGATTGAAGACGGAAGGCGTGCAGGATCACCTCAGGCCGGTCATCGAGGCGGTCGGCCGCATCCGGCAGGCCCTGCCCGAGGAAACGGCGCTGCTCGGCTTCTGCGGCGCGCCCTGGACGGTGGCGACCTACATGATCGCCGGCCATGGAACGCCGGACCAGGCCCCGGCCCGGCTGTTCGCCTACCGGGAGCCGAAGGCCTTCGCGCGGCTGCTCGACGTGCTTGCCGATCTTTCCGCCGACTATCTGGTTTCGCAGATCGATGCGGGCGCCGATGCGGTGCAGATCTTCGATTCCTGGGCCGGCGTGCTCGGCGAGAAGGAATTTGCCGCCTATGCCGTGCGCCCGGTGCGCCGCATCGTCGATTCGGTGAAGGCCCGCCGGCCGCAGGCGAGGATCATCGCATTCGCCAAGGGCGCCGGCGTGCTCTTGAAAACCTACCGGCAGGAGACCCGGGCGGATGCCATCGGCCTCGACTGGTCCGTCCCGCTTTCCTTCGCCGCCGAGCTGCAGAAGGACGGGCCGGTACAGGGCAATCTCGATCCGATGCGGGTCGTCGCCGGCGGGGCCGCGCTCGACGAAGGGATCGACGCGATCCTCCAGGTGCTCGGCCATGGCCCGCTGATCTTCAATCTCGGCCACGGCATCACGCCGCAGGCCGATCCGGACACCGTCGCCCGGCTGGTGGCGCGGGTGCGCGGGGAAAGCCGGTGAGCGAGAAACAGACGGGTGAGACGGCGGGGCGCCGGGCGCGGCTGCGCGCCGCCGTGGCGCTCGTCCTCTTCGCGCTGCTCGCCCTTGTGCTGATCCTCTATCCGCCCGGCGATCTCCAGCTCTGGATCAAGGCGTTGCATGTCGTCGCCGTCATCTCCTGGATGGCGGGCCTGCTCTACCTGCCGCGGCTCTTCGTCTACCACACGGACGCGCCGCCGGGCTCGGACCGCTCCGAGACCTTCAAGGTGATGGAGCAGCGGCTCTACCGCACGATCATGCAGCCGGCGATGGGCCTTTCCTGGCTGCTCGGCCTCTATCTCGCCTTTACCGTCTACGGTTTTCAGGGCGGCTGGCTGCATGCGAAACTCGCCTTCGTCGTGCTGCTGACCGGCGTGCATCACTATTTCGGCAGTGCCGTGAAGGCCTTCGCCGAGGACCGGAACGGCAAAACCGGCCGGCAATGGCGCGTCTGGAACGAGGCGCCGGCGGCGCTGATGGTGCTCATCGTGATCATGGTCGTCGTCAAGCCGTTCTGAGCGGGCGCGACAAAACGGACGAAATTCGAAGGCCCCCTTGCGAGGCGGCACCGGAACCGCTATTTTCCGCCTATCTCATCTTTCGTGGCATGTGTACCCGTTCAGTGAACTGCACTCATCCCCTCGCAGTTCGTCCCTGACCCGCACGCCTTTTTCCATCCCGATGACCCCAGCATGGACCATTCATGGCCGAAATGAAGCTACAAGACCTCAAGAACAAGACTCCGACCGACCTCCTCGCCTTTGCCGAATCACTCGAGGTCGAGAACGCGAGCACGATGCGCAAGCAGGAACTGATGTTTGCCATCCTCAAGATGCTGGCCTCGCAGGATGTCGAGATCATCGGCGAGGGTGTCGTGGAAGTGCTGCAGGACGGCTTCGGCTTCCTGCGCTCGGCCAATGCGAACTACCTGCCGGGCCCGGACGACATCTACATCTCCCCCTCGCAGATCCGCCGCTTCTCGCTGAAGACCGGCGATACGGTCGAAGGCCCGATCCGCGGCCCCAAGGAAGGCGAGCGCTATTTCGCCCTTCTCAAGGTCAATACGATCAATTTCGACGACCCGGAGAAGATCCGCCATAAGGTCCATTTCGACAACCTGACGCCGCTCTATCCCAACGAGCGCTTCAAGCTGGAACTGGATATCCCGACCTCGAAGGATCTCTCGCCGCGCGTCCTCGACCTGGTGGCGCCGCTCGGCAAGGGCCAGCGCGCGCTGATCGTCGCGCCGCCGCGCACGGGTAAGACCGTTCTCCTGCAGAACATCGCCCATTCGATCACGGCGAACCATCCGGAATGTTATCTCATCGTCCTGCTGATCGACGAGCGTCCCGAGGAAGTGACGGACATGCAGCGCTCGGTGAAGGGCGAGGTGGTTTCCTCCACCTTCGACGAGCCGGCGACGCGTCACGTGCAGGTCGCCGAAATGGTCATCGAGAAGGCCAAGCGCCTCGTCGAGCACGGCCGTGACGTCGTCATCCTGCTCGATTCGATCACCCGCCTCGGCCGCGCCTACAACACGGTCGTGCCGTCCTCGGGCAAGGTGCTGACCGGCGGCGTCGACGCCAACGCCCTGCAGCGCCCGAAGCGCTTCTTCGGCGCGGCCCGCAATATCGAGGAAGGCGGCTCGCTGACCATCATCGCGACGGCCCTGATCGATACGGGCAGCCGCATGGACGAAGTGATCTTCGAGGAGTTCAAGGGCACCGGCAACTCGGAAATCGTGCTGGACCGCAAGGTCGCCGACAAGCGCATCTTCCCGGCCATGGATATCCTCAAGTCCGGCACGCGCAAGGAAGACCTCCTCGTGCCGCGCCAGGATCTGCAGAAGATCTTCGTGCTGCGCCGCATTCTCGCCCCGATGGGCACGACCGATGCGATCGAGTTCCTCATCGACAAGCTGAAGCAGACCAAGAACAACGGCGATTTCTTCGATTCGATGAACACCTGACCATTACGTCTCGGGTGGCAAGACAGGATGGTCCCGTCTCCGGCGGGACCATTTTCATTTGATCGACGAGTTTTGATTCTAATCCGAAACGAAATCTATCGATTCGACTCCGGAACAGTATGCCATGAGCGCTACGGATACCATATTCGCTCTTTCGAGCGGCGGACTCCCCGCCGGCGTCGCGGTTATCCGTCTGAGTGGACCGCAGAGCCGCACCGCGATCGAGCGCCTATGCGGCCGGATTCCCGCCGCTCGCCGCGCGTCCCTGCTTTCGATTCGGGATCGCAACGGTGACAAGCTGGATGACGGCATCGTGCTGTTCTTCCCGGCGCCTCGATCCTTCACCGGCGAGGATTGCGCCGAACTGCAGATTCACGGGGGAAAGGCAACGGTCCGTGCGGTGCTCGCCGCGCTCGGCGCCATGCAAGGACTTCGCATGGCGGAGGCCGGCGAGTTCTCCCGACGCGCCTTCGTCAACGGCCGAATGGACCTCGTCGAGGTGGAGGGGCTGGCCGATCTCATTGCCGCGGAAACGGAAATGCAACGCCGGCTGGCGGCGGAACAGGCGTCCGGCGGCTTGTCGCGACTTTACGATTCGTGGTCGAAACGATTGACCCATGGCCGGGCGATGATCGAGGCCGAGCTGGACTTTTCCGACGAGGACGACGTGCCCGGCTCCGTTGCCGGCATGATCTGGAGCGATATGCGGGCCCTGGAGCAGGAGATCGTTAACCATCTTGCCGGCGCCCGCGCGGGAGAAATCCTGCGCGACGGCCTCGATGTCGTCATTGCCGGCCCGCCGAATGCGGGCAAGTCGAGCCTTCTCAATCATCTCGCGAAGCGGGATGTGGCGATCGTGACCGATATTCCCGGCACCACCCGCGATGTGCTTCATGTCGACCTCGATCTCGCGGGCTTCGCCGTTCGTCTGCACGACACGGCCGGCCTGCGGGAGACGGGCGATATCGTCGAGCGGGAGGGAATTCGCCGTACCCAGCTTTCCATGGCGGAAGCGCATCTGGTTCTCCTGCTGTCCGATACGCCGGATACGGACTGGCCCATGCTGCTCGGAAACCATGTCGGCCCGGTCATCCGGGTGGGCACCAAGATCGACCGATCGCGGACGCTCTGGCGCAGCAATGACGCCGATGTTATGATCTCCGTCCAGACGGGCGAAGGCGTTGCCACGCTTCTTGATTTGGTGGCGCAGCATCTTCCCGATATCGAGTCGGGTCATGCCCTGGCCCTGCCGACACGCCAGCGCCACGCAGCCAATCTGGAAGCGGCGCGGGAACAGATTCTTTTCGCGCTCGGTGCCGATGCCGATGGTCTGGATATACAGGCGGAGCATCTGCGATTGGCGGGGCAGGCGCTCGGCCGTGTAACGGGCAGGGTGGATGTGGAACATCTTCTTGACGTTATCTTCTCGGAATTCTGCATAGGCAAATGATTCACGTGAAACAGTGCAACGTGTGCGAGTCGCCTCGAACGTTTCACGTGAAACAGGTAGGTGGATATGAGTATGGATTATGAAGTGGTGGTCATCGGTGGTGGCCATGCCGGTGTCGAGGCCGCCGCCGCCGCCGCCCGCCTCGGTGCGCGTGCGGCCTTGGTCACCCATAAGGCCGCAACGATAGGCGTCATGTCCTGTAATCCCGCCATCGGCGGTCTCGGCAAGGGGCATCTCGTGCGCGAGGTCGATGCGCTCGACGGCTTGATGGGCCGCGTTGCCGACCGCGCCGGCATCCAGTTCCGCCTCCTCAATCGCCGCAAAGGCCCGGCGGTGCGCGGCCCGCGCACGCAGGCCGACCGAAAACTCTACCGAGAGGCGATGCAGGCGGAGATCGCGATTCTCCCAAACCTGAATGTGATCGAGGGTGACGCCTTTGATCTTGATCTCGTGCAGGGGCGCGTTGCCGGAATCCTTATGAAGGACGGCCGCCGCATTTCCTGTCGCGCAGTGGTTATCACCACTGGCACATTCCTTCGTGGCCTTATCCATATCGGTAACGAAAAGATTCCTGCTGGCCGGGTTGGAGAAGAGCCGTCCATGGGCCTCTCGGCGACATTCGAGCGGCTGGGGTTGAAGCTCGGACGCTTGAAGACGGGAACACCCGCCCGCCTGGACGGCCGGACCATCGACTGGAACGCGGTCGGCCGGCAGGCGGCGGACGACGAACCTGTGCCCTTTTCCTTCATGACGGATCGGATCACCACGCCGCAAATCGAATGCGGCGTGACCCGAACCACGCCGGCGACCCACCGCATCATCGAGGAGAATATCGGCAAATCGGCGATGTATTCCGGACAGATCGAAGGTGTCGGCCCACGCTATTGCCCGTCGATCGAGGACAAGATCGTCAAGTTCGGGGAACGGGACGGCCACCAGATCTTTCTCGAGCCGGAGGGTCTCGACGACCATACGGTCTATCCGAACGGCATCTCGACCTCCCTCCCCGCCGAGGTCCAGGATGCCTTCATCCGCACGATTCCGGGGCTGGAGCGCGTCTCTATCCTCCAGCCCGGCTATGCCATCGAATACGATCATGTCGATCCGCGGGAACTGTCCGCGGCGCTCGAAGTGAAGCGGCAGCCCGGTCTTTTCCTTGCCGGGCAGATCAACGGTACCACGGGCTACGAGGAGGCAGCGGCCCAAGGGCTGGTGGCCGGATTGAACGCCGCCCGATTTGCCGGGGGTGCTGCGGCGCATGTTTTCAGCCGCACGGATAGCTATATCGGCGTGATGATCGATGACCTGACGTCGCGCGGGGTGACGGAGCCTTACCGCATGTTCACGTCCCGCGCCGAGTATCGGCTTTCCCTGCGAGCGGACAATGCGGATATCCGGTTGACGCCGCTCGGTGTCGAATTGGGTCTCGTCGGGGCGGCGCGACGGAATCGGTTCGCAAGCTGGTCGGAGGAGATGCAGGTGGCGCGCGACCGGCTGCATGCGTTGAAGCTTTCTCCGAATGAAGCGGCCGGCCACGGAATTCGCATCAATCTGGACGGCGTTCGGCGCAGCGCTTATGATCTGCTGGCCTATCCCGATATCGACTATGCTCGCCTGACGGCCGTCTGGCCCGAGGAACTTGGCGGTTTCTCGCCGCGCGTTCGCGAGGCAGTGGAGATCGAGGCCGGCTATGCCGTCTATATGAACCGACAGGAGGCTGATATCTCGGAAGCGCGCCGCGAGGAGGAGCGTCGCATCCCGGATGATTTCGATTTCGCGGTCCTGCCGGGACTTTCTATCGAGCTGCGGCAGAAACTTGCCGTGGCACGGCCCGCCAATCTCGCGCAGGCGGCGCGCGTGGACGGCATGACACCTGCTGCGCTCACGCTTCTCCTCGCTCATCTGAAGCGCCTGCCTTCTGAGGCGCAACACCGGATCGCAAACGCATGAATACTCTTCCCCGCGCGCTGGGCGATCTGGATGTTTCACGTGAAACGATGGATCGGCTCGATATCTTCGTCGCCCTCTTCCGGAAATGGGCGAAGGCGATCAATCTCGTAGCGCCCTCCACCCTTGCCGAGACCTGGAACCGGCATATCGTCGACAGTGTGCAGATCTTCGCCCTGCATCCGCGTCCGTGTGACTGGGTCGATCTCGGCAGTGGGGGTGGTTTTCCCGGCATTGTTACGGCCATCCTGCTCGCCGGTAGGGGGGATGGATGGGTCCACCTGGTCGAAAGCAACAACAAGAAGGCGGCTTTCCTGCGGACGGCCATCCTGGAAACCGGCGCTCGCGCCTCGGTTCATGCGACCCGCATCGAGGAGGCTCCGGCTGCGATCGATCGCTGCGATGCTATCTCGGCCCGTGCGCTTGCGGAGCTCGATCTGTTGATGGAATTCGGCCTGCCATGGGTGGAGCGTAATCCGAATCTTCGCTTTTTCCTGCACAAAGGCCGGGATTATCAGCGGGAGGTCGATAAAGCGCTTGGTCGGTGGAGATTCGATCTGGTAAAACATGCCAGCATCGTTGAGCCGGATTCCGTCGTGCTCGAACTTTCGAACCTTTCGCGAAAACCTCAGTGATTGGCGGCGTCCATGATAGGCGAAAAGAACCGGATCATCACCATTGCGAACCAGAAGGGCGGCGTCGGGAAGACCACGACCGCCATCAATCTGGCGACCGCGCTTGCCGCGATTGGCGAGCGCGTGCTGATCGTCGACCTCGATCCGCAGGGCAATGCCAGCACCGGGCTCGGTATCGACCGGCGGAACCGCGAACTATCGTCCTATGACCTGCTGATCGGCAGCCACAGCGTCGGCGATACGGCACTGGACACGGCGGTTCCGAATCTTTCGATCATTCCATCGACGATGGACCTGCTCGGCATCGAAATGGAGATTGCCCAGCAGGGGGACCGCGTCTTCCGGCTGAAGCGCGCGCTTGCCGCGGCCGACGCGCTGTCTTACTCTTACGTGCTGGTCGATTGCCCGCCGTCGTTCAATCTTCTGACGATGAACGCGCTCGCGGCTGCTCATTCCGTGCTGGTGCCGCTGCAATGCGAATTCTTTGCGCTGGAAGGCCTCAGCCAGTTGCTGGAGACGGTCGATCAGGTGCGTCGCACGGTCAATCCCCGGCTCGATATCCAGGGCATCGTTCTCACCATGTTCGATTCGCGCAACAATCTTGCGCAGCAGGTGGTGAATGATGTGCGCACGCATCTGGGCGAAAAGGTCTATCATACGCTCATCCCGCGCAATGTGCGCGTCTCGGAGGCGCCGTCCTATGGCAAGCCGGCCATCCTCTATGATCTCAAATGCGCCGGAAGTCAGGCCTATCTTCAACTGGCTTCCGAAGTGATCCAGCGTGAGAGGCAGCGGAAGGCTGCCTGATCCAGTATCTGTGAGTAGAGCCGATGAATGATGACAACTCCAAGCGGCGTCTCGGCCGCGGCCTTGCCGCCCTGATCGGTGAAATGGACCAATTGCCTGCCGCCGATATCGGCAGCCAGCCGACGGTCAATCCTGACCGACTGGTTCCCATCGAGTTCGTCGGTCGCAACCCGCGCAACCCGCGGCGCTATTTCGACGAATCGGAACTGCAGGACCTGGCCTCGTCGATCCGCCAGCACGGCATCGTGCAGCCTGTCGTTGTGCGCACCATTGCCGACAATCGATACGAGATCATCGCCGGTGAGCGTCGCTGGCGCGCGGCGCAACTGGCCGGGCTGACGGAGATTCCGGTCATCATCCGCGATGTGGACGACCGTACGGCGCTGGAAATCGCCATCGTGGAGAATGTCCAGCGCTCCGATCTCAATCCGCTGGAAGAGGCGATGGGCTACGAGCTGCTGATCGCCGACCATGGCTATACGCAGAACGACCTTGGCGAGATCATCGGCAAGAGCCGCAGCCATGTGGCGAACAGCCTTCGGCTGCTCAAGCTGCCGGAGCCGGTGCGCGACATGCTGGCCTCCGGCACGCTCTCCGCCGGTCATGCACGCGCGCTCATTCCGACCTCGGACCCCATTGCCCTTGCGAAGACGATCGTCGCGAAGGGCCTTTCCGTTCGCGATGCCGAGCGTATCGCGCAGAATGATATCAAGGCGCAGGGCGATCCGGCGAACCCGGCGCAGGCCCTCGCGCGCAGGGACGAGAAGGATGCCGATACGCTGGCGCTGGAGCGCACCCTGTCGGACGTGCTCGGGCTCGACGTCACCGTGAACCACAAGGGGAACGGAGGGCATCTGCGCATCGCCTACAAGACGCTGGAGCAACTGGAAGAAATTTGCCGGCTGCTTGAGCGGCGATAGGTCCTTAGCCGGATTCAGCGGCGGGCGGACTGCAATACGGTCGCCAGCATGGTCTGCATGGCGATGGTGTCTTCCAGCGCGGGGCGCTGGCGGGTTTGCAGGATAGCGGCCTGGAGACGCTGGGTTTCCCGGCGGATGGCGGGGCCGGTCCAGGCTTTCAAGGCGTTCTCGACGATCGGCTTGCGGCGGAAATGCAGATGGCGGCCGAGGGTCGCCATGGCCTGGGCGGCCGGCGCGCGCTTCTCGTCCATCTCCGCGCGCATCAGCTCGAGCAATTGGAACTGGCGCAGGCAACCTTGCAGGACAAGGAACACCGGTGTCTTCGACGACACGATCTTCTGGATCGCATGCAGGAAGCCGTCGCGGTCGCCCTTGAGAATGGCGTCGATCGCGTCGTCCGTGGAGATCGCACTGGCGTCGCCGACGATCTCGGCCACGTCCTGTTCCTCGATCAGCTCCCGGCCGCGGCAATAGAGGGCGAGCTTGCGCACCTCGTTGCGGGAGGCGAGGCGGTCGCCGCCGATGGTTTCCATGAGGCGTTCGCGCGCGGCCGGGGAGATCCGCAATCCTTCGGCGGCCAGTTCCTGATCGATCAAGGCCTGCAGGGCGCGCCCGTCATCGGCGTAGCAGGCGATGGCGACGGCCTGCGATGTCGATTCGGCGGCTTTACGAAGGGCGGCGCCCTTCTTCAGGTCGCCCGCCTCGATGATCAGCGTGGATGGGCCGGGCGGCAGGCCGGCGAGGATATCGAGACCGTCGGAAATGCCCTTCTCGCTGCCGGCATTGCGGATCCAGACGAGACGGTCGCCGCCGAAAAGGCCGATGGCGTTCATCTCGTCGATCAGGCGGCCGGGCTGGTTGCCGATCTCGCCGGCATCCAGCTTGACGACGGAGAAGGCATCGGCGAGATCGACGCCGCTGGCGGCGGCGAGCGCGCCGGCGCGCTCGGAAACGAGGCCCCGGTCGGGGCCATAGACGAGGAAGAGCCGTACGGGCAGGGGCTTCCGTTTCACGAAAGCATCGAACTCGTGCGACTTCACCTCCGCCATGGCCGGCTCAGCGCTTTGCCAGCGCCGATGCGACATCCGCGCGGATGAGTTCCGCCAGTTCGCGGGCGCCGCGGTTCTGGGCGTCCCGTATTGCGCGCGTCTTCGCGAATTCCTGCGCCGGGAAGTCGACCATGGCGACGGCGGATCGTGAGCCGGAGGCCAATTTCTCGCCGGTCTTCGGCTCGGTAAGGGTATAGGTCGCCGAAACGGTGACGCGCCCGGCGCTCGCCTTTTCGGTCCTGACGTCGGTGAGGACGCCGATGGTTGCCGAGCTCACGTTCATTTCGAGGCGATAGGCGGCGTTCTGGGGTTCGCCCGCGCCGCCGGCAAAGAAGAAGATCAGGTCGTTGCGGACCTGCTGTTCCACGCGATGCCGCGCCTGCGAGATGGAGACCGAGGCGAGCTTGCCTTCGGTTCCGCTCGGGGTGGAATAGAGCGGGCGCACCTGGCAGCCGGCGACAAGGCCGAGGAGGGCGACGCCGGCGAATGCCTTGGCGAGCCGCGAAAGGCCGGTTCCGTCAGACAACAACATTCACGATCCTCTGCGGTACGACGATGATCTTCTTCGGGCGCTGGCCGTCGAGCACGGCCTGCACGGCCTCGAGCGCCAGCACGGCCGCTTCGACGGCACTCTGGTCCGCGTCGCGGGCGATTGTCAAATCCGCACGCTTCTTGCCGTTGATCTGCACCGGCAGGGTGATCTCGTTCTCGGCGACGAGGCGGTCGTCATAGAGCGGCCAGGCGGAGGTGGCGACGAGACCCTCGCCGCCGATCTCGCGCCAGCATTCCTCCGCAAGATGCGGGGTCATCGGCGCGACGATGCGGATGAGGATGCCGACGGCCTCGCGGAGCGCCGAGGCGAGCTCGGGGGAGGCCTTGCCGGCGGCGGCGCTCGTCGGCGGCGCGGCGAGCGTGTTGACGAATTCGTAGATGCGCGCCACGGCCTTGTTGAAGGCGAGCTTGTCGTAATCGGCCTGCACGGCCTTCAGCGTCCTGTGGGCGGCCTGCGAGACGGCCAGCGCTTCGCCTTCCGCGCCCGGACGGCTTTCCGCGGCCTTGAGGGCGGGCGCCGCCTCGGAAACGAGGCGCCAGACGCGCTGGACGAAGCGGTGGGCGCCTTCGACGCCGGCTTCCGACCAGATGACGTCGCGGTCCGGCGGGGAATCGGAGAGGACGAAGAAGCGGGCGGTATCGGCGCCGTAGGAGGCGATGATGTCGTCCGGATCGACGACGTTCTTCTTCGACTTCGACATCTTCTCGATCGAGCCGATGGCGATTTCTTCGCCGGATTCGAGGTGCAGGGCGCGGCGCTTGCCGTCGACCTCGTCGATGCGGATCTCGGCCGGCGTCACCCATTCGCGCTTGCCGTCGACGGCGCGGCTATAGGTCTCGTGCACCACCATGCCCTGGGTGAAGAGGCCCTTGAAGGGCTCCTTGAGGTCGAGATGGCCGGCGACCTGCATGGCGCGGGTGAAGAAGCGCGAATAGAGCAGGTGCAGGATCGCGTGCTCGATGCCGCCGATATACTGATCGACCGGCAGCCAGGCATCGGCGGCGGCCGGGTCGGTCGGGTTGTCTTCCCAGGGGGCGGTGAAGCGGGCGAAATACCAGGACGAATCGACGAAGGTGTCCATCGTGTCCGTCTCGCGGCGCGCCTCCTTGCCGCAATGCGGGCAGGCGACGTGGCGCCAGGTCGGGTGACGGTCGAGCGGGTTGCCCGGCTTGTCGAAGGTGACGTCGTCGGGCAGCTTCACCGGCAGGTCGGCCTTCGGCACGGGCACGACGCCGCAATCGTCGCAATGGATGACCGGGATCGGGCAGCCCCAGTAGCGCTGGCGCGAAATGCCCCAGTCGCGCAGGCGGAAGTTCACCTTGCGCTCGCCCACCGGCGCGCCGTCGAGGGTCGCGGCGGTGAGGCGCTTGGCGACCTCCTCGAATGCGGCTTCGGTGTCGAGGCCGTCGAGGAAGCGGGAATTGATCATCACGCCGTCGCCGATATAGGCCTCGTCGTCAATCGTGAAGGTGGCGGCGTCGCCGTCGCCGGGCATGACGACGGGCACGACGGGCAGGTCGTATTTGCGGGCGAAGTCGAGGTCGCGCTGGTCGCCGGAGGGGCAGCCGAAGACGGCGCCCGTGCCGTAGTCCATCAGCACGAAGTTCGCGACATAGACCGGCAGCTCCCAGCTCGGGTCAAGCGGATGGCGCACGCGGATGCCGGTGTCCATGCCCTTCTTCTCGGCGGTCTCGAGCGCGGCGAGCGAGGTGCCGGCGCGGCGGCATTCCTCGCAGAAGGCCATGATCTCGGGGTTCCGTTCCGAGACTTCCCTTGCCAGCGGATGATCGGCGGAGATCGCCAGGAACGAGGCGCCGAACAGCGTGTCGGGACGGGTCGTGTAGACGGTGACGTCCTTCTCGCCCGTCAGGCCGGCGCCATCGGCGACTTCCCAGCGCACCAGCATGCCTTCCGAGCGGCCGATCCAGTTCTTCTGCATCAGCCGGACCTTTTCCGGCCACTGGTCGAGCGTCTCCAGCGAATCGAGCAGGTCCTGGCTGAAATCGGTGATGCGGAAGAACCATTGCGTCAGCTCGCGCTGCTCGACCAGCGCGCCGGAGCGCCAGCCGCGCCCGTCGATCACCTGCTCGTTGGCGAGGACGGTGTGGTCGACCGGGTCCCAGTTCACCTTGGACTGCTTGCGGTAGACGAGACCCTTCTCCAGGAAGTCGAGGAAGAGATGCTGCTGGCGGTGATAGTAGTCGACGTCGCAGGTGGCGAATTCGCGCGACCAGTCGAGCGAAAGGCCCATGGACTTGAGCTGCTTGCGCATCGTCGCGATGTTCTCGTAGGTCCAGCCCTTCGGGTGGACCTTGTTCTGCATGGCGGCGTTCTCGGCGGGCATGCCGAAGGCGTCCCAGCCCATCGGATGCAGCACGTTGTAGCCGCGGGCGCGCTTGTAGCGGGCGACCACGTCGCCCATGGCGTAGTTGCGCACATGGCCCATATGGATACGGCCCGAAGGATAGGGGAACATCTCGAGGACGTAGTACTTCTCGCGCGGGTCGTCGTTCTTCGTCAGGAAGACGTCGTCGTCGTTCCATTTTGCCTGCCAGCGGGGCTCGGCATCGCGCGGATTGTAACGTTCGGTGGCCATGTCTTTGATGTTCCGGTAGTCTTTTGGAGGTTTCGGCGGGCGATCCGCCCATGCGGATATGGTGCCGAGACCTTCATCATGAAACCGCCGGAGCGTCAAGTTTTCCGGCGCGCGCGGGCTTGCGCTTGGCAAGCGGCGGCGATTTCGCTAGGTCCGGGGCTCGATATCGACGGAGAGTGACCATGGACCTTCAGGATCGTCTCGAAGACGTTCGCAGCCGGATGCGCAAGGCGGCCGCCGAGGCCGGCCGCAAGCCGGAGGCCGTGACGCTCGTCGCGGTATCCAAGACCTTCGACGCGGAGGCGATCCGGCCGGCCATCGCGGCGGGCCAGCGGGTCTTCGGCGAGAACCGCGTGCAGGAGGCGCAGGGCAAGTGGCCCGGCCTTCGCGCCGAGACGGCCGGTATCGAGCTGCGCCTGATCGGCCCGCTGCAATCGAACAAGGCGGCGGAGGCCGTGGCGCTCTTCGACGTCATCGAGACAGTCGACCGGGAGAAGATCGCCCGGGCGATCGCCGCCGAGATGGCCCGGCAGGGGCGCGCGCTGCGGCTCTATGTCCAGGTCAATACCGGCCTGGAGCCGCAGAAGGCTGGCATCGCGCCGGACGAGACGGTCGCCTTCGTGACATTCTGCCGCGAGGAACTCGGCCTTGCCGTCGAGGGGCTGATGTGCATCCCGCCGGCGGAGGAGAATCCCGGCCCGCATTTCGCGCTGCTGGCCAAGCTCGCCGGGCGCTGCGGCCTGGACCGGCTCTCCATGGGCATGTCCGGGGACTACGAGGTGGCGATCGGCTTCGGCGCGACCAGCGTGCGCGTCGGCTCGGCGATCTTCGGGACGCGCTGAGCCGCCTTCCGCTTGACGAAGCGCAAGGCCAGGTCCCGCCGCCTCAGGCTTTCGTCTGGCTTTGCGGGAAGACCGCCCTCTCCTATTCTTCCTGCCGGAGGAACCGGCCGCCTCGTGGCCGGTCATGGAGGATGCGATGCACAAGACCTATGCGGAAACCTATCGGGCCTGGAAGGACGATCCTAAGGCCCATTGGGCCGAGCTTGCCCGGGCGATCGAATGGTTCTCTGAGCCGGCGGAGATCTTCGACGGCGCGCAGGGCGTCTACGGCCGCTGGTTTCCCGATGCGACGGGCAACACCTGCCACAATTGCGTCGACCGGCATGTGGCGGCCGGACGCGGCGAGCAGGCGGCGCTGATCTACGACAGCCCCGTCACCGGCCGGAAGGCGCGCTACAGCTACGGCGAGCTGCTGGACCATGTGAACGCGATGGCGGCGGTGCTGGCCGATCACGGCGTCGGCAAAGGCGACCGCGTCATCCTCTACATGCCGATGATCCCCGAGGCGGTCTTCGCCATGCTCGCTTGCGCGCGGATCGGGGCCATCCATTCGGTGGTGTTCGGCGGCTTCGCCGCGAGCGAGCTGGCGGCGCGCATCGACGATTCGGCGGCGAAGCTCATCGTTACGGCCAGTTGCGGCATCGAGCCCAATCGGATCGTCGCCTACAAGCCGCTGCTCGACACGGCCATCGAGCTTGCCGGGCACAAGCCGGAGCGCTGCCTCGTGCTGCAGCGCCCGGAACTGGCGGCGGCGCTCGAGGGGGACCGCGACGTCGATCTCGGATCGGCGCTGGCGGCGGCGCGCGGCCGCAGCGTGCCCTGCGCGCCGCTGGCCGCGACCGATCCGCTCTATGTCCTCTACACCTCCGGCACGACCGGCCAGCCGAAGGGGGTGATCCGCGACAATGGCGGGCATATGGTGGCGCTCGCCTGGACGATGCGCGCGCTCTACGGCGTCGAGCCCGGCGAGGTCTATTGGGCGGCCTCGGATATCGGCTGGGTGGTCGGCCATTCCTATATCGTCTATGCGCCGCTGCTGAACGGCAGCACGACGGTGCTCTACGAGGGCAAGCCGGTCGGGACGCCGGATGCCGGCGCCTTCTGGCGGGTGGTCGAGGACTACAAGGTCTCCGTGCTCTTCACCGCGCCGACGGCCTTTCGCGCGATCCGCAAGGAGGACCCGGACGGCGCGCTCGTGAAACACTACGACATGTCCAGCCTGCGGGCGCTGTTCCTCGCCGGCGAACGGGCCGACCCGGAGACGGTCAACTGGGCGGAGGCGGTGCTCGGCGTGCCGGTCATCGATCACTGGTGGCAGACGGAAACGGGCTGGGCCATCGTCGGCAATCCGCTCGGCCTGGAGCGGCTTCCCGTGAAGCACGGATCGCCCACCGTGCCCATGCCGGGTTACGAGCTGCATATCCTCGACGACGCCGGCCATGAGGTGCCGCCCGGCACGCTCGGCAACATCGCCATCAAGCTGCCCCTGCCCCCGGGCTGCCTGCCGACCTTCTGGAACGCCGACGAGCGTTTTCACGCGGCCTGCCTTGCGGAGTTCCCCGGCTACTACAAGACGGCGGATGCCGGCTATGTCGACGAGGACGGCTATGTCTTCGTCATGGCGCGCACCGACGACATCATCAATGTCGCCGGCCACCGGCTGTCGACGGGGGCGATGGAGGAGGTCTGCGCCAGCCATCCCGATGTCGCGGAATGCGCGGTGATCGGCGTCGCCGACGCGCTGAAGGGCCAGCTTCCGGCCGGGTTCCTCGTCCTGAAGAGCGGTGTTTCACGTGAATCATCGCTCGTCGAGCAGGAGGTGGTGGCGCTGGTGCGCGAGCGCATCGGCCCCGTCGCGGCCTTCAAGACGGCGATCTGCGTGAAGCGCCTGCCGAAGACGCGCTCGGGGAAAATCCTGCGCGGCACCATGCAGAAGATCGCCGACCGCGAGCAATGGAAGATGCCGGCGACCATCGACGACCCGGCCATCCTCGACGAGATCGCGGCGGTGCTGTCCGGCCGACGGATTAGCTGAGGCGTCCGCGCCAAAGAAAAAGCCCGGCGGAAGAGCCGGGCTTTGCAATTGTCCGTCGTGAGGCGAGGCTCAGAAGCCGTCGTCCTCGTCCTCTTCGGGTGTCGCCGACTTCAGCGACTTGAGCTTGGCGAAGACGGCGTCGGCGTCGATCTCCTTCTCCTCCTCGCGATCGGTGCTGTAGGGCAGCTTTTCCGTTTCCTGCGCCGATTCCAGCGTCGCGCCGAGCTCGGCGGCGGTCGGCAGCGGGCGGCCCTTCGAGGCGCGCTCGACTTCGAGGTCGAGGTCGATCTGCGAGCAGAGGCCGAGCGTGACCGGGTCCATCGGCGTCAGGTTGGCGGAATTCCAGTGGGTGCGCTCGCGGATCTGCTCGATCGTCGACTTGGTGGTGCCGACGAGACGCGAGATCTGCGCATCCTTCAGTTCCGGATGGTTGCGAACCAGCCAGAGAATGGCGTTGGGGCGGTCCTGCCGCTTGGAGACCGGCGTGTAGCGCGGGCCCTTGCGCTTGGATTCGGGCACGCGGACCTTCGGCTCGGAGAGCTTGAGCTTGTGATTCGGGTTGGATTCGGCGCGGGCGATCTCCTCGCGCGAAAGCTGGCCGGTGGAGATCGGGTCGAGACCCTTGATGCCCTGGGCCGATTCGCCGTCGGCGATGGCCTTCACTTCGAGCGGGTGCAGCTTGCAGAATGTGGCGATCTGGTCGAACGACAGCGCCGTGTTGTCGACCAGCCAGACCGCAGTCGCCTTTGGCATCAGTAGCTGTTGTGCCATGGATATAATCCTTCTGTCCGTCCGCGCCGGTGTCGCGGGCCGTGGGGGTGTAACCACTATATTTCCGGGAATTGCGCCCTCTATAACGCCACTATCGCAGAAATGCAATTCTTCAAGCGCAAATGACCTTTTGTCTAATTGCCTGAGTGCCTTGACCTGTTATGTATGGACCGGGAGTTGCGGGAACCGGGGAGCACGGGCCCGCGCATTGCAGTCTAGGGAGGAATCCATGTCCGCAAAGACCTATCCGGTCCTGAAATCCGCGAAAAGCCGCACGCTGATCGACAACGAGACCTATCAGAACTGGTATCGCGAAAGCATCGAGAACCCGGAGCGCTTCTGGGACAAGCACGGCATGCGGATCGACTGGTTCAAGCCCTATACCAAGGTGAAGAACACGTCCTTCACCGGCAAGGTGCCGATCAAGTGGTTCGAGGACGGCATCACCAACGTCTCCTACAACTGCATCGACCGCCATCTCAAGGCGCATGGCGACGACGTCGCCATCATCTGGGAAGGCGACAACCCCTATGTCGACAAGAAGATCACCTATAACGAGCTTTACGAACACGTCTGCCGCATGGCGAACGTGATGAAGAAGCACGGCGTCAAGAAGGGCGACCGCGTCACCATCTACATGCCGATGATCCCGGAAGCGGCCTATGCCATGCTGGCCTGCGCGCGCATCGGCGCCGTCCATTCCATCGTCTTCGGCGGCTTCTCGCCCGACGCGCTGGCCGGCCGCATCGTTGACTGCGAATCGACCTTCGTCATCACCTGCGACGAGGGCGTGCGCGGCGGCAAGCCGATCCCGCTGAAGGAAAACACCGACATCGCGATCGACATCGCGGCCAAGCAGTTCGTCATCGTCAACAAGGTGCTGGTCGTGCGCCGCACCGGCGGCAAGATCGGCTGGGCGCCGGGCCGCGACCTCTGGTACCATCAGGAAGTGCTGACGGTGCCGCGCGATTGTCCGCCGGCGAAGATGAAGGCCGAGGATCCGCTGTTCATCCTCTACACGTCCGGCTCGACCGGCAAGCCGAAGGGCGTGCTGCACACCACCGCCGGCTATCTCGTCTATGCCTCGATGACGCACAAATACGTCTTCGATTACCAGGACGGCGACGTCTACTGGTGCACGGCGGATGTCGGCTGGGTGACGGGCCATTCCTACATCGTCTACGGGCCGCTCGCCAACCGCGCCACGACGCTGATGTTCGAGGGCGTGCCGAATTTCCCGGATGCCGGCCGCTTCTGGGAGGTGGTCGACAAGCACAAGGTCAACATCTTCTACACCGCGCCGACGGCGATCCGCGCGCTGATGGGCGCCGGCGACGACTTCGTCAAGCGCTCCGAGCGCACCTCGCTGCGCCTGCTCGGCTCGGTCGGCGAGCCGATCAACCCGGAAGCCTGGGAATGGTATCACAATGTCGTCGGCGAGGGCCGCTGCCCGATCGTCGATACCTGGTGGCAGACGGAGACCGGCGGCATCATGATCACGCCGCTGCCGGGCGCGACCGACCTCAAGCCCGGCTCGGCGACGCGGCCGTTCTTCGGCATCAAGCCGGAGCTCGTCGACAACGAGGGCAACGTGCTGGAGGGCGCGGCGGACGGCAACCTCTGCATCACCGATAGCTGGCCCGGCCAGATGCGCACGGTCTACGGCGACCACAAGCGCTTCGTCGAAACCTACTTCTCCACCTACAAGGGCAAGTATTTCACCGGCGACGGCTGCCGGCGCGACGAGGACGGCTATTACTGGATCACCGGCCGCGTCGACGACGTGCTCAACATTTCCGGCCATCGCCTCGGCACGGCGGAAATCGAATCGGCGCTCGTCTCGCACCATCTGGTCTCGGAAGCCGCCGTGGTCGGCTATCCGCACGGCCTCAAGGGCCAGGGCATCTATTGCTACGTCTCGCTGATGGCCGGCGAGGAAGGCAACGATGCGCTGCGCCAGGACCTCGTCAAGCACGTGCGCAAGGAGATCGGCCCCATCGCGACGCCGGACAAGATCCAGTTCGCGCCCGGCCTGCCGAAGACCCGCTCGGGCAAGATCATGCGCCGCATCCTGCGCAAGATCGCCGAGGACGATTTTGGCGCACTCGGAGACACCTCGACGCTGGCCGATCCGGCGGTCGTCGACGACCTGATCGCCAACCGGCAGAACAAGGCGGCCGGCTGACCAGTCTTCGAGAAAAACGGAAACGGCGGCCATCGGCCGCCGTTTCTGTTTTGAGAGGCTGGAAGATGGTTCCTGAGCCGGATTCCGCGCTCAGAAATCGATCGCCCGGCCCTTGATCTCCCAATCGCCGAAGCGGGCCGGGTCCTCGCCGCCGCGGCCGCCGGTCTCCGGCGCGCGCTCGACGGTCGGGGCGGCCTTGCGCCGCTCTTCCGCTTCCTGCAGGGCGCGGATCGCGGCGGGCGGAAGCGCCTTTCGGCCGTCGGAATGATTGTCGTTGTCGTTCTGCATGAAAATCGGCATCCTTCCCGGATATTGAAGAATTCCTGCTGGCTTACCATCATATAGGCATGCCGCGCAAAAGTGTGGAGCGGTTTTGCCGCGAAAGAGGCGCGACAGCACTGTGGAAAGCAGTGATTCACGTGAAACATGCCCTTGACAACAGGGGCGAGGCCATAGGGCAGACAGGAGCCGGAAACGCATGAACATCGTTCGCACAGCCATGCTGCTCGCCGTCATGACGGCGCTTTTCATGGGAGTCGGCCTGCTGATCGGCGGCCGGGGCGGCATGATGATCGCGCTTCTCGTGGCGATCGCCATGAACTTCTTCTCCTACTGGAACTCCGACCGCATGGTTCTGTCCATGTACGGCGCGAAGGAGGTCGATGAACGCTCGGCCCCGGAATATTACGGCATCGTGCGTGATCTCGCCGCGCGCGCCGGCCTGCCCATGCCGCGCGTCTATGTGATCGACAGCGCCCAGCCGAACGCCTTTGCGACCGGCCGCAATCCGCAGAACGCCGCCGTCGCCGCCTCCACCGGCCTTCTCCATGCGCTGAGCTACGAGGAAGTGGCGGGCGTGATGGCGCATGAGCTCGCCCATGTGCAGAACCGCGACACGCTGACCATGACGCTGACGGCGACGATCGCCGGCGCGATCTCGATGCTCGCCAACTTCGCCATGTTCTTCGGCGGCGGCAACAGCCGCGAGAACAACAATCCGCTCGGCTTCGTCGGCGTGCTGATCGCCATGATCGTCGCGCCCTTCGCCGCCATGCTGGTGCAGATGGCGATCAGCCGGACGCGCGAATATTCCGCAGACAGGCGCGGCGCGGAGATCTGCGGCAACCCGCTCGGGCTCGCCTCGGCGCTGAGGAAGATCGCCGTCGCCGCCGGCCGCATCCCCAACGAGGCCGCCGAGCACAATCCGGCGACCGCGCATATGTTCATCATCAATCCGCTGTCGGGCGAGCGTATGGACAACCTGTTCTCCACCCATCCGAATACGGAGAATCGCATCGCCGCGCTGCAGGAAATGGCCCGCGGCATGCAGGCGCGCTCGACGGAACCGGTCCGGGCTGATAATCCCGTCCGCAAATCGCGCTCCGTACCGACGACGGGCTGGGGACGCGGTGGTTCCGAGCCACCAAAAGGTCCCTGGTCTTGAACGACGACAAAAGACGTGCCCATCCGAAACGACACCGCGCCGGCAAGGGTCCGAAACCCGATGAATCCGCCGCGAACCAGCCGGAAAAGCCGGGCCTTCGCGCCCGGCAGGCGGCCGCGAAGATCCTCGCCGCCGTGGTCGACCGCAAGACGCCGCTCGACGGCATGCTGGACGTCGAGAACGGCAATCCCGCCTATCGCCAGTTGAGCGATGCCGACCGCGCGCTGGTGCGGGCCATCCTCAACACGGCGCTGCGTCATCTTCCCCGCATCGAGGCGATCCTCGACACGCTGGTCGGCACGCCGCTGCCGGAGGGCGCGCGGGCGCTGCATCATGTGCTGACGGCGGCGGCGGCGCAGATCCTCTATCTCGACGTGCCGGACCATTCCGCCGTCGACCTCGCGGTCGAGCAGGCGCAGCTCGATCCGCGCAACCGCCGCTTCGCCAGCCTCACCAATGCGGTTCTGCGCCGCCTGTCGCGCGAAAAGGCCTCCCATCTGACGGCGACCCATGCGGTCTCCGTCATCCCGGCCTGGTTCCACGAGCGGCTCATCGCCGTCTATGGCGGCGACCACGCGGCGCGCATCGCCGAATCGCTGCTGGAACCCTCCGCCATCGACCTCACCGTGAAATCCGATCCGGACGGCTGGGCCGCGCGGCTGGGCGGCCTTGTCCTGCCGACCGGTTCCGTCCGCCTGCCGGCGGCCTCGGGCGCGATCCCCGCTCTCGAAGGGTTCGATGCCGGCGAATGGTGGGTGCAGGATGCGGCCGCCAGTATTCCGGCCAGGCTTTTCAGCGATCTCGCCGGCAAGTGGGTCGCCGACCTTTGTGCCGCGCCCGGCGGCAAGACAGCGCAGCTCGCGCTGGCCGGCGCCGAGGTGACGGCGCTCGACCAGTCCGGCAACCGCCTGAAGCGGCTGATCGGCAATCTCGGCCGGCTCGGCCTGCCGGTCACGGCCGTCGAGGCCAACATGGCCGATTATCGCCCGGCCGACCTGTTCGACGCCGTGCTGCTCGACGCGCCCTGCTCCTCCACCGGCACGATCCGCAAGCACCCGGACGTGCTGTGGACGAAGGGCCCGCAGGATATCGAGAAGCTCGCGCGGCTCCAGGAGCGGCTGCTGCGCTATGCGATGACGCTGGTGAAGCCCGGCGGCGAGCTCGTCTTCTCCAATTGCTCGCTCGATCCGGCCGAGGGCGAGGACATGGTCTCGCGCGTGCTCGCGGACAATCCGGCCTGGCGGATCGACCCGGTCGATCCCGCCGACTGGCCGGGGATGGAAGCGGCGATCACGCCGCGCGGCGAGTTCCGCACCACGCCGGCCATGCTGCCCGCGACGGCCTCGCATGCCGGGGGGCTGGACGGGTTCTATGCGGTGCGGCTGCGCAACGGGGCCTGAGGAAAAAAGCCGGCCGTCCCCGTCATCAACAGCCCATGAGTCCCGGTCAATTGACGCCGATTGCCTCCTCAGCCTACCTATAGACCTGGAGGCATTCGTTAACCATGCAGCTTTCCGACCGGCAGCGGCTTTCCTATCTGTATCTGCGTGAGGGTTGGCGCCGGTTCTCGCGAAGGCTCGCCTTGGGCCGGATCAGCGCCCTGCGCTTTTCCGGCGGCACGCCGGACCGGCTGGTCGTCGCCCCGACGGACCTCCATCCCGCCGATTCCTTCGCCGGCGAAGAGATCACCGCCGGGCGTTTTCCGCTGGCCGGGCGCGTCCTCGAATGCGACGGCGAATCGCCCTTCGCGCTGGAGCTTCCCTCGGAAGAATTCGCCGTGCGCCTGCATTGCTTCGGCTGGCTGCGCCATATGCGGCTGGTCGATCCGGAAAGGGCGGCGCATACGGCGCGTTTCATCGTCGACGACTGGCTGCAGAGTCACGGGCGCGTCATCGGCGGCCTTGCCTGGCGGCCGGATATCACCGCCCAGCGCATCATCGCCTGGCTGTCCCATTCGCCCGTCGTGCTGAAGGATGCCGATTACCCCTTCTACCGGCGCTTCCTGAAGAGCCTCGCCTTCCAGGTGCGCTATCTGCGCCATGTGGCCGACACGACCCGCGACGGCGAGCCGCGGCTGCGCGTGCGCATCGCGCTCGCCATGGCCTCCATCGCCATCCCCTCCTCCCCCTCCAAGATGCGCCAGGCCGCGCGCCACCTGGACGAGGAGCTCGACCGGCAGATCCTGCCGGACGGCGGCCATTGCTCGCGCAATCCGCGCGCCGCGCTGGACCTGCTGCTCGACCTGCTGCCGCTGCGCCAGACCTATGTCAATCTCGGCCACGACATGCCCTCGCAGCT